>JAODBB010000035.1 GCA_025463745.1 Subtercola sp.
GTGCCGGCCGAGCCGAACGCGCCGGTGTCGTACGCCACTGCATCGGTGTCTGACTGGCGGATGCGCAGCAGTTCGGGCGACGTGCCGAGGGCCTCGGCGGCGATCTGCGAGTGCACGGTCGTTGTGCCGTTTCCGAACTCGGCGGTGCCGAAGTTGAGGGCGTAGACGCCGTCGAGGCCGAGGGTCACGGAGGCGTCGGCGAAGTGCCCGCGCGGCGGAATGGTCGCGATCATTGCGGCCGCGACGCCCTCGCCGACCTTCCACTCCGGGCCGCTCGGGGCCTCGACCCCGTTTCCGCGTTCGAGGGCCGACTGCGCCAGGTCGAAGCATTGGTCGAGTCCGTAACTGCCCGAGAACGAGAGGTCTGCGCCCTCGACATGGGTGACCACGAGGGGGTCGGCCGGCGTGACGGCGTTGATGCGCCGCAGGTCGAAGGGGTTCATGCCGAGGCGGAGGGCCAGATCATCCATCGCCGATTCGACCGCGAAGATCACCTGGCCGAGGCCGTAGCCGCGAAACGCGCCTGAGGGCATGTTGTTCGTGTAGACGCACTCGGCGTTGACACGCTTGTTGGGGGAGTTGTAAATGCTGATCGACTCGCCGCAGGCGTGGTACATGGTGCCGGGGCCGTGGTTTCCGTAGGCGCCGGTGTCAGAGAGCACGGTGAGGTCGATCGCGGTGAGCCGGCCGTCAGCGGTCGCGCCGAGAGTAACCGTCGTGGTCATAGGGTGCCGGCAGGGCACGACGGTGAGCTCGTCGGTGCGCGTCATTTCGTATTGCACTGGGCGGCCCGTTTTGAGCACCGCCAGGGCGACGAGGTCTTCGGTCTGAATCTCTTGTTTGCCGCCGAATCCGCCGCCCACCCGGGCCGAATACACGCGGATGCCGTTGATATCGAGGTCGAGGATGCGCGCGAGTTCTTTCTGCACCAAGAACGGCACCTGTGAGCTGGTGCGCAACACGAGGCGGCCGTCGTCATCGATCCAGCCGACGGTGCCGTGGGTCTCGAGCGCGTTGGCCGAGATGCGTTGCGTCTGCCAGGTTCCGGTGACCGTGATGTCGGCTTTTGCCAGACCATCGGCGATCTTGCCGTATTCGCCGCGCATTTCGGCGACGAGGTTGGTGGCGGGGTTCGCGATGCGCGACTCCAGGCCGTTCTTGTCGGCGTGCAGCGGCAGGATGCCCGGCTCTTGCGCCTTGGCCGGGTCGAAGTTGGCCGGCAGAACCTCGTACTGCACGTCGAGCAGACGGCATGCTTCCTCGGCGATGCTCATCGACTCGGCGACCACGAAGGCGACCCGCTGGCCGGTGAAGCGTACGACGTCGTCGAGAATCAGGGTGTCGTCGGGGTCGTCGGTACGGTTCTCGTGGCGGGCGCTCGAGAAGAGTGTCTTCGGCACGTCTGCGTGGGTGAAGACGGCGGCGACGCCGGGCAGTGCCTCGGCCGCGGCGGTGTCGATCGAGAGGATGCGCGCGTGCGCGTGCGGGCTCCGCAGCACGACGAGGTGCAGCAGGCCGGGTACGGCGATGTCGAGGGTGTAGGGCTCCCGGCCGGTGACGATGCGGGTGCCGGCGGGGGCGCGCTGCGAGCGGCCGACCGAGCGGATGCCCGTGGTGGTGGGTCGGCTATGGACGACGTTGGTGGTGCCTGCGAGAGCGTCGCGCACTGAACGGTAACCGGTGCAGCGGCAGAGGTTTCCTTTGAGCATGCGCGGCAGATCATCCACGTCATGATCGACGAGAGTGGAGGCGGTGACCACCATGCCGGCGGTGCAGAATCCGCATTGGAATCCGGCCGCATTCACGAAGTGCTCTTGCACGGGGCTCAGGTTCTCGGGGGTGCCGAGGCCCGCGACCGTGGTGACGTCACGGCCTTCGGCGCGGTAGGCGGGGAAGACGCAGGAGTGAACGGGGGTGCCATCGACGAGCACCGAGCACGCGCCGCAGTCGCCGGTGTCGCAGCCCTTTTTGACTTCGAAGTGCTCGTGGTCGCGCAGGAAGGTACGGAGCACTTGGCCGGCACGCGGGGTCGCGTCGATGGGGGAGCCGTTCACGGTGAAAGTCATGATGCAAGCTCCTCGAGAATTTCGGCGGCGAGAACTGTGCTGACCGTGCGGCGCCAGTCGGCGGCGCCGTGCGGGTCGGTGAACCATTCGTCGATCGCCAGCACATCGGTGCGGAGGGTGTCGGCGTCGGGCAGCGACGCGTACCGCAAGTGAACGGGGCGAACGGTGCCCGCCGTCACGGTGAGTACGAAGTCGCCGCCAGGACCGAGACGGCCGAGTAGCACGAGCCCCGAGCGGCCGAGCGGAGAGAGGGCGATCTTACGCGTGGCGACAGCAGAGTGCAGGGCTTCGAGCGGAATGGTGATGGAACGCAGGATGTCGCCGGGCGTGAGCGCGTTCGACTTGTTGCCGGTCACGAAGTCGGCCACGGGCATCCGCTCGTCGGTGCCGTCGGCGCGCCAGATGAGGGCGACACCCTCGAGGGCCGAGGTGAGCGAGGTCATCGGCCCGGCGGGCAGCGAGGCGCAGATGTTGCCGCCGACTGTCGCCACGTTCCAGACCTTGAACGAGCCGAGCAGGTAGGTGCAGCATTCGAAAAAGGCGTGGTGGGCGAGCCAGCCCGGCTGCTCGGCGAGGCGGGAGAGTTCGGCCAGCGTGCAGGTCGCGGCGATTTCGAGGCCGTCATCTGTGACGGTGAGCGAGGGCCAGCCGAAGGTCATCAGGTCGACGAGGCCGGTGAGGTGATGCTGGGGCTCGCCGTAGAGCGCAGAGCCGCCGGCGAATGGGGCGACCGTCGGGCCGAGGCCGGCCAGATCGGTTCGATCGCGGGCAAGCCTGACGTCGGTGACGGTGTTCAGATCCACCGTGCCAGTGAACACCATGAACGTGTCGAACGTGTAACGCGGCGCGCTCGGTGGATGCCCCAGTTTGGGGGGGGAGTCGGCATCTAAGTGGGTGGGATGCCCCAGTTACGGCGGCTCGGGTTGTGCGCGGCGATGTCGCGGTGGCGTGCGGTGCCGGCTGGTAGCGATGGCGCGGCGGCGTGCGGTGTGCAGGTCAGCCCGCGCCGACCCACTCGGTGGTGCCGTCGTCGAACCACTGCTCTTTCCAGATAGGAACGCGCGCCTTGACGGTGTCGACGAGTTCGGCGCAGGCGGCGAACGCCTGCGCACGGTGCGCCGAAGCGACGGCCGCTGCCAGCGCGATGTCGCCCACGGCTAGTTCGCCGACCCGGTGCGCCACCGCGATGCGGGTGCCCGGGTGGGCGGCGGCCACGTCGTCGGCGACCTGCCGCATCACTTCGTCGGCGGTGGGATGCCCGGAGTAACTCAATCGCAGAACACCGCGCCCGTGGTCGTGATTGCGTACGACACCGCTGAATGTGACCACCGCGCCCGAGTCATCCGAGCTCACGTTGTCGACGCACCACTCGACGGTGATCGGCTGATCGCTCACGTACGCGAAGGCGACCTGCGCGGGGGCGCTGGCGTCGTCGGACTCGAAGCTGTCAACGATGCCCTCGATGTGAGCTTCGACGCCGGGTAGAGCGCCGCCTTCGCTGCTCCTTTCCGCGCGGCCTGCGGCGTCGATTTCGGCGCCGATTTCTGCGTGCTGCTCGGAGCCGGGTTTCGCACCGAATCGATTTTCGGCACTCTCGTCAGCGGGCATGGTCGCCCCCCTTCAGCTGGTCGACCATGTGGTCGAGTACCTCATCGAGCAGACCGAGCCCGTCTTTCACGCCCCCCGTCGAACCGGGAAGATTGATGACGATCGTCGAGCCCGCCACCCCCGCGACCCCGCGCGACAGAATCGCGCTCGTTACCTTCAGTGCACCGCGCCGGCGCAGTTCTTCAGCCAAGCCGGGAATCTCGTAGTCGAGCACGGCGCGGGTCTGGTCGGGTGTGCGATCGCCGGGGTGGATGCCCGTTCCCCCACTCGTGAGCACCAGATTCGGCTGCGCGGCGATCAGCGCCGTCAGCGCCGTCGTCACCTCGGGCCCGTCGGGCACCACGAGGTGCTCGGGTACCGACCATCCGCGATTCACCAGCCACTCTTCGATGCGAGGGCCGGTCAGATCGTCGTACACGCCCGCCGCGGCCCGAGTGGAGACGATGAGGATGGCCGCCGAGTTCGGTTCGGTCGCGGGCTGCGGTTGCGGGGTGTTCACGACTGCGTTCCGTTCGCGGGTGTCGGTGCAGGCGAAAGATTCAGTGTGGTCACGCGTGCGTCGTGCAGCGAAAGGCCCCCTGCGGCGTGGCGCTCGGGGCCGGGCGTTCGGTCTGGCGTAGCCGACGTGGCTGGCACCGGTGTCATTCGTGCACCCAGTCGCCGCTTTTGCCGCCGGTTTTCGAGAGCACGCGGAGGTCGGTGATCTGCGCGTGTTTGTCGACGGCCTTGATCATGTCGTAAAGCGTCAGGGCGGCGATGGATGCTGCGGTCAGCGCCTCCATCTCGACCCCGGTGACGCCGGTGGTCTTGACGCTCGTCTCGATGATGACGCGGTCTGCCTGGGTCTCGAAATCGACAGTCGCTCCCGAGAGCGGCAGAGGATGGCAGAGCGGAATGAGCGCTGACGTCTGCTTGGCGCCCATGATTCCGGCGATGCGAGCGGTTGCCAAAGCTTCGCCCTTCGGCAGGTCGCCGGCGACGAGCAGGTCGATCACGTCGGGCCTCGTGATGAGCGTGGCGGTGGCGCGAGCGGTGCGCTTGGTGACGGGTTTGTCGGTGACATCGACCATGAGCACTGCGCCGTCGGGGCGCTCGTGGGTGAGGGCGGTGGGTTGCGGGGTCTGGTCAGTCATCGATTCTCCACACCATCACGGGGTCGCCGACGTCGAGGCGTTCGACATCGGCGGGAATGTGCACCAGCGCGTTCGACGACGCGTACGAGTGCAGCAGGTGCGAGCTCGGGCCGCCGATCAGCGCAACGGTGCCGTCTTCCGCCACGAAACCGCGGCGCACTTGGTACGTGCCGGGCGGTGAATCCGCCGGGTCGGCCATCATCGCAACCTCACGCACGCGCTCGCTCGGCTCGCTGTGCGACAGCCGCCGAAGGGCCGGGCGCACGAACATCTCGAATGAGACCAGCGCGCTCACGGGGTTGCCGGGGAGGCACAGTACGGGCAGGGTGATCGAGGCCGGGGGCGTGGGTGCGGCATCCGGAGCCGTGTTGACCCCGGCCGTTGCCGGGGTCGTCGCTGACGCCGTAGCCGGGGCCGCTGCAGGTGGAGCCTCAGCCGCCGTCGCCGGCGCGACGGGCAGTGTCGCGACGCCGAACCCCTGAGGCCCGCCGGGCTGCATCGCGACCTTGCCGAACTCGACGCCGAGGGTGCCGAGCGCGTCGCGCACGACCTCGCGCGCTCCGGCGCTGACTCCGCCGATGGTGATGACGAGATCTGCGGCCGATGCGTGCTCGCTCAGGATGCCCAGCAGCACGTCTGCGTCATCAGATCGGCATGGAACGGCGGTGACCTCGCACCCGGCCTCGAGTAGCGCGAGACTCATCGACACGCTGTTCGAGTCGAAGATCTGGCCGGGTCCGAGTGTGCTGCCGGCGTCGCGGATCTCGTGCCCGGTGGAGATGAGCAGAACGCGGATGCGCCGCAGCACATTCACCTCGGTGAGCCCGGTGCCGGCGATCACACCGAGCTGTGCGGGGCCGAGCGGGCAGCCGGCGGGCAGCAGAACATCGCCCGCCGCAACATCGCTGCCGGCGCGGCGGATGAACGTGCCCGGAGTCACCGGCTCGATGAACCACACCGTGGGGGCCGGGTGGGGCAGCGGAGGCTCGGCGTCATGCGCGCCCATCGCAGCGGATTCGTCTGCGCGCACCGTGGCGGCGGAGACGCTGTCGGCGGCCTCGGCGGCGACGGAAGCCGTGGAATTTTCTGCGGCCTCGGCGGCGACGGATGGGTGGGCGTCGACGCCGCCCGATGCCTGCGCACCGCCCGTACCCGGCGCAGGCTGAAAATACGGCGGCACCGCCTGCTCGATCGGCACGATAGCGTCAGCCCCCGGCGGCACCGGCGCGCCCGTCATGATCGGCGCGGCCGTGCTCGGCAGCAGCACGCTCGCTTCGTCGCCCGCAGCGATCTGCGGCGCGATGAGCAATTGCACGGGGTCGGCCGGTGACGCGGTGACGAGATCGAACCAGGAGACGGCATAGCCGTCCATCTGCGAGTTGTCGAAGGTGGGCAGGTCGGTGGGTGCGAGCAGATCGTCTGCGAGGATGCGCCCGCGGAACTCGCCCGGCCGGGCCAACAGGGCGGGGGCCGAGACGGAGAGCGGCTCGCTCACACGGTTTTCGCCGAGGGTGGCGAGCAGAGCATCCACTGCCTCTCGGTGTTCGGTCACGCTGCGCCTGGTCACACGACCATCCTGCCCCACTCGGTGCCCTGTGAGGGGTGCGAGGTGCACAGAGAGTGCTGTGGTTTTCGTCAACCGGGGGTTCGGGTCGCCGAGGCTCTCGTAGGCTTAGGTCATGACGGTGATGCTCGGTGTTCCGCAGATTCGCAGTGCGGCGAATGCTGTTCCGGGCGCGCCCACGGCTTCTGCGGCCCTCGGCGGCCGCCCCAGCAGCGGCCTCGTGCCCGGGCTGCTCGACACCTACGGCCGAGTCGCCACCGACCTGCGTATCTCGCTGACCGACAAGTGCAACCTCCGCTGCACCTACTGCATGCCGGCCGAGGGGTTGCCGTTTCTGCCTACCCCGAAGCTCATGCAACGCGATGAGATCGTTCGGCTGGCCCGCCTCGCCACCGAACACCTGGGCGTTCGGCAGGTGCGCTTCACCGGCGGCGAGCCGCTGCTTCGCAAAGACCTGGTCGAGATCATCCGCGATGTTGCAGTTCTGGATGCCCGCCCCGAGATTTCGCTGACCACCAACGCCATCGGGCTCTCCGGTCGCGCAGCGGCCCTTGCCGACGCGGGCCTCGACCGGGTGAACGTCTCGCTCGACTCGATCTGCCCCGAGACCTTCGCACTCATCACGCGTCGCCCGTTTCTCGAGCGGGTGCTCGCCGGCATCGACGCGCTCGGCGTGGCCGGCATCGGGCACACGAAGATCAACGCGGTGCTGATTCCGGGTATCAACGACAGCCAAGGGCCGGAGCTGCTCGAGTGGGCGCTCGCCGGAGGCCATCAGTTGCGCTTCATCGAGCAGATGCCGCTCGACGCCGACCACATCTGGGATCGTGACGTGATGATCACGGCCGCCGAGATTCGCCGCCGTCTGTCTGTGCGGTTCGATCTCACGCCCGACGAGGCGCCACGCGACGGAGCGCCGGCGGAGTTGTATCAGGTTCGTCTGCGCGGCGCGGCACCTTCGAGCCCGTCGCTTGGAACCGTGGGCATCATCGCCTCGGTGACCGAAGCGTTCTGCGACGACTGCCGCCGCACCCGGCTCACCGCCGAGGGGGCGGTTCGCAGCTGCCTGTTCTCGCACACCGAGACAGATCTGCTCGGCCCGATGCGCGCCGGCGCCGACGATGACACGGTCGCCGACCTGTGGCGCAGGGCGATGTGGGCCAAGCAGTCCGGCCACGGAATGAGTCTGGAAGGGTTTCATCAGCCCGACCGGCCGATGAGTGCGATCGGTGGGTGAGGGGTGGGTGCGATAGGCGCTGCCGCGGGCGCGGGCGCACCGACGCGGGCACGTGTTCGGGTTCGAGTTCGCTACTTCGCCGCGGCGAAGGCGGCGGCGGGTGTGGGCGAAGAAGTGCGCGAGGTGCCAGATGGATGCCCGATCAGCACCCTGCTCGACGAAGCCGGGTTCGGCGCGATACCCGTCTTCGGGCGCAGCACGTTCTTAGTGAACGGGGTCACGACACCAGACCGGGGGCATCCACTGCGCAACGGCGACGAACTCGACGTGCTTCCCCCCTTCGCCGGCGGCTGAGCTCGACCGGCTTTGCGAAGAAGCACACTAACGCGGTTCTTAGGGTGCTTCTGCGCACAATGAATTGACCGTGTGAGTGCGCGAGGGCTCAGTAGCGGGGCAGCGCGGGGTCGACCTCGGTGGCCCAGGCGTCTATGCCTCCTTCGACGAAGGTGACGTTGCTCCAGCCGGATTGCAGCAGCACTTCGCGGGCGTACCGCGAACGGCCGTCGTGATGGCAGTGCACGATGACAGTCTCGTCGCGCGGCATGATCTCGGCCGCCGCTTCGGAGAGGAGCGACGCCAAGGGAATGAGCGCCGAGCCGTTGATGGCGACGATCTCGCGTTCCCATGGTTCGCGTACGTCGACGAGCACGAAGTCGTCGGTGCCCTCCTCCCGGGCGGCCAGTCGTGCGGCGAGCTCGGTGGGCGAAATCGAGGCCGGGGCCGCCGTGGGGGCGGGTTGGGGCGTGGCAGCGCTGTCGTCGGTCATAGCTGTTCCTTCGGTCGGGGCTTGGGAAGTGGCGGGGGCGGGCCGCTGAAACGGAACGTTCGTGTAGCTGCCGTCTAGAGCATCCACCACCAGCATGCGCCCCAGCAGCAGCTCGCCGAAGCCCACGATCAACTTGAGCGCCTCGGTCGCCATGGCCGCCCCCACCGTGGCGCAGAGCGGCCCGAGAACGCCGGCGACCGCGCACGATTCCACCTCGTCGTCGCCCGGAGCGACGGGAAAGACATCGCGCAACGTCACGCCGCCCCCGGGCGCGTTCTGCCAGAACACCGACACCTGCCCGTCGAAACGCAGCACCGAACCCCACACGTAGGGCAGGCCCAGCAGCGCAGCGGTGTCGTTGGCGAGGTAGCGGGTGGCGAAGTTGTCGGTTCCGTCGATCACGAGGTCGTACGCCGACAGAATTCGCGCCGCGTTGCGCCCGGTGAGCCGCGTGTCGTGCACCTCGACGTTCACCAGCGGATTCAGGCGCCGGATGCTCGCTGCCGCCGACCGCACCTTCGAAGTGCCCACGGCGGCCGTCGTATGAATGGTTTGACGCTGAAGATTCGACACGTCGACAGCGTCTTCGTCGACGATTCCGATCGTTCCGACGCCCGCACCGGCGAGGTAGAGCAGCACGGGGGAGCCCAGACCGCCCGCGCCGAGCACCAGCACGCGCGCGTTCTTCAGCCGGCGCTGCCCCTCGAGCCCGATCTGCGGCAGGCGGATCTGGCGCGAATACCGCTCGAGCTCGCCTGCGTCGAGTTCGGCGCCGACCGCGACCAGGGGTGTGCGTGGCATCCTTCAACCCTACGCGCCGCGCCCGCCCCCTTCCCGCCCCCCTCCCGCCCCCTTCCCACCCCACATGGATCACGAAAATCGCCCCAAACCGGCCCGGGAAGGGCGATTTACGTGATCCATGTCAAGCACGGCGCGATCGCGGGACGCGCGCCAGTGCGCGGATCGGTGCAGGTTGTTGGGTACCGTAGACGCACACGAACGCAGGCGCGAACGAACGCAACAGAAGGGTCGACCGGAGGATTTGAAGAGCCTGACCCTGAAAGGGTTCAAGTCGTTCGCGCAGCCGACCACGTTTGCTTTCGAAACCGGCGTCACCTGCGTGATCGGCCCGAACGGCTCCGGCAAGAGCAACGTGGTGGATGCCCTCGCCTGGGTTATGGGCGAACAGGGCGTCAAGACTCTGCGCGGCGGCAAGATGGAAGACGTCATCTTCGCGGGCACATCGACGCGCGGGCCGCTCGGCCGGGCGGAGGTCATCCTGACCATCGACAATGCCGATGGCGCGCTGCCGATCGACTACTCCGAGGTGACCATTAGTCGCACGCTGTTCCGCAACGGCGGCAGCGAATACGCGATCAACGGCGACGCGTGCCGCCTGCTCGATGTGCAGGAGCTGCTCAGCGACTCCGGCCTCGGGCGCGAAATGCACGTGATCGTCGGGCAGGGGCAGCTCGATGCCGTGTTGCACGCCAGCCCCGAGGGGCGGCGTGGATTCATCGAAGAGGCGGCGGGCATCCTGAAGCATCGCCGCCGCAAAGAGAAGACGCAGCGCAAACTCGAGGCCATGCAAGCGAATCTCACGAGGCTCAGCGACCTGGCGGGTGAGATCAGGCGGCAGCTGAAACCTCTCGGTCGCCAGGCCGAGGTCGCCAAAGAGGCTCAGAGCATCGCCGCGATCGTTCGGGATGCCCGCGCCCGCCTGCTGGCTGACGAAGTGGTCACGCTGCGAGCCGCCCTCGACGCGCACGGCAAAAGTGAGAACGAACGCCGCACCGAGCGCATCGTGCTGCAGGAGCGACTCGAACAGAACCAATTGCGCATCGCCCGCATCGAGCAGGAGCAGGTCGGCGACGCGGTCGACCTCGCGCGTCGCACTGCTTTCGGCCTCGAATCGGTGCAGGAACGCCTGCGCGGACTCTTCACGCTCGCCAACCAGCGGCTCGCCCTGCTCGGCTCGGAGGCGGGCCCGGGTGACCAGGGCCCGGGCATCACACCGGGCATGGTCGCCGATGCGCGCGAGGAGGCCGAGCGTCTGGCCGGCGGCGTGCTGACTGCCGAGCAGGCCTGGCAGGATGCTCAGAAGGCGACACTGGCGGTGCGGGCCTCACTCGACGCCGTCGATGAGCAGATCGCCGTACAGAGTGCGCTCGTCTCGAAACACGATCTCGAGATCTCGAAGCTCACGGGGCAGCTCGAAACGGCGAACTCGCGCCTCGCTGCCGTGCGGGGTGAAGACTTGCGTCAGCAGAACGCTCTCGACGCCGCGAGCGATCGGCGTGAGCGCCTGCAGATCGAGTTCGTGGCGCTCGAGGCTCAGGCCGCGCTCGACGACGCGGGTGAAACCGACCTCGATGAGGCCTACGAGTTCGCGCAGGCCGCCGTCTTCGAGGCCGAGGCCGAGATCGAGCAGCTTCGGGATGCCCTGCACACCCACGAGCGTGAACGCGATGCCCTGGCGGGTAAGACGGCAGCCCTCTCCATGGCGCTCGGCCAGAAAGACGGATCCAGTGAGCTCGCCGGCGCAGGAGTTCCGGGCGTTCTCGGCCTCCTCGCCGACCACGTGCAGGTCGAACCCGGTTACGAGGCCGCCATCGCGGCGGCGCTCGGCACCCTCGCCGATGGTGTTCTGGCCGAGACCCCCGCTGCCGCCTTCGCCGCGCTCGCGGCGGCGCGCGCCGCCGACATGGGCCGCGTCGAGGTCGTCGTGGCCGCCCCTTTCTCGCCCGCCCCGTTTTCGCGCGCCGCCGGTCGCGTGGACCTTCGTGAGGCCGCTGTGCCGCAAACAGGCACGTCTGCCGGCCTCAATTCGGCGCAGGTGTCTCACGCGGCGGGCGCTGCGCGGGGTGCGGGTGGTGACGGCGGTGCGGGTGGTCACGAGAGAGCGCACGGCGGCTTGGTGCGGGCGGTCGACGTGGTCACGGCCCCCGAGGGTGTGAGGGCCCTGCTGGCTGCAACTCTGATCGCCGATGACCTCAATGCGGCGAGAGCGGCGTGGCCGAGCATCCACGCTACTGCGGCCGACTCGGCCACGGCCAGCCCACTCGGCACCCCCGACACCGCTCGTGAGGCTGCTGCGCCGAATGGCGGCACGTCTACTGGCCTCAATTCGGCGCAGTCGACTTACTCGGCTGCCGGTGCGCAGGCTGCGGCCGCTGCGGCTGCGGCTGCGGCGGGCGTAGCGCGTGCGGGGGGCAGCCTGCTCACGATCATCACGCGCGACGGCGATGTGCTCACCGAGTACGTGCTGCGCGGCGGATCGGGCGCCAAACGCTCGCGACTCGAGCTGGTCGCGGAGCGCGACTCTGCGGCTGCTCGACTCGAGGTGGTGACCGCCGAGATCGACCGCGCGAAGTTCGCCCTCGCCGAACAGCGCGGCATTCTGCAGAACGCGAAACAGCAGTCGACGAACGCTCTCGCTGCCCTTCGCGAATTCGATTCACGGCTCGCCGCCCAGGCGGAGCGCCTCTCGAGACTGCGCGCTCAAGTCGATGCAGGCCAGGCCGAATACGAGCGTCTCGAGCGCAGCCGAGCGCTGGCGGGCGACACGGTTGCGGGCGCCGTCAGCAACGCAGACAAGGCACGCGCCGAGCTTGAAGCCGCTCGCTCGCGGCCCCGCCCGATTCTCGACGTGAGTTCGCGTGATGACGTGTTCGACGCCCTCGAAGCGGCACGCGAAAGCGAACTCGAGGCGCGCCTACGACTCGAAACGGCGCGTGAACGCGTGCGAGCCGAACAGGCGCGAGTCTCCGACCTCGAACGCCAGCTCGAGGCCGAACGGGCGGCGGCCGAAGAGGCCGCTCGCCGTGCGGTCATCCGCCGCCGGCAAGTGGATGCAGCCACCTCGGTCGTCGAAGCCCTTCCCGAGGTGCTGAGCTCGGTCGACGGGTCGGTCGCCGAGTCGCGGCTCGATCTCGGCAAGCGTGAGGCCGAACGTGCCGAACAGAACGCCGAACTCGCCGAGCTGCGGGGTGAGGAGTCGGCACTGCGCGAGCGACTGCAGGGCATCACCGAGAATGTGCACGGACTCGAGTTGCAGATCTACGAGAAGAAACTGCACCTCTCGAGTGTGCTCGAGCGGGTCGGCTCCGAGCTCGGCATGGTGGAAGACGACCTCGTTGCCGAATACGGGCCTGACCAGCGCATTCCGCTCGACGCTTCATCGTCGGTCGGAGGCGCGGACGCACGCGCATCCGCTGCCGCCGCTGCCGGCGCCGACACGGGCGCCACCGCTGCCGCTGCCACCGACGCCGCCGCCGCAGGCGCAGACACCGCCGACGCGAACACCGTCGCCTTCGACCGCGACGACCAGAAGCGCCGCCTCGCCAAGGCCGAACGGATGCTCGCCGAACTCGGTCGCGTGAATCCCCTCGCCCTCGAAGAGTTCGATGCGCTCGAGCAGCGGCACAAGTTCTTGACCGAGCAGCTCACCGACCTCACGAACACGCGAAAAGACCTGCTCACGATCATCGATGACATCGACGACAAGATGAAGTTCATCTTCGAGAGCGCCTTCAACGACACGAGAGACGCGTTCGCGGAGGTCTTTCCCGTGCTCTTCCCGGGCGGTACCGGCAGCATTTCGCTCACGAACCCGGATGATT
>JAODBB010000079.1 GCA_025463745.1 Subtercola sp.
TGCAGAAGAACGGCCCGCAAACGCTGACCCAGCTCAGCGCGCACGACCGCGTGGCGCCCGCATCGATGAGTCAGAGCGTCAACCGGCTCACCTCTGCGGGCTATGCCGTCCGCACGCCCGACCCACACGATCGCCGAAAAGTACTCGTCAGCTGTACACCCGAAGGTGCCGAGTTGGCTCTGGCCGCTCGCGCGCAACGCAACGCCTGGCTGGATGCCCGGCTGCAGTCACTCAGCCGCGAAGACCAGGCGACCATCGCTCGCGCCTGCGCGCTCCTCGGCACCGTCGCCGACTCCTGACGACACCCGTAGCCCGCACTCCCCACGATTTGCCAGCCTCAGCTCGCCGCCAGCATCAGCTCGCGACCAGCCTCAACCCGTCCACGAAAACGCCCGCCATCCGCTGATTGAAACTCGGCTGCTCACCCGGCACCGGGTGGGATATGAGGGCAAGCGTCGTGAGCACGTCGCGTGCCCGAACATCCGCTCGCGCATAGCCGCCGCTCACGGCCCCGGTCAAGAGCGCCTGAAACGCCGGCTCGAGCTGGTCGAGCAGATGCTGCGGCAGGTCGTCGTAGGCCGGGTCGCCCGAGTGCAGCGCCGAGGCGAGCCCACGTTTGGTGCCGACGAACTCGGCGTATCGCTCGAGCCAGCGCACGAGTGCTTGCCACGGCTCGAAGGTGGCGCCAAGATCGGCGGCGGCGTCGACACATTCATCGATCTCGTTCTGCAGCACCGCGACGATGAGGTCTGATCGGCGGGGAAAATGTCGATAAAGCGTGCCTACCCCCACTCCGGCCAGGTCGGTGATCTCTTTCGCCGGCGCATCGACGCCGCTCTGCGCGAACACCGTCTTCGCGGCATCCAGCAGCGCGACGACGTTGCGTTGTGCGTCGGAGCGCATGATCCTCCAATTGCTTAACGGAAAGCCATTCCGTATAGTTTCGGAAAGAGCTTCCGTTTACTGAAGTATAGGAGAAACCACCATGCAGTATCGAACTCTCGGCCGTACCGGCATCAAGGTCAGCGCCTACGGCCTGGGCGCACTCATGTTCGCTACCCGAGTGGGTAATCCCGATCCCGAAGACTCGATTCAGATCATCCACAAGGCTCTCGACGCGGGCATCAATCTCATTGACACCGCCGACGCCTACGAAGACTCGGAGGAGGTCGTCGGCCGAGCCCTCAAAGGGCGTCGAGACGACGTGGTTCTCGCGACCAAGTTCGGCCGCCCGATCGGCACCGATGTGAATCACCGAGGCACCTCGCGACGGTGGATCATCTCGGCCGTCGAGAACTCGCTCCGCCGCCTGCAGACCGACTACATCGACGTGTACCAGATCCACCGGCTCGACCCTGAGACCGACATCGACGAGACACTCTCTGCGCTGACGGACCTCGTGCACGCCGGAAAGGTTCGCGCCCTCGGGTCGTCGAACACGCCCGCGTCATACATTGTGGAAGCGCAGTGGGTCGCCGAGCGGCGAGGCCTCGAGCGATTCCGCACCGAGCAGCCGCCGTACTCGATCCTGAGCCGCGGCATCGAGCGCGAGGTGCTTCCTGTCGCGCAGCAGTACGGCATGGGCATCCTCACCTGGGGCCCGCTGGGCCAGGGGATGCTCACGGGCCGAGTACGGCGCGGGCAGGAGACTGACGTGATTCGGTCACGATTTCTCACCTCGTTCAGCGACGAGCGGCGACTCGACGCCGTGGAGCAACTCATCGTGCTCGCAGGCGACGCCGCGCTCTCGATGCCCCACCTCGCAATGGCGTTTGCGATCTCGCACCCGGGCGTCACCAGCGCGTTGCTCGGCGCGAGAACGATGGAGCAGCTCGACGGCCTCCTCGCCGGTCTCGACGTCGTGCTCACCGACGATGTGCTCGACCGCATCGACGAGATTGTGCCACCGGGAACCGACATCGGCACCCTCGATCAGGCGTACGTGCCGCCGGCGATCGTGAATCTGCCGTTGCGTCGGCGGCTGCTGGCCGAGCGCGGCGCAGTCTGACCCTCGCTGCATCTCCGACGCGCGGCCGCCACTCTCTCGCCACCGTTGAGATTCAGCCACTCTTGTCAGGTCAGCGGCACGTATCGAGGGCTTCTTCGAGAGATCGTGATCGCCAGCACGAACGGTATCGCGATGAAGGCAGCCAGACTTGCCAGATAGAGCACGCCTGCCCAGATCGTGTGATCCCCGCCACTGACGCCGTAAACATCGGCGACATCTAGGCCGAGCGCGAAACCACTTCCGAACGTGACGAGAGCGCCAAGGGTCAGCTTCCGAACGTGACGAGAGCGCCAAGGGTCAGCAGGATCAGAAACGCCCAACGGATGCCGCGCGACTCAGACCTCGAACTGCGTGGCAGGCCCCGCGCCGAGTGCGTGGGCGATGCGCTGAGCGAAGCTCTCCGAGTGCGGCGGCAGAGCATCCATCGCGAACCACCGGGCCTCGGTATTCTCGCCATCAGCCGGGCGGGGGATGCCCGAAACCCACGTCATGCGGAACACCAGGTCGAGGTACTGCGCCTGATCACCGTTCGGATAGGTGATCGGCGTCAGCACATGCACCCAGGCGAGGCGCTCGGCGACAGCCACCACGCCCGCCTCTTCGAGCACCTCTCGTGCTGCGGCGACCGCGGGTTCCTCACCCGGGTCGATGATGCCCGTCACCGGAGTCCACGCGCCGTTGTCACTGCGCTTCACCATGAGCAGCCGCCCCTCATGCTCGACGACCGCCGTCACACCAGTGAGCCAGAGCGGATGCGTGCCGATCTTCTCGCGCAGGGCCAGTACGAAGTCGGGGGTCGCCATGTCTCGAGGGTAGCGTTTCGCGGGTGGCGTTCGCTGAGGCGCTTCGCCCCGGCGGGCGGCGACTGCGGCGACCTCAGTCGAGTTTCGTCGGAGCAGAGCGAACGCGACACCTCTAGCGTCGGCACATTGCGCGAGCTCCGACGAAAGTGGAGTGCCGTGCCCGCGCGGTGCACCGCCGGGCCACCCCGCGCGGCCGATCCCCCACGCCCTCCCCACCGATGTCGCCCGTGACCGGTACCGTGGTCTCACTACCCCGAAGGGCCCTCATGATCCTCGCCGATGCGACCACCGTCGTGTACTCGGCGACCGATCTCGCCGCGGCATCCACCTGCGAATGGGCCCTGATGCGCCGCCTCGATTGGATGCTCGGCAGAGCCCCAGAGCCCCCCACAGTCGAAGACGACATGCTCATCCGCACCGGCCTGCTCGGTGACGCTCACGAGAAGCGGGTGCTCGACGAGCTCAAACGCTCGCGCAAAGTCGTCGAGATCGAGCGCCCTTCGTTCGACGACATCGAGTCGGCCGCGAAGCAGACCCTCGACGCCCTTCGCGACGATTCTGTCGATGTCGTCTACCAGGCCGCGTTCTTCGACGGCCGCTTCCTCGGCTACGCCGACTTCATCATGCGCGGCGACGACGGCCGCTTCGAGGTGTACGACACGAAACTCGCCCGCAAGGCGAAGATCACGGCGCTCCTCCAGCTGGCCGCCTACAGCGACCAGCTCACGAAACTCGGCATCCCGATCGGCGAGCAGGTCTCCCTGTGGCTCGGCACCGGCGAGTTGAGCACCCACAAACTGAGCGACATCCTGCCGGTCTACCGCAAGCGCCGGGCACGCTTGCAGGAGATCATCGACGGCCGAATCGCAGACGACGGAGTCGACGCGCACGACGCAGACAAGGCGCACGACGCGAACGGGTCGAACGAAGCCAATGACGCGAACGGGTCGAACGAAGCCAACGACGCGAACAACGCGAACAGGTCGAACGAAGCGACCGAATGGGGCGACCCCCGCTACACCGCCTGCGGTCGCTGCGCCGCCTGCGAAGAGCAGGTGCAATCCACTCGAGACGTGCTGCTCGTTGCCGGCATGCGGCTCACCCAGCGCGCGAAGCTCACCGCGTCGGGCGTGTACACGATCGACGAGCTGGCGGCTCGCACGGCACACGTCGACGGGCTGTCGGATGCGACGCTCGCAGCCCTGAGGCAGCAGGCGAGCATCCAACTCTCGCCCACGTCACCAGCCGAACCGCTGGCCTGGCGGGTGAACAACCCCGCCACACTCGCCGCCCTGCCTCACCCCAGCCCCGGCGACATCTTCTTCGACTTCGAGGGAGACCCGCTGCACAAGGAGCACAACACCTGGGGACTCGACTATCTCTTCGGCCTGGTCGAGCCCGACGATACGTTCGTCGCCTTCTGGGCCGACGACCTCCCGCACGAGCGGCAGGCGCTCATCGACTTTCTCGACTATGTGCGGCAACGCCTGGCCGCCTACCCCGACATGCATATCTATCACTACGCCTCGTACGAGCGGTCGCACCTGCTGACCCTTGCCGCGCGGCACGGCGTCGGCGAAGAAGAGGTGGATGATCTGCTGCGCAACCACGTACTCGTCGACCTCTACCCGATCGTGCGCCAGGGCCTTCGTATTGGCAGCCGCAGCTACTCCCTCAAGAAGCTCGAGCCGCTCTACATGGGCGAGCACGAGCGCTCCGGCGTCGCGAACGCGGCCGACTCCATCACCGAATACGTCAGATACACCGAGCTCCTCGCGGCGGGCGATCTCGCCGGTGCCGCCGCCGTGCGCACAGACATCGAGCGCTATAACACCTACGACTGCGTCTCGACCTCGCGCCTGCGCGACTGGCTGCTGCGACGGGCCGAAGAGCAGCACGTCGGCCTCGCCGGAACCGCCGACCTGACGCTCGATCTGCCCGTTCCGCTCCGCCCGCCCGACCCCGTCTACCTCGAG
Organism: Subtercola sp.; assembly: GCA_025463745.1. Taxonomy (GTDB): domain Bacteria; phylum Actinomycetota; class Actinomycetes; order Actinomycetales; family Microbacteriaceae; genus Subtercola. The sequence goes on from JAODBB010000079.1 coordinate 4,788, forward strand.
CTGCAGGCCTCACTCGACGGTATTCCGCCGGCGGATCGCACGCCCGATGAGACCGCCCTCGCGCTGGCCTCCGCCGCCATCGACTACCACCGCCGCGAGAACAAGTCGTTCTGGTGGGAGCACTACTTCCGGCTCAGCAACCCGGTCGCTGAGTGGGCCGACACCCGAGGCGTCTTTGTCATCGACCGATCAGAGGTGGTGCGCGACTGGTCGCTGGCCGGCAAAGATCGCACGCTCTCGCGCACTCTCGCCGTCACGGGCGCCGCCGCACCAGGCAGCAAGTTCTCCTCCTCCGAATCGCACTTCGTCATCTACGACCCGCCTCCGCCGCCCTTCGACAGGGCGCCGCAGCCCGGCGCACGCTCGGCGCACGACCGAGTGACATTCCGCGAGTCCGATACCGGGCGCTACCTCCTCACCGAGAAACTCACGAAGGGCGCAGACACTTACGCCGAGCATCCGATCGCCGTCGCCCCCGGCTCACCGCCCGGCTCGAAGGTTCTGGCCGACGCCATCAGCGAGTGGGGCAGGCAGGTTCTCGACGAGCTGCCCGCCATGCGACCGGATGCCGCACTCGACCTGTTGCGGCGAACTCCGCCCCGACTGCCCGAACTCGTGCGCGGTGACTCGGCCACGGCCATCCGCGACTCGCTGCTGTCACTCGACCGTTCGTACATCGCCGTGCAGGGTCCGCCCGGCACGGGTAAGACGACGGTCGGCGCACGGGTGATCGCCGACCTCGTCAGCAACCACGGCTGGAAGGTCGGCGTCGTCGCTCAGTCGCACGCCACCGTCGAGAACATGCTGCGCGCCTTGATTGAGAAGGCCGGGCTCGACCCGGCGCTGGTCGGCAAGCCTGCGAAGTCCGGCCCTCAGCAAGCCGCTCCGCCATGGACGGGCAATCCCGTTGCCGGGCTGCGCTCCCCCGGCGGCTTCGTCATCGGCGGCACGGCGTGGACGTTCGCGAACGCGAACACCGTGCCCCGGGCATCCCTCGACCTGCTCGTCATCGACGAGGCCGGCCAGTTCTCTCTCGCCAATACCATCGCCGCGGCCGTCTCTGCGAAGCGCCTGCTGCTGCTCGGCGACCCTCAGCAACTGCCCCAGGTCAGCCAGGGCACACACCCCGAGCCGGTGGATGTCTCGGCTCTCGGCTGGCTCTCGATGGGCCACGACGTGCTCCCCGCTGAGTTCGGCTACTTTCTCGAAACCAGCTGGCGCATGCACCCCGCCCTCTGCGCGCCCGTCTCGGCGCTCTCGTACGAGGGGCGCCTGCACGCCCACGCCTCAGACCGCTCGCTGGAGGGTATCGACCCAGGGCTTCACACCGTGCCGACGGCCCACCACGGCAACTCGACCTCCTCGCCCGAGGAGGCGGCCGCCGTCGTCGCGCGCGTCTCAGATCTCATCGGCCGACCCTGGACGAGCCAGGGCGAGACGCACCCCTTGACCGAATCCGACCTCATCGTCGTCGCCCCGTACAACGCGCAGGTCGAACTCATCCACACGGCTCTCGCCGCCGCCGGCTTTCCGGCCGTTCCGGTCGGCACCGTCGACAAGTTCCAGGGCCAAGAAGCCGCCGTCGCCATCGTCTCGCTTGCGGCCTCGGCGGCAGACGATGTTCCGCGCGGCCTGGAATTCCTTCTTCTGGCGAACCGCCTCAACGTCGCGATCTCGCGGGCGCAGTGGGCGGCCTACCTCGTCTACTCCCCCGCCCTCACCGATCACCTGCCCGGCAGCCCCGCCGCGCTGGCACAGCTCAGCGCCTTCATCCGCTTGGTCGAGCCGGAGACGAACTCATGAGGCGATCCGACAGCTAGCCCGTGACAGCCTGCACAAGCGTGTAGACGGCCAGCACAACGACCGCGACACCCACGACCAGGTCGGTCCAGGTCGCTACCGCTTCCTTGGGGTTCTTGCCCTTCTTCGCGACGTGCATGATTCCGGCGATGAGCAGAAAGATGCCGCCGGCGAAACCAGCGGGCAGCGCCCACCCGGGCACGAGTGCGAGAAGCCCGGCAAGCCCCATTCCCACATTCGCCATGCCGAGCTCACGGGTGATCTGCTTCTCCTGCACGGTCGGAGCGGCCGCGCCGAGGATCTGAGACGTCAGCCCCCTGCCCGAAACCTGCGCGATGCCCGCGGCGAGCAGGCGAGTTCCGACGCCCCAGAACACCCACCACTTTCCGAAGACGAGCACGGCATCGCCGCCCTGGCTGGAGAGCTCGCTGATACCGGAAATAATCGGAAGCGCCACCGTCTGCGCGATGACCACAATGAAATAACCCATAGATTCCCCCCCCACGAATTGAGGTCGACGGCAACGTCGACAGCAACACAGTAGCGACAATGTCGCCTGGCTGCGACCTCACGGCGTGCCGAGTTACGAGACGATGCCCCGCGCGCACCAGGCCAGCGCCGACACGTCGAAGGATGCCGCGGGCACCAGCTCGGCGCAGCGTTGCCTCAGTGCGGCACGATCTGCATCCGACAGCCCGCTCACGTACGCACCGGCCGGGCCGACACCCAGCAGATACGGCTGCCACCAGTCGTCAAAAGAGTCGAAGTGTCGCGTCACGGTCAGGTGCGACGCTTCAACCTCTTCGAGACCGGCGGCGGCGAACAATTCGGCCAGGTCGCCGTCACCCGTTCCCGGCATGGTCGCCTCGCCCGGTTCGTCGGGGTCGAGGTCGTGCACGGCATTCCAGAAGGTGGCGAGCGGCCCACTGTCGCCCGCGTGATCCCAGACGCACGCGGCAACGGTACCGCCCGCCCGGGTGACCCGAGCCATCTCTCGAAGGCCTGCCGCGGCATCCGGCATCAAGTGGATGACCAACTGAGCCAACGCGGCATCGAACTCTGCGTCGGCGAACGGCAGCTGCTCGGCGCCCGCCAATCGCGCGTCGACAGCGGGCAGGCGCTCCCTCATCGCCTCGATGAACGGGGCCGACGGCCGCGACGGCCGAGGCGCCGAGCCGCTCGACGAGCTGTTCGCTGAGGGCTCCGGCGCCGCATCCCACATCCAGGGCACGCTGGCCACGGTGCACGCCCGACCAGTCGGCGAAGAGCACGGCGAGCGGCTCGGAGTAGCGGCCCATGAAGCTCAAATATGCGGCAGCGCTGACGTCGAAGCTCATGTCACCACCGTACTCGTGCAGGTGCGGCCGATAAGCGGAATTAGCGCTTCCGCTTGAGTTATAGTCGTACCGGAATCATCAATTCCGATTACCAACCGGGAGAATCGTCGATGCCAGCTTTAGCCTCACCGCCCGCCGGGCCGGTAGCACCGGAACGACCGTGAGAATCCTCGTCTACGGCGCCGGGGTTCTCGGAGGCCTGCACGCCGCCCGCCTCTACGAAGCCGGCCATCATGTCTCGCTCGTCGCCCGCGGCGAGCGCTTCACAACCCTGCAACAACGCGGTGTTCTGCTGGCCAGAGGAAACAGCCCCGTCATCGAGCAGCTCTCGGTTCCCGTAGTCGACACCCCTGCCGGTCGATACGACGCGACGCTCGTCTTCGTGCGCACCCACCAAGTGGACGCCGTACTCCAGTCGATCGCCGAGTTCAACAGCACCGACGGCGGCGACAGCGGCGACGTGCTGTTCCTGCTCAACTGGGCGGCAGGCCCCGAACCCCTGGGCGACGTGATCGGCCACGAGCGCGTGCTGCTCGGCTTCGCGAACTCGGGCGGAACGATGGATGGCGAGGTGATCCGGTACCGGCGCGACACACTGCTGACCCGCTTCGTCTCGATGTCGCTCGGCGAGCCCGACGGCCGTACGACTCCCCGACTCGAACGAATCATCCAAACGCTGCGCTCGGCAGGTTTCAAGGCCAGAGTCGAGCCCCAGATGGATGCATGGCTGAAGACACACGCCGCGTTCGAGGTGCCACTCGGTCAGGCGGTGCATGCTGCAGGCGGCCTCGAGGCCTTGGCCGGGCATCCACCCGCCCTGCGCTCCATGATCGAGGGAATGAGGCAGAACCTCGCCTCCCTGCCTGGCCGGCCCGTGCCGCGGGCGTTCAATGCGCTGCGGATCGTGCCCGAAGCGGTGCTGGTGCCCGTCTTCCGGCGGTTCTTGCGCAGCACGGCGGCCGAACCGCTCAGCACCGACTCGCCGGCCGTATCCGCCGAACTCGATCGGCTGGCCTCGCAGTTGCGTGCCCTGGCGCGTCACCGACCTGGCGCTCGTGACTCACGCGGCCTGGAGCTCGGCTGATGCCCGCCGACGCCGATGCACCCTCCACGCGACCGCGCCCCAAACGCAGAGACGCCGCCCTGAACAACGACCGTCTCATTGAGGCGGCGCGCGAAGTATTCGCCCGACGCGGCCTCTCGGCAACGCTCGAAGACATCGCCGCGCACGCCGGCGTCGGCGTCGGCACCATCTACCGAAACTTCGCCAGCAAGCGGCAGATCATCGAAACCCTCTACGACGCGGCCATCGATTCGGCCCTGGCCGACGTGCAGACGGCGCTCGAGATCGACGACCCGTGGCTCGCCATCGTGACGTTCTTCGAGGTCACCGCGGCGAATCAGGCGCGCGATCGCGGTCTGGGTGAGTGCCTCCTCGGTGACGACGCCGTCGGCCCCAACGAACACACCGCTTGGAGACTCGTCGCCACCCTGACTCCGCTGTTCGAGCGGGCGACAAAGGCCGGCGTGCTCCGGGAAGGCGTGACAACCACCGACGTCTGGCCGATCTTCGCGATGCTCAACAGTGTCTACGGCCTGAGCGACGCGGCCCCAGACCTCTGGCGACGCTACCTGGCCCTGCTGCTCGACGGTCTGCGCGCGACCGATCGGCCGCCGCTTCCCGAGCCCGCGCTCGACGTCGACTCGTTCACGGCCACCTTTTCGGCGGTCGACTGACCGTACCGGCGCTGCACCACCGACCCCTTCGCCACCCGCCCTTCGCCACGCGCCCCTCGCCACGCGGCGACGCGAAACGCCCCGCTCGGCAACCAGAAGCCCGACAGCGCGCTGGCTCGGCGGCACGAGCGACAGCACGCCCCTTCAGGGCGACGTCTGCACGAAGATGCAGAACGGATGCCCGGCCGGATCGGCATACACACCCAGCAGCTCCTCGGCATCCGTCAACCGATCATCGAGCACGCGCGCACCGAGCTCGAGGGCGCGTGCGTGCTGCTCGAAGAGCTCTTCGGAGGTGTCGACCGAGAAATCCAGGTGCAGCATCTGCGGCCGCGGGCCCTCGGGCCAGGTCGCCTCGGGCAGGTGCGCAACCTGCTGAAACGCATACCGCCAGCTGCTCGCGGGGTCGAGCAGCGTGACCCAGTCGTCTCCGGCCACGTCGGACGACCCGTCTCTCGGCGGCTCGTCACCCACACGATACTCGAGACCCAACAGCTGCCGGTAGAACTCGGCGAGCCCTCGGGCGTCTTCCGTGTCGAGTACCACCTGGCGTATCGACGGCGTCAGTCTTTTCGAAGTGACCATGATCCATTCTCGTGCACGCCCTCGCTGCCGGCGCAAGAGGCTCGGCAGCTAATGGCAGCGGTAACGTGGCGCGCCACGAACAAGGTTGCGAGTTTGTCACGGTACCTGTTGTCTAGATGCGGAGCGCAGGTGCGCACGACCGAGCTGACAATCTGCAACAACGAACGGACTGACTCATGGCCACCGAAATCGGCGTCTGGCGCGTCAACGATCAGCCCGTTCGCATCTCACCAGCCTCGATACCCCTCGAATCCAAGCTCGAGAATCTCATCATGGCCGATCCGGCCATTCTCGGAGTCAAGCTGTTGCTGCTTGGCAACCAGATTCTCACCGCCTTCGGCAAGTTCATCGACATCCTCGCGATCGACGCAGAGGGCAACGTGCACATCCTCGAGCTGAAGCGCGACAAGACTCCGCGCGATGTCGTCGCTCAGACCCTGGATTACGCCTCCTGGGTCTCACAACTCGGCGGCGACGAGATTCGGCTGATTTTCGAGACTCATAATCCATCGCAGAGTTTCGACGCGGCGTTTGCAGAACGATTCGATGGAGCCCCCGTTCCCGACGAACTGAATGCCGACATGTCGCTCACCATCGTGGCCAGTGATCTCGACAGCAGCACCGAACGCATCGTTTCGTACCTCAACATCGCCCACGGTGTGCCCATCAATGTCATGTTGTTCCGATACTTCGCAGACGGCGGCAACCACTATCTCGTGAGGAGCTGGTTGGTAGACGATTCCGCCGCAACCGCCTCAAAGCCCGGCGGTAAGCCGTCTGCTCGAAGGGCCGTCTGGAACGAA
>JAODBB010000123.1 GCA_025463745.1 Subtercola sp.
TCTTCGATGATCACCAGGTCGAAACCGGCCTGTTCGAGTTCACGAACCGACTGCTGGTAGATCTGCGGCTTCTGCCAGGCGTAATTCCAGCGGTAGTCGGCCCTGCCCCACCCCTGTGGGCCGAAGCCACGGCCGAAGAACCATCCGAAGTGTTGCGGTTGTGACATGTGTCTAGTCTGTGCGACCGGGCGATCATCCGTTCGAATTATGTCGTTGTGTGAATTGTCGATTGGCTGCCTGATCACGCGAACCGTAGCGTGTGCACTAGCTAAGGAGAGCGCGCACCATGACAACCACCACCCAGTCGTATGGCGAAGACAACTTCGGTTTCACCACCGAACAAGTTCACGCCGGCGAAACCGTCGACGGTGACGTCGGTGCACGCATCACTCCGATCTACCTCACCGCTGGATTCGTTTTCGACTCGTTCGATCACGCTCAGCAGCGCTTCGCGGGTGAAGACGGGGGCCTCGTCTACTCGCGGTACGCAAACCCCACGAACACGGCCGTCGAGGCGAAGATCACTGCCCTCGAGCGCGGCGTCGATTCTCTGCTGGTGGCGAGCGGACAGGCTGCCATCACGGTGGCGCTGCTGGGCATCCTGCGTTCGGGCGACCATCTTCTGTCGACGCCGAGTCTGTACGAAGGGTCGAAAACCCTCTTTCGCGAGAACTTCGAGCGCCTCGGCATCGAAGTGGAATTCGTCGACGATCCCCACGACATCGCCGACTGGAAGCGTCGCGTGCGCCCCAACACACGCGCCGTTTACGGCGAAACCATTCCGAACCCGAAAAACGATCTCATCGACATCGGGCTGATCGCCGATTTCGCCCGCGAAGAAGGCTTGCCGTTCGTCATCGACAGCACCGCCTCGACGCCGTATCTGATCCGGCCGATCGAGCACGGCGCGAACATCGTGGTGCACTCGGCGAGTAAATTCTTGAGCGGCCACGGCGCATCCCTTGCAGGGGTCGTCGTCGACGGCGGCAACTTCGACTGGGCGCGCTACCCCGACAGGTTTCCGCAGTTCAGTGCACCCCTCGGCGGCCCGGGCAGCCCGAGTCTGAACGAGAAGTTCGGCAAGACGGCCTACCTCGAGTACACCCGCACCATCATCGCCGGCCGTCTCGGCCCGACGCTTTCGCCTCTCAACGCCTTTCTGCTGCAACAGGGTCTTGAAACGCTGTCGCTGCGCGTCGAACGTCATTCGCGAAACTCCCTCGCCATCGCCACGTGGCTCGAGAGCCAGCCCGAAGTCACCTCGGTCGACTACCCCGGCCTCGCCTCGAATCCATCGCACGCGATCGCCACGAAGTATTACCCGCGCGGTACCGGCTCGGTTTTCGGTTTCACCCTGGCGGGCGGCACGGCGGATGCCCGTATCATCATCGACGGACTCGAACTGTTCAGCCGCATGTCGCACATGGGCGACGTTCGCTCGCTCGTTCTGCACCCGGCGACGACCTCCCACGCTCATCTGAGTGCTGCCGACCGCGAACGTCTCGGCATCTACGACGGATTGGTGCGTCTCTCGGTGGGAATCGAAGATGAGGCAGACCTGATCGCCGACCTCGAACTGGCGTTCACGAAGCTTCGAGTGTCAGATGTACTCGAAGCCGCTGCCTCGGGTGTGCGCGAGAACATCGTGGAGCCCGTGACGGGCGCGCTGGTGGAATAAGGCCAGCCGTCACCGTTCATCCGAGCTATTCAGTTAGGTGTGCCAGCTCTATTCAGTAGGTGGGCCCGAACTATTCAGTAGGTGGGCCCGAATCTGGCGGTGTGCCCGAACCGGATGGTGTACCCGAACCAGATGGTGTACCCGAACCGGATGGTGTACCCGAACCGACACTCTGGGCACTCTGTCCCGCTTTGGCCACGAGCTTCTCGGCCTTGCGCTCTTTGCGCTCCTCTTTATGGGCGATGTCGTCGGCCTTCAGCCGAGCCCGCGTCTCTGACGTCGGGCCGAGTGCCGGTCGCGACCAGCGCGCACCCGGGTCGGAGTCGACCAGCAGCGTCTTGCCCAGCAACGTGAGCGGGATGGCCAGAATCGCCCCGATCGGGCCGATCACAACAGCCCAGAAGAGCACAGAGAAGAACGTGAGCGTCTGGCTGAGCGACACCGCGTTACCGACCACACGCGGCTGGATGATCGACTGAACCACCGCGTTGATGATGCCGTAGACCACGATCACCGCGATCACCAGTGGAACCCCACCCACGAGGTACCCGAACACGAGGGGCGGAATCAGCGCGAAGAAGTAGCCCACGTTCGGAATGAAGCTGCACAGAAACACCAGCAGCCCCCAGAGCAGCGCCGCCGGCACACCCATGATCCACAAGGCGAGTGCGCTGAGCACGCCCTGTACGATGCCGAGGGCAGTGGTGACCACCATGTACCGACGCACGTTCGAGGCGTATGTGCTCAGTGCGGTGACCAGGTGCGGTTTGCGGTCGGAGAGCTGCTTGAGAATGGTCGGCACGTACACGGCGTCGGCCGACATCAGAATCATGAAGGTCAAGACGATCACCAGGCCGGCCGTGATGCTGACGACGCTGCCCAGCGCGCTTGAAGCGAGGCCGACCAGAGTGCTGGGATTGATGCTGCTCTTGACCGTACTGATCTGGGCCGAGTCGATACCGATGCTCGTGAGCCAGTTCGCCAGATTGGTGCCGATCTGCGAGATTTGCGCCGAGTATTGCGGCAGCATTGCGGCGAACTGGGCGAACGCGATGATCAACGTATACGTGAATCCCGCGAGCAGGGCGAAGACGACCAGAATCACCGAACCGGTAGCGATTCCGTGCGGAACGCCTCGTTTCTCGAGAAACGTGCGAACCGGGTGGGCGCAGATGGTCAAGACGAGGGTCAGCAGTGTCGGCGCCAGTATTCCCCTGATGCCGCTGATACCGATCGCCGTGACGGTGCCCGCGGCGAGGCCGAGAAGGATGATCGTGCCTCGCGGGTACCGGCCGCCGAACGCCTCTATTCCTTTGTTCACTTCGTCGGTCATTCGGCTGCCGTCACGCTGAACCTGTTCGTCACGCGCCAGCGGTGACCCGGGTAACGCTGCGTCGGTCATCGGGTACCCCTTACGGTGCGAACCTGCCCACGTTTGAGCCAGTTGCGATAACCATAATGGCGTGGGCCAGTTTGCGTCGACCTTTCGGCTCACTCATTCTGGGCTAGAAATGCCGGTGCTCGGCTGCCGTGCTGTGTCGACTGCGTAGGCACTGTCATACTCGTTTCACTTACAGAAGGTGGGTTCGCGTGAACGCGCAACAGGTCACTCTGCTCGTCTCCATCCTCTTTTTCGTCGTCGATCTGGCCATCAAGATTGCGGCGCTCATCATCATTCCCCGCGATCGCAAGCCGACTGCTGCGATGGCCTGGTTATTGGCCATCTTCTTCATTCCCTACCTGGGAATTCTGTTCTTCCTGATTCTGGGCAGCGCGAAGCTGCCGAAGAAGCGCCGTGACAAGCAAGTGAAGATCAATGACATGATCTCGGCCGCCCTGCCCGAGGTCGACCTGGCGCCAGACCGTTCGAGCTGGCCGGAGTGGCTCGAGAACGTCACCGACATGAATCAAGAGCTCGGCGCGGTGCCGATGGTCGGCGGCAACAGCGCACATCTCATCGACGACTACAACGCCGGCATCGTCGCCATGGCTGCCGAGATCGACACCGCGACCGACTTCGTGCACGTCGAATACTTCATCGTGTCTCTCGACACCGTCACGGCAGTCTTCTTCACTGCGATGGAGAACGCGGTGAAGCGCGGCGTGAGCGTGCGGCTGCTGGCCGATCACATTTCGTCGCGCAAGGTTCCGAAGAGCACTGAAACGTTCGCCGAACTCGACCGCATCGGTGTGAAGTGGGCGTACATGCTGCCCGTCATGCCGTTCAAGGGCAAATACCAGCGCCCCGACCTGCGCAATCACCGCAAGCTGGTGGTGGTGGATGGCCGAGTGGCCTTCATGGGTTCGCAGAACCTCATCGACCGCAGCTACAACTCCCCCAAGAACATCAAGCGCGGCCTGCAATGGCAAGAGCTCATCACTCGCGTCACGGGCCCCGTGGTGTCTGGCATCAATGCGATCTTCTTGAGCGACTGGTACATGGAGACCGACGAGCTCATCGAGAACGAATCGGTGAAGGTCACCGACGTCGAATACGACCGCGGCCCCGACGCGCTCGACTGCCAGATCGTGCCGAGCGGCCCGGGTTACGAAGGTGAGAACAACCTGCAGCTCTTTCTGGCCCTGCTGTACTCGGCGCAGCGAAAAGTCATCATCACCAGCCCCTATTTCGTGCCGAACGAGGCGATGCTCTACGCCATCGTCGCGGCCAGAAAGCGCGGTCTCGAGGTGCAACTGTTCGTCTCCGCCATCGGCGACCAGGGCCCGGTCTTTCATGCCCAGCGTTCGTACTACGGCCCGCTGCTCGAAGCGGGGGTGCAGATCTGGCGCTACCCCGCACCGTATATTCTGCACGCGAAGCATCTGTCGATCGACGATGACGTCGCGGTCATCGGCTCGAGCAACATGGACATCCGGTCGTTTCTGCTCGACCTCGAGATCTCGATGCTCGTGCGCGGCACGAGTTTCGTCAATGAAATGCGCGCGGTCGAAGCCCACTATCGTGAGATAGGTAGTCTGTTGACACTCGAGGAGTGGAACAAAGAACCGTGGCAATCGACGGCCCTCGACGGGCTGGCACGATTGACTTCGGCGCTCGAGTGATCACACTCGAGGGTTCGCCCGCGCGAACCGTCGCACGAACATAAGGAGCACGACCGAATGCTGCAGGCACTGGGGCACATTCTGCCTATCGCTGTCGCGGTCGCCATCAGTTCGGTGCCGATCACGGCGACGATCTTGATACTGCTCTCGCCGAAGCGCAATCAGGCCGCGGTGCCGTTTCTCATCGGCTGGATCTTGGGCATCGTGATCGTGGTGTCGCTCTTCACCATCTTCGCCTCCGTGCTGCCGTCGCCCAAGTTCAGAGAGCCCGACATCTTCGCCGCCGTCGGTGAGATTCTGGTCGGCGCCGCCATGCTCGTCTTCGCGTTCATCACCTGGCGGCGCTCGCGCAACAAGCCGCCGTCAACAACCGAACCGGCCTACCTGCGTGCGATCGCCACCTTCGGAGCCCTGCCGGCGTTCGGAATCGCGCTCGCCCTCAACTTCAGACCCAAAGGCCTTCTGCTGGCCATCGCGGCGGGTCTCGCTCTGCACACCGCGAATCTCGACGCCACGAGCGACATCATTCTGATCGCCATCTACACGATCATAGGCGCGTCGACGGTTGCCGTGCCCATCATCGTGACGCTGGCGTCGCCCGTGAAGATGCAGCCCCGGCTGCTGTCGGCTCGCACGTGGATCTCCAAGAACAACAAAATCGTCACCGTGCTCATCATGATGATGATCGGTGTGGTCATCATCGGCACGGGGCTCAGTACACTCTGAGCGAGGTTGCTCAGATCTCGGGTGCGGCTAGATCTCGTCGCGGCTAGATCTCCGTCGCGTCGGTGAACTTCGTGAGAGTCGGCGCCCCGGCCAGAAGGTCGCCCAGCCCTGAAGCGCCTTCGGGGGTGGCCCGCCAGGCACGGTAGGCGTCATCGTCTTCGATGCTCTTCCAGTGCTCCACGAGCACGAAGTGCCTGGGGTCGGCCACATCGATGACGACCTCGACGCCGAGATTGCCGGGAAACGCGCGGGTGGCGACCAGAACCTCATGGATCGCGGTGGGGGCTCCGGTGAGAGATTCGGGCTTGATACTGATGTCGAGAAATGCGGTGACTGTCATGCTTCCGAGTCTTCCACACCCGCGCTTGCTCGTGGCAACTCCTGCCAAGACCCTCTTGCCTCGATAATGAGAACATGACCGCACCGAGCATCCCGACGTGGCCGGTCGTGACCGACGACAGCCGGTGCCCCTGCCTCAGCACACTGCCCTACGGCGAATGCTGCGCGCCGGCACACCGCGGCGAACAGCCCTCCCCCACCGCCGAACGGCTGATGCGCTCGCGGTACTCGGCCTTCGTGGTGGGTGACGAGCCCTACCTGCTGGCCACGTGGCATCCGAAGACCCGGCCCACCCGCGTCGAACTCGACCGGGCGCAACGCTTCTTCAGGCTCGACATCGTGTCGACCTCGGGCGGTGGGATGCTCGCCACCACAGGCACGGTCGAATTCGTCGCACGCTACAAGCTCGACGGCCACGCGGCCGAGCTTCACGAGACCAGCAGGTTTCTCGCTGAGTTCGGGCGCTGGTTCTATCTCGACGGCACGATTCATGCGCACGGCTGACCCGGGGAGCGTTTCATGAGCAGCGACCAGATCACGATCATCATCATCGTCGCCGCATTGCTGGTCGACTTGGGCGTTCGTATCGCCGCGATCATCATCGTTCCGCGTAACCGGCGGCCGGCGGCCGCAATGGCGTGGTTGCTGGCGATCTTCTTGATCCCCTACATCGGCGTGGCGGTGTTCTTGCTGATCGGCAGCTACAAGCTGCCGAAGAAGCGGCGCGACAAGCAGGCCGCCATCAACAGCTTCATCATCGAGACCACCAAGGGTATCGAGCTGGTCAGCGACGAAGAACCGTGGCCCACCTGGCTGCGCTCGGTAGTGCGACTGAACCGTCAGCTGGGGGCGATGCCGCTGGTCGGCGGCAACACGGCGACCCTCCTCGGCGACTATGCCGCATCCATCGCCGCCATGACGGCCGAGATCAACCGGGCGAAGACGTTCGTTCACTGCGAGTTCTACATCATCGCGCTCGACGGCGTCACGGCCGACTTCTTCGCAGCGCTCGAGGCCGCGGTGAAGCGTGGGGTCATCGTGCGGGTGCTGCTCGACCACATTGCGTCGGTGCGAACATCCACCCACCGGGCGACCTTCAAAAAGCTGACCGCGATCGGAGTCTCCTGGCATTTCATGCTGCCGGTTCAGCCGCTGAAGGGAAAATGGCAGCGGCCCGACCTGCGCAATCACCGAAAACTGCTGGTGATCGACGGCATCGTCGGGTTCATGGGGTCGCAGAACCTGATCGACCGCAGTTACAACAAGAAGAGCAACCTGCGGCGCGGGCTGCAGTGGCAAGACCTCATGACGCGGGTGGAGGGCCCGGTCGTGGCCGGCATCAACGCCATCTTCATCACCGACTGGTACAGCGAAACCGATGAGCTGCTTGCTCGCGAAACCGTAGACATCCACGACGAGCTGGTCGACACGTCGGCCGACGCGCTCGACTGCCAGCTGGTGCCGAGCGGGCCGGGATTCGAGGGTGAGAACAACCTGCGGCTCTTCCTGGCGCTGATGTATTACGCGCAGAAGAAGGTGATCATCACCTCGCCGTATTTCGTGCCCGATGACTCGATGCTCTACGCCATCACCACCGCCAGCCAGCGCGGCATCGATGTAGAGCTGTTCGTCTCGGAGATCGGCGACCAGGCCGGGGTCTATCACGCACAACGCTCGTACTACGAAGCGCTGCTGCGAGCCGGGGTGCGCATCTGGCTGTACCGCAAACCGTACATTCTGCATGCCAAGCACTTCACCATCGACGACGATCTCGCGGTGATCGGCTCGAGCAATATGGACATCCGGTCGTTCAACCTCGATCTCGAGATCTCGCTCATGGTGCGCGGCGCTTCGTTCGTGCGCGACATGCGGGCGGTCGAAGACGGCTACCGCGAACTCAGTCGCGAACTGACGCTCGAAGAATGGATGCAGCAACCCCTGCGCTCGACCATTCTCGACAACCTGGCGCGCCTCACGTCGGCCCTGCAGTGACGGATGCCCGCCGCTCCCGGTTCCGGCGGGCATCCGCACCCGTTCGGAGCACGTGTGCCCAGTCAAACCCGCGCGGAATACTCCGCTCGGGTGCGGATTCGGCCGGTTAAGCTGGGGGGGGTGTGGGCACCATCACCGAAGAGCACGGAAGGCCGGCAGCCATGACCGAGAACGTCGTTACGACGATGAGCGACATCTGCGACCCCGAAGTCGACACCGTCGCGTTCGTGCGCGGAATGTTCGGGCGCCTCGGCGAGAAGTGGTCGATCCGCGCACTCGACGAACTCGACCACGGCCCGCTGCGGTTCACAGCGCTCATGACGGCTCTGCCGGGGATCTCGCACCGCATCCTCACCGTCACCCTCAAGACCCTCGAGAGCGACGGTCTGGTGAGCCGCACCTCCTATCCTGAGACACCACCACGCGTCGAATACGCGCTTACGAAGCTCGGCAAAGAGTTCCTCGATCAGACATCTGCGATGGTCGACTGGCTTCAGGGCCATCAGGAGCAGATCGAAGCGAGTCGCGCCGGGCGCCTCGGCACGGAGTAATCCCGCCCGTACCCCCGAACCTACGGCTTGCGAGCAGCGAAACCGAAGATCGCCGCCGCGATGGCCACCAAGCCGCTGACCACGAACACGGAGGAGAGTCCCACCGAATCGACGAGGAGCCCCCCGACCCCCGAGCCGATCGCAATGGCCAGTTGCAGCACGGTGATGAGCATGGCGGATGACGCTTCCGGCGCTTCTGGGGTGGCCGTGAGCATGTGCGTCTGCAGGGCGAGCGGCACGAGACCCCAGATCATGCCCCAGGCAACGACGAGAATACTGACGACGATCGGCGCCCCGGCAAGCGCGGGGAGCACTGCGAGGATGACTCCGAAGGCGGCGGATGCTGCCGCGAAGGTCACCATGCGGCCCCGTTCCACGAGGGCGGGCCCGACAAGCGTTCCGACGATGCCGGCCACCCCGTAGCCGAGCAAGAGCAGGGTCGCGTAATCCGACGTGAGCTGCACGTTCTGCAAGAGGAACGGCGTGACGAAGGTAGAGGCCGCGAACTGCCCGATCGTCGCCACCGTGCCGGCGATCAGGATAGTGCGGCCGATCGGAACCCGGAACACCCGCGCGAGGTTGGCGAAGCGCATCCGCCCGACGGCGGGGATCTTCGGCAGCACCACGGCCTGCACGATGACGATCACGAGCGCGAGGGCCGCTGCCGCCGCGAAGGTCGAGCGCCAGCCGATGAGGTTGCCGAAGAACTGGCCCGCGGGCAGGCCGACGACCGTTCCCGCCGAAAGCCCGGCGAGGATGATCGCGGTCGCGCGCGTGCCCGCTTGGCGGCCGGCGAGCCGGAATCCGAGAGAGGGCACGACCGCCCAGAAGCCGCCGATGGCGACCCCGAGGAAGATCCGCGCCACGAGCACGATGGCAAAATCTGGTGCCAGGGCTGCGAGGCCGTTCGAGAGAAACACCAGAAGACCGAGGATCAGAATGAGCACGCGCCGATCGAGACGACCGGCCCCGACGATGACCAGCGGAGCGGCAATGGCGGCGCTCAACCCGGGCACCAGCACCATGAGGCCGGCCGTGCCGAGCGAGACTCCGAGCTCCTGCGACACGTTCGGCAGAAACCCGACGGGAATGAATTCAGTCGTAACGATGATCGCGGCGCCCAGCGCGAGCGAGAACACCGACAGCCAGTTCCTCCGTGACGGCGGTGCGGCTGGATGCTCTGCGGCGGTCTCGGTCGTGCTCATGGCTTACCCCTCGATGCTTCATGCTTGGACTCCACTGCCAACACGAACCACACCGCGAAATAGTCCCGCTGATCAGAGGGCACTTTTTGGTAACTCACGCACCAGAAGGTCAGATATCCATCACTCCGGAATAGGCACAAAAAGGTGCGTGACCGGCGCACCCGCCCGACCACTCAGCTGAATGCGAGAGAAGTTGTCGTACGGTAGAGGGTGACTTCTGCGACGAGAAAGCATGCCAACGAAGCGGCTGCCCCCGATCATCCACCCGTTACCACCGATCACGACACCGTGACAACGCCGATTCGGCGTCGCGGGTACGTCGATCTGCGATCGTATGGCGCCATCGGCGACGGCCGTACCGTGGCCCTCGTAGCGCTCGACGGCAGCGTCGACTGGTTTCCGATTCCGAATCTCGACGCCACTCCCGTTTTCGCCCGGTTGCTCGACGAGGCCGAGGGCGGGGCGATCGAACTCACCCCGACGCAGCCCTTCACGGCGACGCGCCGCTACATCGAAGGCACCAACGTTCTCGAAACGACCTTCACCACCGAAACCGGGGTCGCCACCGTCACCGACGCACTCGTCACCGGCATCGCCGGGCGCCTGCCGTGGGCAGAGCTCGCCCGCCGCGTCGACGGCGTTTCAGGCACCGTGCGGTTTCGCTGGAAGGTAGCACCCGGCACCTGCCTGGCGACCGCATCGCCGTGGGTGCAGAAAACCACGCACGGGGCCGTCATCCGCGTCGATTCGGTGATGATCGCGGTGCGCGGTGTCGACCACGGCCCACGTGGCGGCGGCGATCGCGCCATCGTCGGCCGGTTCAGCACAACGGGAACCTCCCGGCACCTGCTCACGGTCGTCGGTACAGCAGACGAGCCGCTGCATCTGCCCGACCCGAGCATCGTCGTCGACGGCGTCGACCGCACTATCGCCAACTGGCAGAACTGGTCGCGCGAATTCTCGTATGACGGGCCGTGGGCCGAAGCCGTCTCGCGAAGCGCATTGGCGCTGAAACTGCTGATCTACAGCCCGACCGGTGCCATCGCGGCGGCCGCCACCACCTCGCTTCCCGAGAACGCTTCGGGCGGAAAGAACTGGGATTACCGCTACGCCTGGGTGCGCGACACGGCATACATGCTGCGCGCACTCATCCGGTTCGGCCTACGTGAAGAAACCCACGCCGCTGTCTCGTGGCTGCTGAAGACCATTCGGCGGCACGGCCCCGAGTTGCACGTCTTCTACACACTCGACGGCGAATTGCCGGGCGGCGTTACGAAGCAGGCCGTTCCGGGCTGGAAGGATCGTGGGCCCGTTGTGGTCGGCAATCCCGCCAGCACTCAGCTGCAACTGGGCGTCTTCGGCGACCTCTTCGACGTGATCAAGCTGTACGCGACTGCCGGAAACGTGCTCGACGCCGACACGGGCCGGATGCTCGCGGCGATGGCCGATCGCGCGTGCGACGCCTGGCGCCAGCCCGACGCCGGAATCTGGGAGCTCGGCGAGCAGCGGCATTACACGTCGTCGAAGATGGGGTGCTGGCAGGCGCTCACCTGCGCTATCGAGCTCTGCGAACTCGGCCAGATTCCGGGCGATCAGGCCCGCTGGCGTGCCGAGCGCGGCTTGATCGAAGAATGGGTTCGGGCACATTGCTGGTCGGAGAAGAAGCAGAGCTACGTCGCCTACCCGGGAACCGATGAGCTCGACGCATCAGTGCTGCTGCATGCCCCCAGCGGTTTCGACCGCGGGCCGCGCATGTCGTCGACCATCGACGCCATCATCGACGAGCTCTCCGACGGCCCACTCATCTACCGCTACTCGGGAGCTCAGTCCGAAGAGGCGGCATTCGTCGCCTGCTCGTTCTGGCTGGCATCCGCTCTCGTCTGTGTCGGCCGGCACGACGAGTCGGTCGAGCAGATGAACGACCTGGTCGCTCTCTCGAACGACGTCGGACTCTACTCCGAGATGATCGATCCCTCCGACTCGTCGTTTCTCGGCAACCTGCCGCAGGGGCTCAGCCACCTCGCGCTCATCAACGCGGCGATCACCATCGAAGAGCTCACCCGCAGCCAGCCGAAGCCGTCGGGCAAGCGCACCCGTTAGGGTGTGTCTCCTCGCTCGCCGACCGCCGAGGGCCGAACCGAAATCGCCCATCGAACCATCAGATCACCTGCGTTGTCAACCACCCCAGCGCGAAGTGACGCGGTGACAGATGCGCGCGTAGCCTCGAAGACAGGGATCTCGGTATTTCGGCACGAAGGCACTCGCCTTTCTGACTGCACAACCGAGCCCTCAACCGAGTCAACAGAAAGGCACACCATGGCAACCACAACGATCCAACGCGATGTGAACGTTCCCGCCGACGGCGGCCCGAAGAGCACACGACGTCAGGGGGCGGAGCGCGGATTCAAAGCCCCGAAAGTGCTGACGGATGCCCTGCAGCAGGTTCTCGTCGACCTGATCGAATTGCACATCCAAGGCAAGCAGGCGCACTGGAATGTCGTCGGCAAGAACTTTCGCGACCTGCACCTTCAGCTCGACGAGATCATCGACTCCGCTCGTGAATTCAGCGACACGGTGGCCGAGCGCATGCGGGCGTTGCACGCGGTTCCGGATGGCCGGAGCGACACCGTTGCGGCGACGACCACCCTGCCCGAATACCCGAACGGCGAGATCGACACCGCCGAGACGGTCGACCTGGTGACGGCGCGCATCGAGTCGGTCACCTCGACGATGCGCGACGTACACGACACCGTCGACGAGGCAGACCCCACCAGCGCCGACATACTGCACGCCATCATCGAGAAACTCGAACAGTACGCCTGGATGGTTTCGGCAGAGAACCGCAGAACAACCGCCAAATAAGCGGCGTCAGGCTTCGCCGAAGCCCGACTCTATGAGCTCAGCTAAGGCGTCGAGCGCTTGTTTGCCGCTCTGGTCGTCAGTGCTGAGTGTCGCGGTTGTTCCGCGCACCAGGCCGAGCGACATGATGCCGAGCAGGCTCTTGGAGTCTTTGCCGTTGATCGAGATCTTCGACGGGAACGTATTCGCGAGCTTGACGAACTCTGCCGCGGGTCGGGCGTGCAGCCCGTCTTTGTTGACGACGGTGACCGTGCGAGTGAGCGACGATGCGGCCGCATCGGTGGTCTGCTGCACTGCGGTCGCTGCGTCTGGCCCGGGCACGTCTTCCGCTGCTCCCCGCGCCGACTCGGCCGCCGCAACAACGTCATCGAGCGTTCCGCCCGTCTCGGCCGTCACCGACGCGGCAACAGCCCCCTCGATCAGCGGAGCATCCACGATGCGCACATGCTGCCGAACGTCGTCATCGAGAAAATCGAGCGCCGTTTCGGCGGTCAGGATGGCCGAGCCCAAGTCGCACAGCACCACAACGCCCACGCCCGAATCCACCTCGCCGATCGCGGCGCTGACCTTCTCGAAGCTGGTGCCGATGCCGTCGTCGTCGGTGCCGCCGGCTGCCGCGAGCGATGTGTGCGGTGCCATCTGCGACGCGAGCTCCACCAGACCTTCGGCGATCTTGCTGCTGTGCGACACGAAAACGAGCCCTACCTTGCCGTCGGTACCCGTCACGCTACGACGCTCTCGTCGGCCGCGGCCGTATCGGCGGCCGCACGAATCAACAGCGCCGACGACTGCGAGCCCGGGTCGCGGTGCCCGATCGCTCGTTCGCCCAGATAGCTTGCGCGGCCCTTGCGTGCGATGAGGGGCTCCGTCGATTCGGCGCCGGCTTCAGCGGCGTCGGCCGCGGCCTGCAAGATCTGCACCTCGTTCTTGCCCTCGGCGAGGGCTGCTGTCGCAGCATCCACCGCCGGAGACCAGGAGTCGATCATGGTCTTGTCGCCCACTTCGGCTTTGCCGCGCAGCACAACACCGTCACGGGCCGCCGTCAGCAGGGCGACGATGGCCGCGCCATCCAGTTCGGGTTCTTTGCCCACCGCTCCAGCAGCCTTGAGGTAGGCCGTGCCGAGCAGGGGCCCTGATGCGCCGCCGACAGTCGAGATCAACGTGGTCGCCACAAGTTTTAGAGCATCACCTGGAACGGAATTTGGCGGCAGGTCATCGAGCTTGGCCATGACGGCGGTGAACCCTCTGTCGAGGTTCTCGCCGTGGTCACCATCGCCGATTTCGCGGTCGAGGGTGATCAGTTCAACCCGATGCTCTGAAATGACGCGCGCGCTTTGCCTGATCCAGTCCGTCACCCAGGTGATGCCCAAACTCACCGTTTCCTACCTTCCCCACCGAAGCGCGGCGGTCTGCACGGGTGCATCCCACAGCTCGGTCAGTTCGTCATCGAGTTTCAATACCGTAATAGACGCACCCTGCATCTCGAGCGAGGTGACGAAGTTGCCCACCAGCGTGCGAGTCACAGTGATGCCCTGCTCAGCCAGAACCTCGGCTGCGCGACGGAACACGATGTACAGCTCGACGAGCGGCGTGCCGCCCATGCCGTTGACGAACAACAACACGCTGTCTCCGGATGCGAATGGCAGGTCTTCGAGAATCGGTGCGAGCATCCGGTCGACAATCGCGTCGGCGGGTTCGAGCTTGATGCGCTCGCGCCCTGGTTCGCCGTGAATGCCGATGCCGATTTCGATCTCGTCGTCTGCGAGCGTGAAACTGGGCTCGCCGGCGTGCGGAACGGTAGGAGCGGTGAGGGCGATGCCCAGCGTGCGCGTCTGTGCGTTCACCTTCGTGGCCACAGCGGTGACCGCGTCGAGATCGGCGCCACGCTCGGCTGCGGCACCGGCGATCTTCTCGACCAGAACGGTGCCGGCGACACCCCGGCGCCCCGCTGTGTAGAGGCTGTCTTTCACGGCGACGTCATCGTCGACGATCACGGTGCGCACCTCGATGCCGTCGGCTGACGCCAGGTCTGCTGCCGTTTCGAAGTTGAGCACGTCGCCGGTGTAGTTCTTGACGATGTGCAGCACGCCGGCGCCGCCGTCGACCGCCTTGGTCGCGGCGAGAATCGGGTCGGGTGTGGGAGACGTGAAAATGGGGCCTGGAACGGCGGCGTCGAGCATGCCGAAGCCGACAAAACCGCCGTGCAGTGGTTCGTGCCCACCGCCGCCACCGCTCACGAGGCCGACCTTGCCGGAGATGGGCGCGTCTTTGCGCACGATATAGATCGGGTCGTAGAAAACGGTGACGAGATCGCCGTGAGCGGCCGAGATGCCGGCCACCGCCTCTGCTACGACGTTTTTCGGATCATTGATGAGCTTCTTCATTGAATATCCTTCACCTAATAGTTAAGGGTCGACACGGCTGCCGATACTCGAGCACAAACCTACGCCCATTTGGTCACCCGCGAGTAGAGTGAAACCGCGATCGAAGAAGTTCAAATCTGAGAGGTCAACGTGGACAATCTAGGTATTGATTTCGTTTCGGAGCTGGTGGGCACCGCCCTGCTCGTGCTCCTCGGCACAGGTGTCGTCGCCAACGTCGCTCTGACAAAAACCAAGGGCTTCAACGGCGG
>JAODBB010000125.1 GCA_025463745.1 Subtercola sp.
AGCTGGTAGGAGACTCCGATGTCGTAGCTGGCGGTTCCGGCATACCCTGCCAGCAGAACGCCGGCCAGTGCGGCGAAGGCGCTCGAGGAGATGTAGCCGATCAGAATATGACGTTCGACGACCACGCCTGTGGCTTGCGCAGCGGCTGGGCTCGAGCCGACACCGGTGAAGCGGCGGCCGAACACCGATGTGCCCATCAGAATCGCGACGACGACCACCAGCACGATGGCGAACCAGCCGATGATCGGCAGCCCGAGAATCGACCCCTTCGTGAAAGAGATGAGCGCGTCGGGAACGGTCTGGGCGATGCCCTTCGAGGTGGTCCAGACAGCGCCGAGGAACAGGGAGTTCGTGGCCAGAGTCGCCAGGATCGGAGTGATGTGCAACCGGGTGACGATCAGGCCGTTTATCGTGCCGCCGATCAGGGCGATGATCGGAATGATGATGACGTAGGCCCACAGCGGGGCACCCGACGAGTTGAGCGTGCCCACCGTGACAGCCGAGAGCGTGATCATGCCGCCGACCGAGAGGTCGATGCCCTTCTGCTGAATGACGAGCGTCTGACCGATCGCGGCGATCGCCAAGATGGCAGAAGGAATCACGATCGCATTGATCGAAGCCGGGGTGAACGTTCGCGGCGCGATGATCGCGGCGACGATGAACAGCAACACCGTTGCACCGACCACCGGAGTGGCCTGAAGCCGGGCGACGCGCGTCACGAAGCTCGCCGTCGTCAGCTGCGGAGGCGGCGAGAAACCGCGCCCAGGACTCGTTAATTGTTGCGTTGTCATGGGTTTCTCCTAGTGCCTGACGGCGGCACGCCGCCTGGCGATCGAATACAGTGCGACCGCGCCGATGGTCATGAGGCCGACGAGATAGAACTGCCAGTCGGAGCTGACGCGCAGGAAGACGGTCAGCGAGCTGACCACTTGAACGAGCAGCGCGCCCAGAAGAGCGCCGATGAATGAACCCCGGCCGCCGAACACGCTCGCGCCACCGACGACAGCCGCCGTGATGCTGAGCAGTGTGAGGTTCACACCGCCCGCCGCGTCACCCGTTGCCGTCTGGGCCATGAAGAGCACACCCCCGAGCGCCGCGAAGAAGCTGCAGGCGAGGTAGGCGAGCAATCGCACCCGCTTCGGGTGGAGCCCGTTCACGCGAGCCGACTCTTCACGCGAACCCACAGCACGAATGATGATGCCGGGGCGGCTGCGCTTGAGCGCGATGCCCAGGCCGATGCCGATGCCGAGCAGAACGATGAAGGTGACCGGAATCGGGCCGAGCGACGTTGTGATGGCATCGGTGATGGTCGAGCTGATGGTGCCGCCGGGGCTCGGCCGGAGAACGAACGACACACCCTGCACACCCATGTAGGTGATCAGGGTTGCGATCAGCGGGCTGAGTTTCACGAAGTCGATCAAGACCCAGTTGATGAAGCCCACAAACAGGGCCGCACCGAACATGAGCCCCCAGCCACCGAGCTGCTGACTGATCGTCGCCCCGTCGATGAGATAGAACGACGCAATGTTGACCACCAGACCGACGACAGGCCCGACAGAGATGTCGATGCCCCCGGTCAGCAAGACGAAAAGCTGACCGAAGGCCACGAACCCGAGGGTCGCGGCGAGTGCGAGCATGCCGTTGATGTTGTAGTACCCGACGAAGAGCGGGTTCGAGATGATGCCCACCAGTGTCATCGCGATGATGATCACGCTCACCACGGCAACGGGTGCCTGATCGCCGGCGAGCCAGTTCGCGACGCGGTGCCTGCTCGCCACGCCTGAGCGTTCGCGCTCGGTGTCTGAGGTGAGTGCGGCGCCCGTGATGTGGCGCTCGTCGAGGTCGTCGCCCTCGATCTGGCTGATGACGTGACCGCGCGAGAAGACGAGAACCCGATCGGCGACGCCGGCCAGTTCGGCGGCGTCAGACGAGAGCATGATGACGACGGCGCCGTCGTCGGCGGCCTGGCGCATCAGAGCGTAGATCTCGCTTCGCGCACCGATGTCGACACCCTGGGTGGGCTCGTCGACGAGAAACAGTGTCGGCTTGCCGGTGAGGGCAGACCCGATCAAAGCCTTCTGCTGGTTACCACCCGACAAGGAATCGATGGGGGTGTCGAGCGAGGGAGTCTTCACGTTGTAGTCAGAGATGACGCCCGTGACCAGCTCTTTTTCACGTCTCGACCGAACGAAGCCGCCCGGGCCCAAAACCTTGAAGTTTCGGTAGGCGATGTTCTCACGCACCGATAGCCCGGTGAGAATGCCCTCGTTGTGCCGATCGCCAGGCAGATACACGACGTTGTTCTTCGCCATGACCTTGTGGTTGTAGCGGGAGTACCTGCGCCCGCTGATCATCACGCCGCCGCTGGAGCGCTCGACCGCGGCGAGCGCTCGGATGAGCTCACGCTGGCCGTTGCCCTCGATGCCGGCCAAACCGATGATCTCGCCCTTTCTGAACGAGATCGACAGCGGGTCGAGCCCCTTCGTCGCGAAGTTGTCGAGTTCGAGCACGACCGGAGTCTCGACACTGCGATCTCGCTTGTCGGGAAAGTAGACATCAAGATCGCGACCGATGATCAGGCCGACGATCTGCTCTTCGGTCATATCAGGGGCATCGAAGGTGCCCACCGTGCGACCGTTTCGAAGAACGGTGATGCGGTCGGTGATCTGCTTGACCTCATGGATGCGATGCGAGATGTAGACGACGGCCTTGCCGCGCGCGGTGTGTGCGCGGATGTGACCGAAGAGGATCTCGACCTCGTCTTTGAGCAGGTGTTCGGTCGGCTCATCGAGCACGAGCACATCGGGGTCTTGACTGAGCGCCCGCACGATCTCGACGATGAACCGCTGTTGCGGATGCAGCTGCTCCACCCGGTCGCCAGAGCGCACGGGAACGTTCTCTCCCCACAGCGCGAGCTTGCTGTCAGCCCATTTTTCGATGTCGTGTGAGCCCGGACGCTTGTCCGGGCTCACACCCAGGTACAGGTTCTCAGCGACCGTCAGATCCGGCATGAGTGCTGGCTCCTGACGAACGATGGCGAGACCGAGTTCTCGAGCGCGCATCGGGTCGGCGGCGGTCAGCATCTGGCCTGCCACGGTGACCGTGCCCTCATCTGCTGAAAGCGCGCCAGAGGCGATCGCCATCAGAGTCGACTTTCCGGCGCCGTTCTCTCCCAGCACCCCGTGCACTTCACCGTAGGTGACGATGAGATCCACATTGTCGAGCGCGCGCACACCCGGAAAGGTACGGGTGACTTTCGTGAGACGAAGCGCTTCTGCCGTTGATTGCGTCGGGCTCACCTCGAGAACTTCCTGGTTTGTCATGTGTTAGCCGAGAATCTGCTTGAACTGATCTGCCGTGAGACCCGTCGACCAGTCGGCATCGGGCGAGACACTCGGGTCGCACTTTGCGGGCACGGTGCCGAGGGTGTCGGCAGAAATGAACTGCTTCACCACGGTCGGCTCGGTGGTCGGAATGTTGTTCACAGCCGCGAGCAGGTGACGGAAACCGACGACGCCGGCAACGTTCGAACCATCGAGTGAGAACAACGGGAAGTTGGTCTTCTGCCAGACGCAGTTCAGACCGTTCGTCGTGTTGTCATTGGCGATGTACGGCAGAGCCATTCCCGCTTCCTGATACGCGTCGATGACCGACGAGTCGATCGCCCCGTTGTCGCTGACCACGGCGTCGATACGGCCGTGCTTGGCCAGCATCGCTGTCATCTGCTGCTTCTTCGTGACGGCCGAGTTGTTGGTCGGAACGAACTCAGGCTCGACGAGGGTCAGACCCGGGTAGGCGGCAAGGGCGGTCTTGAAGGCGTCGAACGCGGCCTGGCTCGACGGCTGGCCGGGAGCATTGCCGAGGAAGACGACGGAACCGGTCTTGAGGTTCTTACCGAGGTAGTCGGCCCAGGCCTGGCCTAGAGCAGGAATGTCTTGGTCGACCTGTGCGGCGACGTCGGTGCCGACAACACCACCGGAGTCGGAGACGAAGGTGACGACGGGAACACCGGCCTTCATGGCCGCCTTGAACGACGGAACCTGAGCCGCACCGAAGATGGGCAGCGTGACGATTCCGTTGACGCCCTGAGCAACGAGCGAGTTGACGTCAGAAACAGCCTTCTGCTGGTCGACGCCGGCGTCGACGATCTGCAGGTTCTTGATGTTGGGGCACTTGGCCGCCTCCTGCTGGATCATGTAGTAGCTCTGCTTCATCCACGCGTTGACGATGCCTGCCGGGAAGGCGAGGCTGAGGTCTTTCGTGCCGCAGTAGTCGGTGGTCGGGTAGGAGTCGATGACTTCCTGGGCGTTGGCATACTGCTTGACCGGATCGGCCGTCGCTGCGCCGGCCGAGGTGCTGCTTGTTCCTGTCGACGCGGTTGGCGCACACGCGGCCAACCCGACGACCGCGGCCACCGCGATTGTCGCGGTCACCACCTTGATAATGCCTCGTTGCATTGTGATTCCTCTCGTGGAATGGGTTGCATTCGGTGGAACCTCTCACGAGGTGGGGGCGCCGATGCACACCTGAACGTTCGTCTGTGCCTGGCAGGTTCCCACGCATTCGCGAAACTAGGGATAGTTCACCGGATCGGCACACTTTTGTCAACCGTACGGTTGGAAGATATATCCAGTCGTTGTAGAAGCCTCAGACGTCACGCCTTAGCGTTAGATCCGCCGTCGACGGGAAGAATGGCGCCGTTCATATAGCTCGAGTCGTCAGAGAGCAGAAAGGCGACGACGTTCGCCACCTCTTGCGGCTTGGCCATTCTGCCGAGGGGCATCGTGGCGTTCAGCTCTGTCAGCTGTTCGGTCGACATTCCCGCCGTCATCGGCGTCTCGACGGTTCCCGGGGCGACGGCGTTGACCCGGATGCTGCGGCCGGCGTATTCCACGGCGGCCGCCCGGGTGAGTCCCACTACGGCGTGCTTGCTGGTGATGTAGGCCGACAGGTCGGGTACGGCACCGATGCCGGCTCCCGAGGCGGTGTTCACGATCACCCCTCCGCCGTGCTCGAGAAAGTAAGCGATCTCAGCCCGCAGACACAAGAAGACGCTCTGCGTATTGATGCGCAGCACCCGCTGAAATGTTTCGAGATCGAACTCGTGAAGTTCGGCAGGCGGATGCACGATGCCCGCGTTATTGTGCGCAACATCCAGACGCCCGAACGTCGAGACGGCGAAGTCGACCATCGCCTGAACGTCGGCCGGTTCTGTGACGTCGGCGTGAACGAAGGCGGCCTCGCCATCGCTCTCGCGGATGGCCGCTACGACGGCGGCACCCCCCTCATCGGCGAGGTCGGCAACAACGACGCGAGCACCATGGGCCGCCAGGGTCTTCGACACCGCTGCGCCAATTCCAGACCCCCCGCCCGTGACCAGGGCTACTTTGCCAGTGAAATCCATTCGTTTCTCTCTTCTCTCTGGGCACGTTGGACGAGCTGCCGTGACGGCGAGCCCTCAGTACTGAACACGGTGCAAAAATCCGCCATCCACCACCAGCGCCGTACCGCTGATATAGCGTGCAGCGTCACTGACGAGAAACGTGACCGCCCGGGCTACGTCGGAAGGGTCGGCCATGCGCCCGAGTGGAATCTGTTCGGTGAGCGAGGCGACGAACTCGGGTTTCGCCTTCTCGATCGTCTCCCAGGCGCCACCCTCGAAGTACACCGGGCCGGGCAGAACGCTGTTCACCCTGATACTGTCGGCGCCGAGTTCGTAGCTGAGGTTCTTCGCGTAGTTCAGCAAGCCGGCCTTGAAGGCTGCATACGCCGTCGGGCCCCGGAAGGTCTCGACGGCGGCTGTCGTATTGATGATCGTGATCGCCCCGCCACCGGCGGCTTTCAGATGAGGCAGCGCGGCCTCGATTCCGCGAACCGTGCCCAGCACGTCGTTCTCGAAGACGACCTGCCATTTGTCCGGTCCGCCGCCGGCACTGACGTTCGGCACGAAGATGTCGAGCCCGCCGAGTTGGGCTGCCGCATCGTCGATCCACGCCGTCAGAGCAAGGGCATCCGACACGTCGACCGCTCGCCCGATCACCGTGCGGCCGTTTCCGGCGAGTTCTGCGACTGCCACCTCGACCGCTTCGGCGTCGCGGGCGCAGATGGCGACGTCACCCCCTTCGGCAAGCAGATGCTCCACGATCGAGCGACCGATTCCGCGGGTCGAACCCGTGACGATGACCCGTTTTCCGGCTAGTCCGAGATCCATAACAGACTTCCTTGTCGTGACTGGGGGTGGGGTTGGCGCACACTCGCTTTCCCGCGGATTTGCCTGTAATCTACCATAAGTTTGGTTGGTCACACGAGCAAGGGGGCCGAGACCCATGAGCATCGACAGAGCTGTAGGCGAAGACCAGAAATCGAGTCTCGAGCGGGTGGTGACCATGTTCGTCGCCGCCACACCACCCGTGGGCGCTCCGATCGCCGAGTGGCGAGCCGGATTCGACGAGCTGTGCGCGACCTTCGATATTCCGGCCGACGCCGTGATCGAAGAGATCGTGATGAACGGCGTTCCCGGCAAGAAAGTCACGGCGCCCGGCGCCGATCCCGATCGCCTCGTCATTCATTTCCACAGCGGCGGCTACGTACAAGGGTCGTCTACCGGCTACCAGAACTTCGCCTACCGCCTCTCGCAGGTCGGCAAGGCCACGGTCGTCGTGCCCGATTTCCGCCTGGCGCCCGACTTTCTGTTCCCCGCACCGGTCGAGGATGCGC
>JAODBB010000151.1 GCA_025463745.1 Subtercola sp.
TTTTCGTCGGCGTATCCGTACCCGCCGACGGCGGCGCCGGCAGACCCGGCAGACCCGGCCGACAACGCGAGCACCCGACGAGGCTCGGCGTCGGCGGCGGCATGATCGGCCTGACGATCGGCAGAGCGCTGATCCCGGCGCACGCGCCGACGTTCTCTGGCACCTTCGACGAGGTTGTACAGCACCGGCAGCACGATCAGCGTCAGAACCGTCGACGAGATGAGCCCGCCGATCACCACGATCGCCAGCGGCTGGGAGATGAAACCGCCGTGCCCGGTGAGGCCGATCGCCATAGGCAGCAGGGCGAAGATCGTGGCGAGCGCCGTCATCAGAATGGGCCGCAACCGGCGGATCGATCCCTGCACGAGCGCCTCACGCACAGGGAGTCCCCGCGTTCGGTACTGGTTCACCAGGTCGACCAGCACGATCGCATTGGTCACCACGATGCCGATCAGCATCAGCACACCGATGATCGACGGCACTCCCAGGGGGATGCCCGAAATCACCTGCAGCGCGATGGCCCCCGTGGCGGCGAACGGCACCGAGACCAACAGCAGCAGGGGCTGCAGCAGGCTCTTGAACGTGGCGACCATCACGACATACACGATGAGAATCGCGACCAGCAGCGCGATGAAGAGCTGACTGAACGCATCGCTCTGGTCTGACGTCGCGCCGCCGAGTGTGGCGGTGGCGCCAGCAGGTAACGTGGTGTCGGCGACGGCCTTCGATACCTCGGCGCTGGCTCCGCCGAGGTTGTCGGTCGACGGCGTCGCGGTGATCGCGGCGGTGCGGAGCCCCCGCGATTCGGTGATGGTGTCGGGCCCATTCTGCTGCGACACCACCGCGAGCGAGTCGAGCCTGACCGGGCCCGCCACGGTCGGAATCGGCAGCGCTGCCAGGTCGGCCTGCGTCGCCGGTGTGGAGTCGCTCGCGATGTAGATCGTGTACTGCGTGCCGTCGATGCCGATCGAGCCCACGGTCTGCGGCTGCATCGCATTCGAGACGAGCGTGCCGACAGCGACCTCGCTCAGCCCGGCAGCGGCGGCCTTCTCACGGTCGACGGCGACAGCGATGTACGGCCTGGTCGCGGCGAGGTTCGATGACGCCTGCGTGATGTCGGGGAGGTTCGAGACCGACGCGAGCAGGGCATCCGAGGCGGTCTGCAGGTCGGCCTGATTCGACGCGGTGATGTCGACCTCGATGTCGGAGGTGCCCCCGAACCCGGCAGACGCCCCCACGGTGATCTCACCGGCGCCTTGAATGGCGGCGAGATCGGTGCGCACCGTGTTCTGCAGGTCATCCTGGTTCGCGTTCTCATCTGTTGTGATCGAGTAGGTGACCGCGTTGGCACCGCCGCCGGCGAACGCGTCGCGAAGGCTCGACCCGCTCGAGCCGATCGACACCTGAACGGTCTGGATGCCCGTGATGCCCTGAAGCGCCGCCTCGACTTTCTGCGCAGATGCATTCTGCGCGTCGAGGCTGGAGCCGATGGGCACGGTCTGAGTCACCGTGAGCGTGTTCTGACCGCTGGATCCGAGGAAGTTGGTTTTCATGAACGGCACGAGCGCGAACGTGCCGGCCAGCACGAACACCGCGATGAGCATCGTTGCCACGGAGTGATTGAGGGTCCAGCCGATGATCGGCAGATAGCGGCGCTGCAGGGCCGAGGGCTTCTCGTCGTCGACGATCGGGGCGCTCTGCCGGCGACTGCGGCGGCCGCCGGGAACCGTCGGCGTGGCGACGGCGAGCGAATCGCGCACGGGCCGCCCGTTGACCCGGTCGACCTGCTGGTCGGCCGATGAGACGGTGGCGAGGGCAGCGGAGACTGCGGGGGCTGCGGGGGCTGCGGCGGAAGACGCAGCGGGCTCCGCCGCGGCATCCGTCGCCCTCGCCTTCTTCGGTTTCTTGTGCGAACTACCGAGAAACCAGTACGCGAGCACCGGCACGATGGTGAGCGCCACGAGCAACGACGACAGCAGGGCGATGGTGACCGTCAGTGAGAACGGTTTGAAGAGCTCGCCCGTCGTACCCTGCACGAACAGCGCGATCGGCAAGAAGACCGCGACGGTCGTCACGGTCGAGGCCGTGATGGCCGTAGCCACTTCGCGCACCGCCCCGATGATCACCGCAGAACGGGCCGCCCCGTCGATGGGCCCGCCCGCCTCGGCGAACGTCAGATGCCGCTTGATGTTCTCGATGACCACGATCGAGTCGTCGACGACGCGCCCGATGGCGATGGTCAGCGCTCCCAGCGTGATGATGTTCAGCGAATAGTTCGCCGTCTGCATGGCGATGAAGGTGATCAGCACCGACGTCGGAATCGAGATCGCCGTGACCAGGGTCGACCGCACCGACATGAGGAAGATCAGAATGATCACCACGGCGAAGAACAGACCGAGAAGCCCTTCTTCAGCGAGCGAATTGATCGACTGCTGGATGAACGGGGCCTGGTCGAAGACGACAGTGAACGTCGCCCCTGGCATCGCCGCCTCGAGGGAGGGAATGAGGTCTCGCACGCCCTTCGACACGTCGACGGTGTTGGCCGCGGGCAGTTTCGTGACCGCGATGGTCAGCGCCGGCTGGCCGTTGACCCGCGAAATCGATGTCACGGGGTTGTCGACGAGGGCCACGGTCGCCACGTCGCCGATGGTGGGCACCGTTCCGCCGGTCGACGCCGCTCTGGCGCCCGCAGCCGCAGCGCCCGCCGCACCGGTTCCCCCCGCCGACGCCGGGGTCACCGGCAATGCCGCAATCTCGGCGACACTCGTGAGCGTCGACCCCGCCTGAACGGAGTAGGTGAGCCCGTTCTCGGTGAGCGACCCCGCGGGAATCAGCTGGCCATTCGTGGTGACGGCTGTGCTGATCGCGGTGTCGGTGAGCCCCGCGGCCGCCATTTTCGCGGGATCAGGCGTGATGGTGACACGCTTGCCCACGTCGCCGAGCAACTGCGCCGCCCGCACGCCCGACACCTGCTCGATGTCGGTGAGCGTCGACGTATTGATCTGGGCAGCCATCGCTTCGGTGTCACCACCGGTGACGGCGATCTGGATGACCGGCAGATCGCCGATGCTGCCGCTGAGCACCTGCGGGGTGAGCCCGTCGGGCAACGTCGATTGAATGCGGCTGATCGCCTGGCTGATCTTCTGCTCGGCATTGGCCAGATTCGTGCCGTAGACGAACGTCGCGTTCACGATCGAGAGGTTCGTGCTCGACGTTGCCGAGGTGGTGTCGATGCCCTCGACGCCTTGCACGGCCTGCTCGATCGGCACGCTGACGCCTTCATTAACGACCTCGGGCGACGCACCCGGGTAATTCGTCAGCACGACCAACTGCGGAAAGTCGATCGACGGAATGAGCTCCTGCTTGAGGCTGGTCAGGGCCAGGCTGCCGAACACAGCAACAACGATGGTGACGAGCGCGATGAGCGCGCGGTTCCTCATGCTGAAGACGGCGAGAAAGTGCACGTGTCTCTTTCTTTTTGCTGGCGGCTTTCAGTGTCTCATTTCGCGACTCGTCACACGAAACCGGCGAGAGAGGTTGCTTTCTTCGAAAACAGCCACGGTTGCCTGAGAAGGTTCGTCACACGAATTTCGGATGCCCGGGGCCGGGTCTAGCCTTGAAGCTGCCGCGCTCGTGCCGGCACCCCTCTCCCGCTTCTTCGCCGAAAGGTTCTTCATGCCTCGCATCGGTCTCAGTGACCTCGACGTCTTTCCCCTCAATCTCGGTGGTAACGTGTTCGGCTGGACGGCCGACAAGCAGGCCTCCTTCGACATTCTCGACGCATACGCAGGCGGCGGCGGAAACTTCATCGACACGTCCGATTCGTACTCGGCATTCGTTCCCGGCAATCACGGCGGCGAATCCGAGACCATCATCGGCGAATGGATCGCGAAGCGCGGCAGCCACGACGACCTCGTGGTCGCGACGAAGGTGAGCCGACACCCCGACTTTCTCGGGCTGAAGGCGGCGAACATCCGCGCCGCCGCCGAGGCATCGCTCGGCCGGCTCGGCGTCGACTCCATCGACCTCTATTACGCGCACTTTGACGACGCCGATACTCCGCTCGAGGAGTCGGCCGAGGCGTTCGACGCACTCGTGAGGGCGGGGAAAGTGCGGTATTACGGGCTCTCGAACTACAGCCCTGAGCGCATTCGGCAGTGGCTCGACATCGCCGACGCGAACGGCTTCGTGCGCCCGGTCGCCCTGTCGCCGCAGTACAACCTCGTGCACCGCAACGACTTCGAAGAGACGCTGGCACCGATCGCGGCGGCCGAAAACCTCGGCGTTCTGCCCTACTACGCTCTCGCCAGCGGCTTCTTGACGGGCAAGTACCGCGCCCCCGACGACAACGCGGGTGCCGCTCGCTCGAAGGGCGCGTCGAAGTACGCGACCCCGCTCGGCCTCGCCGTGATCGATGCTCTCGAAGAGATCGGTGCCGCTCACGAGGCGAGCATCACCACCACCGCGCTCGCCTGGCTGCTCGCGAAGCCCACCGTCGTCGCTCCCATCGCGAGCGCATCTCGCGCCGACCAGGTTCCCGACCTCCTCGCGGTGGCCGCGGTCACCCTCACCCCCGAAGAGGTAGCTCGCCTCGACGACGTCTCCACCTGGAAGCCCTAGCCACCCCCACACACACGAGGTGAGGCCGTTACAGCCGAATTGAGGCCGTTATACCGACCTCAATTTCGGCGTACCGACCTCACCTAGCGCGTGACGCCTCCGCGACCGTCCGAGTGCTTCTCACCCGCTCCCGTGCCGAATAGCCGCCCGGCCGCTCATCTTCACCTGTGGATAAGTCATCGAGACGCTCCGCGTTACGTCATGATAGTGATCAAAGCTCACTAATGACGAAAGGGTCAAATGATGGCGAAAGACGAAGTGGAGTTCGACTACGAAGGGCTCGTGCGGTCGCGCATCGCAGAGTACGGATTTATGGTTCAGAAGGTCGCCGGCATGGGGTCAGACGAACGATGGCCGCAATTCGCATACACGGTCGGGCTCACCGCGATGGGGCATCCCGAGATTCTGTGCCATGGATTGCCTCTCGACAGCGCGCAGAGTTTTCTGATCGAGATCGGCGACCGGGTGAGAAACGGTTCGGTCTTCAGCGGCGGAATGACAACGAGGGAGCTGACGCGCGACGGCCTGCCGCTGACCTTCATCGAGGCGAGCGACACGAGCGACCTCGTGGTCGGAGCCATGATCTACGGAAGTGTGCGTGCGCTCCAACTCGTCTGGCCAGACCCGCAGGGGCGCTTCCCCTGGGAGCCGGGTTGCATCATGAACCACGACCAGCAGCCGCTTCGCGGCCGCACAACCTGGCCTCGCCCACCCGAGTAAGCCACGCAGAGTCGGCGGCGCACCTCACGAGCAGCGGCTACTCATCCAGCAGGCCATGCACCGTGGCTTCGTCGACGATGAGGTCGGTGATCAAGTGTGCCGCGAGCGCGCCGCGAAGGGCCGGCATGCGCGACTTTCCCGACACCACGCAGACGCGGCGCGAAACCCGGGCGAGCTGCGCCAGGGGCGGTCCGCTCGCACGCGAGTTGATGGGAACGTCAGCCGATGAACCGTCGGCGCGATAGAAGACCGTCGCCACATCGCCCACCACGTGCGACGCGGCGAGCGAAGCGAAGTCGTTCTCATCGAGGTAACCGCTCGAGTACACGTGGCCGGGAACCTCGGAGTTCGGGGTTCCGAGGCCGAAGAGCGCAACATCCATTCGCTTCTGAATGTCGAGCACCCGCCGGATGCTGCGCTCACGCCAGAGCACCTGCTTCGTCGCCGGGTCGTCGAAGAACGCCGGCACCGGAAACTGCTGCACATACGCGCCGTACGCCAGCCCGAACCGGCTCATGATCTCGCTTGCATACACGATGCCCGTGGTGCGCGTATTCGCAGCCCCGTTGAGCTGCACGATCTGCGAGTTGTGGGTGACCTTCGGCTGCAGGTGCCGGCTTACCGCACTCATCGTGCTGCCCCAGGCGATGCCCATGGTCATGTTCGAGTCGAAGAACTGGCCCAGAATTCGGGCGGCCGACATCGCCACGCGCTCGAGCCGGTCGACCTCGTTGGCCGAATCGGGCACCGGAACGACATGCACCGTCACGTGGTGCTTGTCTTGCACGCGCTGCAACGCCGTCGAAATGCGCTCAGCCGGCGTCTTCACCTGAATCTCGACCAGCCCGGCCTCGCGCGCAAAACTGATCAGGCGAGAAACGGATGACCGTGAGGTGTGCAACTCGGCTGCAATCGCCTCCATGGTGAGGTCTTGCATGTAGTAGAGGTGCGCGGCACGAAGCGCGTCACGAACGCGCTCGCTCGCCGCGCCGTGCTCGAGCGGATGCTCGGCCGCAGATACCTTCATCGCACGCCCCTCCATCGGTGTTCATGCCTGTCTACTGCCCAATCAATACACACTCTGCACGTATGTGCAAGTAGCTTGACCAAACGTGTTGACCTTCTCCAGTATGTAAGGAGTCACGAGGATTGCACGGGTGCAACCCTGCGACTTACACGAAGGCGAGTGAACAGTGACTGACAACACAATCGCGTCTGCTGCGAAACAGGATGTGCGCAGCGACGTTCAGGCAATACTCGACCGCCCCACAGCCCAGGTTCTGGTCATCGGCGGTGGTATCAACGGCGTGGGTACGTTCCGCGATCTGGCCTTGCAGGGCGTCGACGTTATTCTCGTCGAACGCAGCGACTTCATCTCCGGGGCCTCTGCGGCGTCGAGCCACATGATCCACGGCGGGGTGCGTTACCTCGAGAACGGCGAGTTCCGGCTGGTGCGCGAATCGGTGCAAGAACGCAATCGGCTGCTGCGCCTCGCGCCGCACTACGTGAAGCCGTTGCCCACGACCATCCCGATCTTCTCGACGTTCTCGGGCATCCTGAGCGCACCGCTTCGGCTGTTGACGCACAAGCAGGCCGGCAAGCCGAAAGAGCGCGGAGCTCTGCTCATCAAGCTCGGGCTCACCGGGTACGACTCGTTCTCGCGCGACGGCGGCACCGTGCCCCGCCACGAGTTCAAGGGCCACAAGAAGTCGATGCAGAAGTTTCCGAAGCTGCGTGACTCGGTCAAGTACACCGCGCGCTACTACGACGCGGCCGTCGAGAACCCCGAGCGACTCGCCCTCGACATCGTCGGTGACGGGCGCGCGGCCGCCAAAGAAGGCAGCGCAGCCGAGGCTCGCAGTGTGAACTACGTCGAAGCGATCGGCGACAACGAAGGCGGCGTGCTGCTGCGCGATACCGTGAGCGGCACCGAGTTCACCGTGAAGGCCGACGTCATCGTCAACACCTCCGGCCCCTGGACCGACCTCACCAACACCACGCTCGGCAAGGCCACGAGCTTCATGGGCGGCACCAAGGGCTCGCACATCGTGCTCGACAACCAAGAGCTCTATGACGCTTGCGCCGGAGGCGAGATCTTCTTCGAGAACAACGACGGTCGCATCGTGCTGATCTACCCGCTGAACGGCCGTGTGCTCGTTGGCACCACCGACATCGATGCCGATCCGAGCCAGCCGAGCGTCACCACCGAAGAAGAGATCGACTACTTCTTCGAATTGGTGTCGCACGTTTTCCCAACGATCGCGGTCGATCGTTCTCAGATCGTCTACCGCTATTCGGGCATCCGCCCGCTGCCGAAGCACGACGACACCGCCCCCGGATTCGTGTCACGCGACTACCGCATCGAGCAGACCGTGTTCGCCGGCGACAAGAAGACGCCCGTGCTCTCTCTGGTCGGCGGCAAATGGACGACCTGGCGCGCTCTCAGTGAGCACCTCACGAACGAGACGCTCGCGCTGCTGAAGAAGGCACGCACCGTGAGCACAGAAGACCTGCAGATCGGCGGTGGAGTCGGTTTCCCCACCACCGACTCGGCGACGCGTGCCTGGGTTTCCGAGCATTCGGCGGGCCTGACCCCCGAACGCACCGCCCAATTGCTGAAGCGCTACGGCACGAAGGCCGCCGGGGTCATCGCCTACATC
This sequence comes from Subtercola sp., assembly GCA_025463745.1. GTDB lineage: Bacteria > Actinomycetota > Actinomycetes > Actinomycetales > Microbacteriaceae > Subtercola. The sequence continues at coordinate 8,001 of JAODBB010000151.1, forward strand.
GGCGAGCGTAGCGACGACGCACCGCTGGTTTCGCTGCCCGACTACAGCACCGCGGAGATCGACTACCTCATCGCGAAAGAGTACGTCGTGCACCTCACCGACGTCGTGCTGCGCCGCACCATCGTCGCCTTCATCGGCGGGCTCACGCAGCCCGTGTTCGACGAGCTGAGCACGATTGTGGGTAAGCAACTCGGATGGTCGGCGGCACAGCTGGCAGACGAGCGCACCCGCGCTGTGAAAGACCTCGATTTCTTCCACGGCCTCACGCTCGACGCTACGACGCTCAAGTCGGCGCCCTCAGAAAACCTCACTGAGGCGAAATAATGCACGAACGTGCACCCCTCATGCCTTGTCGAGGGGTGCAGGCAGGACTAGGTTTCGAAATGGTTCAGCACCTCGCTCTTCGGCAGTTACTCGCCGACGAGGGTTCAATAACCGTGACATCGCAGTCACAGAAGAAAGGTCAACGTGGACAATCTAGGTATTGATTTCGTTTCGGAGCTGGTGGGCACCGCCCTGCTCGTGCTCCTCGGCACAGGTGTCGTCGCCAACGTCGCTCTGACAAAAACCAAGGGCTTCAACGGCGG
>JAODBB010000158.1 GCA_025463745.1 Subtercola sp.
GGTGGGCTACTTTAACCACGTCCTCGTGCGTCAGATCGTTCGCGGCCATGACCATCTTCTGGGAGTCTTCACCGAGATCGCCGAGAAACAGCGACCTGATCGCCCCGGTGAACTGCACCGTGACGCAGGCGTCGTTGGCGCGCAGCGCCGTGCCGGCTTCGGGCCAGAGGATGCTGTAGCTCAGGTCGCCCAGAGCGCCGCTGTCTCCGCGGGTGGGGTGCCGAACATCCGCACCGCCCTTCGTCAGCGCGTCGGCCATCTCGGCGTCGTGCGAGTCTTCAGGCGGCCCGAGCATCGCCGTTGAGACACGGCCGAGCACAGCGCTCAGGCCTCCCACGTGGTCGAGGTCGTAGTGGGTGAGCACCAGCAAGTCGATCGTCGTGATGCCGAGCCGATGCAGGCAGGTGGTGAGCAGCACCGGGTCAGGGCCGACGTCGATGAGGGCGATGCGGCCGGTATCGGGGTCGCGCACCACGACCGAGTCGCCCTGGCCGATGTCGCAGGCGGCGATGTGCCAGCCCGGCGGCCAGCTCGTGCCGCCCAGCGCCGAACCGATACCGGCGCCCGCGTAGATCGTAACGGTGAGCACCACGACTGCGGCCGAGACGATGCGCACGAGCGTGACCGGTGCACCTGGCATCCGGGGTGCGTCAGGTGGTCGCTGGGCGCGACGCAGATGTCGTCTGACGCGCCGAGCGCGGCCGGCCGCAGATTCGCGCGCGAAAACCGCGACGAAGGCGGCGGCAGTCAGTGCCACGACCAGCGCAACTCCGACCGCGCCACCGGGCCAGGGGATGCTCGACCCCGGCGCCTCGGCGAAGAAGGTCGCCACCCCGGCGATCCACGACGCCGGAACCCACGTCAGCCAGGCCCCTATTGGCGCAAGACCCGGCACCAGCGCGCCCACCAAGCACGAGACGAGCCCAACCACGGTCGCGACCGGAGCGGCCGGCTCGGCCAGGAGGTTGGCCGGCACGCTGTACGTCGAGAGCTGCGGCGCCAGCAGCACGAGAACCGGCTGGCAGGCAAGCTGCGCGGCCAACGGAACTGCTATCAACAGGGTGAGTCCGCCGGGCAGCCAACGGGCCAGGGCCTGCTGGATGGGGCGTGTGAGCAGCAAGAGACCTGCCGTCGCGAGTACCGACAGCGCGAGCCCGTAGCTGCGCGAGAGCCACGGATCGGCGACCAGCATGATCATGGTCGCCACCGCGAGCGCGGGCAGGCCCCGCGGTGCACGGCCCGAGGCGAGCGTGACGAGCACAATGGTCGCCATCACGCCAGCCCGAAGCACACTCGCCGAGGGAGTGACGAGAACGACGAACGCCGCCATGAGAACGAGGCACAGAACAATGCGCCACCGTTTGGACAGACCGATGGCACCGCCGAGCAGCATGATCGCGGCCACGACGACGGCGCAATTGGCTCCCGAGACAGCAGTCAAGTGACTCAAGCCGCTGTTGATCATGTTCGTATCGAGTTCATCGCTCACGAGCGTCACGTCGCCGATCGCGAGCCCGGGAACCAGCTGCGCCCCCTCGCCTGGCAGAGTGGCTGCGCTGTCGCGAAATCGTGCGCGGAGCTGATTGGCCCACGCGAGGTACCACGGTGCTGGCGCAATCGCCGTCGGGTCGCCCGTTGCGAAAAGGAGGTAGACGACAGTTTCGCCGGGGTCGGTCGCCTGAAGTGTCGCGCTGAGGCGCAACTGGCTGCCGATTTCGGGAGCCCTCGTGGATGATGATCGCACGAACACGAGCACGGGCATCCGGAGTTCACTCTCGCGGCCGCCGGCACTCAGTCGGGTGACCGTTGCGGAGAAGCGCGTAGATGATTCCGGGCCGGAAAAGCCCTCAGCCTCTGACTGCACCGCCGCCGACCCGACCGTGAGGGTGACGGTGACGGTGTGTCCGCTCAGTGCCTCGACGCGTGCCGGGCTGCGAGCGGGCTGCTGGGCCGAGATCGACACACACACCACTCCGACAACGGCGAGTGAGACGCCGAGAGAGCCCAGCACCGCCCGCGTCGTCATTCGCCGCTGTCGTCTGTGGCGAGCTACCCGCGCACGCCCCACCGCACCCAAAAGCGCAAAGAGCAGCACACCGATCGCGGCCGCGAACGCACCGATGCCGACCAGCAGACTCCACTGCCCCAGCCAGCCGGGCGAGATGCCGACCAGCACCGCCGAAACCAGCCAGCACGCAGCGGCAGGCACCACCAAACGCAAATCAGAGATCATCTGTCACCAGCCGTCGGCGCTCGCTCGCTCGAAGAAAATCGTCGTCGTTCTCGCCGTCGCGCCGACCCCGTTACACCGTCACCAAGGGCTGCAGTTCGGCGAACGTCTTGTCGCCAATACCCGAGACGTTCTTCAAGTCATCGACCTGGGTGAACGGGCCGTTCTCCGTTCGCCACGCGATGATGCGCGCACCCATTTGCGGCCCGACATGAGGCAGGGTCTCGAGCGTCGTTTCGTCGGCGGTATTGATGTTCACCGGCGCGGCGGGCACGCCGGCCGCACCGCCCGCCGGCGCGCCCACACCGCCACCGGCACCAGCACCGGCACCAGCACCGACCGAGGCTGCTGAACCGAGCGGAGGTGCCGCGCCGACCTCGGGCACCACGATCTGCTCGCCGTCTTTGACTACCCGAGCGAGATTCTGCTGGCCTTGATCGGCATTTGCACTGAAGCCGCCGGCCGCAGCGACCGCATCCACCACCCGCGCCCCAGCCGTCAGCTGATACAGCCCGGGCCGCACCACCGATCCGAGAATGTGAATCACGACAACCGCACCAGCCTGCGCAGCAGACGTGGGCGAGGTTGAGGAAGCCTTGCCCGTCGGGTCACCAGGGCCCGTCCCAGGAGTGGCGGCCACCGTGCTAGTGCCAGAGCCGGTGGCGGTGGCGGTGCCGGCGGCGGTGGAGTTCGGCGTCGCAGACGCAGAGTCCGTCGGCCCCACCACGCGCGCCCCGTTCGCAGCTGCCAGAGCGATGGTATCGGTGCGCCCGTGTGGCGTCATGATCGACACCAGAACGGCGCACACCAAAGTCAGCAACACGACCACGACAGCAGCGCCGACTCCGATGCGCATCAGCGAACGCGGAGGAGGAACTACTTCTGCGTCGCTCGTCGGATCTGTCGAAGAGTCGGTGGTGTGAAGAGAGGAGATCGAATGTGCGCATCCGCGCGAAGGAAAGGGAGACATGACCCGACGCTACGAAACAGAAAGGGCCGAGCATCCGCCCGGCCCCGATCTGTGGAGAACTTCCCCGCCGTTACGACTGGGGAGAAGCGGGCCTTGTGGCGATGTTGACGATCTTGGGCGCGCGCACGATCACGTTCACGATCTCGCGGTCACCCAGGAAGCGCGCGACTGCGGCCGACGAACGAGCGAGCGCCTCGAGGTCGGTCGACGAGATCTTCGGCGACACGTCGAGCCGATCGCGCACCTTGCCGTCGACCTGAACGACGGCGGTCACCGACTCTTCGGTGAGCAGTGCCGGGTCTGCCCCACGCCAGTTGTAACTGGAGATGGACGCCGGGTAGCCGAGGCGCTCCCACATGTCTTCTGCGGTATACGGCGCGAACAACGACAAGCCGAGTGCGATGGTCTCGACGGCCTCGCGAACGGCGGGGTCGCCCCCGCCGGGGCCGTTGTCGATAGCTTTACGGGTCGCGTTCACCAGCTCCATGATGCGAGCGACCACCACGTTGAACTTGAAGGCCTCCACGAGCCCGGGCGCTTCGGCCAGGAACCGATGCGTAGCGCGGCGCAACGTGATGTCGCCCTCGCGCCAATTGACCTCGGGAGCGCTGGTGACGTCACCCGTGAGCCGCCAGGCGCGGGCCAAGAACTTCGCCGAAGCGGCCGGCGAAACGTCGGCCCAGTCGATGTCGTCTTCGGGCGGCCCCGCGAATGCCATGGTGAGGCGGATCGCATCTACCCCGTGCTCGTCGAGCTGGTCGGAGAGCCGTACGAGGTTGCCCTTCGATTTCGACATGGCCGAGCCATCCATCTGCACCATGCCCTGGTTGAGCAGCGCGCTGAAGGGCTCAGTGAACGACACGTAGCCGAGATCGAACAGCACTTTCGTGATGAACCGCGCGTACAGCAGGTGCAGGATCGCGTGCGTCACACCGCCGACGTACTGATCGACAGGAGCCCACTTGTCGACCTCACGCGGGTCGAACGCCTTCGTCTCATCGCTCGGTGAGAGAAAGCGCAAGAAGTACCACGAGCTGTCGACGAAGGTGTCCATCGTGTCGGCGTCGCGCAGCGCGGGCGAGCCGTCACGCGGATCTTTCACGTTCACCCAGTCGGCGGCGGCGCCGAGCGGCGACGTGCCCTTCGGCTGAAGGTTCAAACCCTCGGTCGGCGGCAGCAGCACCGGCAGCTGGTCTTCGGTCACCGGAATCTCGGCGCCATCAGAGCCGTGGATGATCGGGATCGGCGTACCCCAATACCGCTGGCGTGAAATCAGCCAATCCCGCAGGCGGTAGTTCTTGGCGGCACGCCCAGTACCCGCGGCCTCGAGTTGCTCGATGACCCTCGTGATGGCCTTGTTCTTCGAAAGCCCGTCGAGGGCACCAGAGTTGATGAGGCGACCGTCGCCGGTCAGCGCCTTGCCAGTGGATACCGGGTCGAGCGGCGGCAGATCATCTGGGATCTCACCGTCGGGGAAGACCGGAATCGCACCGGTGACCGGCTGATTCGTGTCGAGCACGACGCGCACGGGCAGGTCGAAGGCGCGGGCGAAGTCGAGGTCGCGCTGGTCATGTGCGGGCACGGCCATGACCGCGCCGGTGCCGTAATCGGCGAGCACGTAGTCGGCGGCCCAGATGGGCAGGCGCTCGCCGCTCAGCGGATTGACCGCGTAGCGCTCCATGAAGACGCCGGTCTTCGGGCGGTCGGTCGACTGGCGCTCGAGCTCGGTGCTCTTCTGCACCTCGGTGAGGTAGTCGGCGAAGCGGTCACGCGCTTCGGCCGAAACGGAGTCGCCGGCGATCAGCTCGGCGGCCAGCTCGGATTCGGGTGCAATGACCATGAAGGTCGCGCCGTAGAGCGTGTCGGGGCGGGTCGTGAAGACCGTCACCGCGTCTTCGCGACCTTCGATGACGAAGTCGACATCGGCGCCGATGGAGCGGCCGATCCAGTTGCGCTGCATGCTGATGACCTTCGACGGCCAGGTGCCCTCGAGCTGCTTCAAGTCGTCGAGCAGGCGGTCGGCGTAGTCGGTGATCTTGAAGTACCACTGGGTGAGCTTCTTCTTCACCACGATGGCGCCGCTGCGCTCGGAAGTGCCGTCGGGCAGAACCTGCTCGTTCGCCAGAACGGTCTGGTCGACCGGATCCCAGTTCACCCAACTCGATTTACGGTAGGCGAGGCCCTTTTCGTACAGCTTCAGAAAGAGCCACTGGTTCCATTTGTAGTATTCGGGGTCGGAGGTGTGCAGCACACGCGACCAGTCGAACGAGGCGGCGTAACGCCGCATGCTCGACTTCTGCTGGTCGATGTTCTCGTACGTCCAGACGCGCGGATCGATCTGGCGTTTGATGGCGGCGTTCTCGGCCGGCAACCCGAACGAGTCCCAGCCGATGGGGTGCAAAACGTTGAAGCCCTGATGGCGCCAATAACGCGCAATCACATCGCCCAGCGCGTAGGCCTCGGCGTGGCCCATGTGCAGGTCGCCAGACGGATACGGAAACATGTCGAGCACGTACTTACGCGGCCGTTTGTCGTTGTCGAGGTCGGTGCGGAACGGTTCGAGTTCGTCCCAGCGCGGCAGCCATTTGTTCTGCAAGCGCTCGAAGTCGTAACGGTTCACATCGGCAGCCTGCGCCGCCGCCGCGTCTGCCAGCTCAGCGGTTTCAAAACGTTCGGCGCCGTCTTCGGCACCGCGCACAGCGTTATCGCGTTCGATAGTCACGTAAGTCTCAATTCGTCTTAGAAGAAGTCACCGCTTCTGGGCAGACAGCACAGCCCCACGCAACTCCAACAGTCAAGAGTACTAAACGATGCTCGGTGTCGTGGCAGCGTGAAGTACGCCCTCAGCTAAGTGCTGCACGGGCCGAAAGGCCCTACCGGGCATCCACCCCGAGCGCTGCCAGCAGGGCCGCCGCCTTCACCTCGATCTCGGCGAGCTCATCGTCGGGCGTCGAGAGCGCCGTGATTCCGCCGCCGGTGCCGATCGAAGCGCCGGCCGGTGTCAGCACGATGCTCCGGATGCTCATGGCGAGGTCGACCCGGCCGTCGAGCCCGAAGTATCCGAACGCCCCCGCGTAGACGCCGCGCCGGCCGTTCTCGAGCCGTCGCAGTATCTGCATCGCACTGATTTTCGGGGCGCCGGTCATCGAACCGGCCGGAAAACTCGCCCGCACCGCATCCACCCCCGTCAACCCGTCGGCGAGCTCGGCCGTCACTGTGCTCACCAGCTGGTGCACGGTGCTGTACGACTCGACGTCGAAGAGCTTCGAAACCCGCACGCTCCCGGTGCGCGCAACCTTGCCGAGGTCGTTGCGCATGAGGTCGACGATCATCACGTTCTCGGCGCGCTCCTTCTCGCTCTCGAGCAATTCGTCGCGCAACTCGGCGTCCCGCTCGGGCGTCTCGCCGCGCGGGCGCGTGCCCTTGATCGGCTTGGTCATGACGGCTCCGCCGGCCGTCACCTCGAGAAACTGTTCGGGCGACGAACTGAGCAGGGCGACATCGCCGAAGCGGAGATAGCCGCCGTGATGCGTCGGGTTCAGCATCCGCAGCTTCGCATAGACCTCGAGCGGCTCGGGATGCACGTCGACCGTGATCTCGTTGGTGAGGCACAACTGGTACGCCTCCCCCTCGCCGATGAGCGCCTGGCATTCGCGGATCAGCTGCAGGTACTCGGCCGGCCGATGCCGCCACCGCACCTCGCCACCCTGCCGTTCGCCAGACGGGTTGGCGCGTCGTTCTTGGTCCCGAACCATGGAATGCGGGGCCGTGATCGACGCGTCAGCGGCGAGCAGACGGGCGGAAGTGGTGGAGAGCCAGGTGAGGGTGGAGAGTGAGGTCGGCGGGGTAGAAGTGGGCGCGTCTGTGGAGAGCGGGTCGGTGGAGAGCGGGTCGGTGGAGCGTGACTGGGCGGGCGAGCTGCCGGCTTCCAGGGCGAGGAGGGTGACGGTACGCGCCGCGTGGTCGAAGGCGATGGCGCGATCGACGAACATGAAACGCGAATCGTCGAGATCGTAGGCGAGCCAGCCCACCCAGCCGAGACGAAAAGCCGGCGGCGGAGCGCCGGCTTCTGCATTCGCATCAGCTTTCACATCAGACTCGGCCGGAATGTCCGGCGCAGTCGCCCTGCGCCGGACGTCGTTCTCGCCCTGTCGCTCGAGTTCGGCGCTGATCACGTCGAGCACCGAGGCGCCCGAGACCACCACCGCCGGGCATCCGGATGCAGCGCCGATGTACGTCGTTCCGGAGCGTGCATCCACCCCCGAATCGAGCCAGAAGGCCGTCTGCGCGTCACCGTAGAGCACCTCGAACGCGAGCGCTGGATCGACCCAGCGCCCGAGGCTTCGGCTGACCAGTCGGCGTGACATTGTATTAGCGTAGGGCGTGCCATGACCGAACCGCCCAGCGTTCCCGAACAGCCCGCCCGCGAACAGGGCGCCCCGGAACAGCCCACCCGCGAACAGGGCGCCCCGGAACAGCCCGCCGCCGAGCCCGCAGACCTCATCTCCCGGCGGTTCGTCTTTCGCGAGGGAGCCTTTCAGCCGCTTGCACCGGTTCCGGATGCCCGGCAACGCCTTCTCGTCGCCGATTCGTTTCTCGTGGCCGAGGGCCGCGCCCGTGCCGTCGACCTGCACCACGACCGTTTCGTGGGGTCTGCTCTGGCCAGCGGATACACCGATCGCGTGCTCCTCGACACCTTCTGGGCGGCCGCACTGGAGGCGATTCCACCGATTCACCGCTGGTTTCCGCGGGTTGAGCTGAGCGCGACGGCCTCTTACGACGAGACCGGCACGCACCGGCAGCCACCCCGGCACGAGCTCTCGCTGCTCATGCGGCTGGCGCCAGAACCGTCGAGCACCGCCGTGCTGGCGACTCACGGCGGTGAAGACCCGCGAAGCATCCCGAGCATGAAGGGCCCCGACCTCGTACGACTGACCGCACTGCGTGACGCAGCACGGGCCGACGGCATCGACGACGTGGTCATTCTCACTGCAGACGGCGCGATCATCGACGGCACCACAACGGCGATTCTGTGGTGGCGCGGCGACGAGTTACACCTGCCGCCGGCAGACCTCGCGCGTGTCGACAGCGTCACGGCACGCACCATCCGGGTGCTCGCGCAAGCCACCGGGGTGCCCGTCGTAGAAGAGCGCGCGACCCCCACCGATCTGCGCGGCCTCGAGGTGTGGGCGGTCAACGCGCTGTACGGCGTCCGGCACGTCACCGAGTGGCGCGGCGGCCCCGCCGTCAGGAGCGACCCCACGCGTGCGCCCCAGTGGCAGCGGCGGCTCGACGCACTGGCGCGCGCCCTCGGCTGACGCCGATGGGCAGCGAGTGCTAGCTGAGGATGTGGGCCGCGCCGAGCATGATGCGTGCTCGGGTTGCCGCTGATCCTCAGTTGGCGGCGCGATACCCTAACTGCAGCGTCTGCGTCACCAGCCCCGGAGGCACCTCCGCGTGCGAGATGAGCACAACCGAGCGCCTAGGCCCTGCCGCCGCCAGCAGGTCTGCGAGCAGCAGGTCGGCCCGATCGGGGTCGACATTGGCCGTCGGCTCATCGAAGATCAGCACCGGAAAGTCTGCGAGCAGCAGCCGTGCGAGCGCGATGCGTTGCGCTTGCCCGCCCGAAACGAGCGCCCCCCGCTCACCGAGGGGCGCCGACAGGCCGCCGCGATCACGCGCCCACTCGAGTAATCCGACACGGTCGAGCACGGAGAGCAGGTCGGCGTCGGTAGCGGTTTCGCGCGCAAACAGCAGGTTCTGGCGCAGATTCGAATCGAAAAGGTACGGCTGCTGCTCGCACAGCCCCACAACCTGCCGCACCTCGGCCTGCCCCATCGTGCGCGCCTCCACCCCGCCGATCCTGTAGGCGCCTGCGTACTCGAGAAACCGCACGAGCACATGTGCGAGCGTCGTCTTGCCTGCACCACTCGGGCCCGTCACGAGCACCCGGTCGCCGGGCCGGATGCACAGCGAAACACCCTCGAAAGCATCCGCCGTGGCACCCGGCCACCGTGCCGACAGCCCCTGCAGCTCGATGACGGGAGCCGGAGGCCGAGCGGCCCCCAGTTCGATGGCCGCCGGAATCGCCGGCGCAGTTCCCGTCTCCGTCGCCGTCGTTGCAGGCTCCGCCGGAAGCATCGGCGCAGTCGCGGTATCCACCGAAATCATCGGCGCAGTCGCGGTATCCACCGGAGTCAGCGCACTGGCCGGCCTGGACGCCACTGCCGTCTCCACCGCCGGAGTCAGCGCACTGGCCTGCATGGTCGCCACTGCCGTCGCCACCGCCGCCGCCGGTTCGGCCGGAATCTCCACCGGCACCCGGTCGGGCACAGCGCCCGCTACTCGCTCGGCACTCACCCGCACCTGCCGCCATGCTCCGACCGCCAGCGGCACCATCCCGAACACCTCGAACACCGCAATCGGCACCAGCGCCAGCATCGCCAGCACCGGCCCATCGATAGCCCCCACGCCAGCGGCAGCAGCGCCAGCGGCACCGGCAGCCCCAGCGGCACCAGCCGCTCCCCCGATCACCCCGCTCACCCCGAGCGCCGGCACCCCGACAAGCAGCCCGAGAACCGTCGCCAGCCCAGCCAGCAGCGACACCACGCCTGCCACCGCGCCCGCGCCCGATGCCGTGCCGAGCGCGGCACGGGTCAGCCCGGCCTCGGTTTCACGCAGATCGTCGAGCCGGGCATCCATCGCCCCGTACGCGACCAGCACGTCGAGGTTCGACACCACATCGAGTGTGCGGTCAGAGAACTCGGCGCGCAGGGGCGAGAGGTCACGTTCGGCGTGGCCGGCCAAGCGCGAGTTCACCAGCGTTCCGAGGAGAAATGCGAGCGCGAGCGTCACGGCGAGCGCGATTCCGGCGGCCGGCAACAGGATGCACACCCCCACCACCGCGGCGACAGCCACGATCAGGGAGGTGAGCAGCGGCTGAACCACTCGCAACGGGAGGTTTTGCAGCTCATCCACATCACCCACCAGCCGTGCGAGCAAGTCACCGCGCCGCATTCCGCGCAGCCCGTCGGGCGCGAGCGGAATCAGCCGCTCGTAGATGCCCACCCGCAGGTCGGCGAGCCCGCGAAAGGCCGCGTCATGACTGCTCAGCCGTTCGAGATACCGAAAGGATGCCCGCCCGAGCGCCGCGGCCCGAACCCCCACGATCGCCGCCGACAGAAACAGGATCGGCGGCTCGTCGGCCGCCCGCGTGATCAGCCACGCCGACGTTGCGAGCAGCGCCACCGCGGCCGCCGCGCTCAGCACACCGAATACCAGCCCGGGAGCGAACGCGCGCCAGCGTGGCTGGGCGAGGCGCAATACGTCTGTGGTGAGCATCAGGCGACCTTCGCAGGGAGCGGGGCAGCGGCTGCCGCTGCGGCTGCGGGTACGGGTTCGACGCGAGCAGCCACAGTCCGAGCCAGCACGTCACGGTCCGGCCGAACCATCTCGACGACCCGATCGGCCGCCTCATGAAACGCTCGCCGATGCGACACCACGATGACGATGTGCCCACGCTCGGCCATTTCCCGCACGCCCGCGATCAGTGCCGT
>JAODBB010000183.1 GCA_025463745.1 Subtercola sp.
GGCACTGGTGAAGTTTGCGTACGAAGACGGGGCTGTGGAGGTGCGCGACCGACCCGAACCGGCACCCGGCTATGGAACGGTACGCGTGCGAGTACATACCGTGGGCATCTGCGGATCGGACATCCACATGTGGCACGACTCGCAGAGCAAGAGCTCGGAAGGCGTTCTTCCGGTCACACTGGGGCACGAGTCATCCGGTGTCATCGATGCCATCGGAGAAGGCGTCGAGGGCTGGAGCGTCGGCGATCGCGTGGTGTCAGAAACCGCAGCCTCGATCTGCGGCGTCTGCGCGCTCTGTCGCAGCGGTCGGTACAACCTCTGCCCGTGGCGGCAGGGATATGGGCTGAAGCGCGACGGCTCGATGGCCGAATACTTCGTCGCAGAACCGCGGGTGCTGCACCGCATTCCCGAGGGCGTGAGCTTCGAAGCGGCGGCGATGACAGAACCCTTCGCGGTCGCGTACAACGCCGTCGTCGAGCGTGCCGCAGTGAAGACCGGCGATCTCGTCGTGATTCAGGGCGCCGGTGCGATCGGTATTCTCGCCCTGCAGATCGCCAGGCTCTCGGGCGCAGCGACCACCGTCGTGCTCGGAACCGACATCGATGAACACCGGCTCGCCAAGGCGCGCGAACTCGGCGCCGATGACACCGTGAACGTCTCGCAGAACGACCCGCTCGAGGTCGTCTCCGGCCTGCACGACGGGCTCGGCGCCGATCTGGTCGTTGATGCCACCGGAGTCAGCGCGGCGCTCGAACAGAGCATGAAGCTGGTTCGCCCCGCCGGCGCGATCGCCAAGGTGGGCTGGGGGCCGCAGCCGCTCGGCTTCAGCCTCGACCCGTTGGTGAAGAAGGCGGTGACGCTCTACGGATGCTATTCCCACACCTGGTCGACCTGGGAACGCGTGCTTCGGCTGTTCGCCGACGGCAAGCTGCGGCCGGAGTCTGTGCTCGGCGGCGTTTACGAGATCGAGAACTGGCAGGCGGGGTTCCGCGACATGCAGACCGGTGTGAACGTGAAGTCTGCGCTGCGCATGCCGTTCGGCCTGGAATCGGGCAGCCGGTGAGCCCGAGCGTCATCCGTGTCGGCGTTCTGGGCCTCGGTGCTGTCGCCCAAGCCGTGCACCTGCCGTTGCTCGCACGACGCCCGGAGCTGTTCGAGATCAGCGCGGTCGCCGATCTGGCGCCCGATCTGACCGAGCGCATCGCCGACAGGTTCGGCGTGCCGCACGGCAGGCGATTCTCTTCGCTCGACGAGATGCTCGACGCGGGCGGCCTCGACGCCGTGATGATCTTCTCCCGCGGTTCGCACGCCGGAGCGGTTGCAGACTGCTTCGAGCGCGGTCTGCCCGTCTTCTGCGAGAAGCCGCTGGCGTACACGCTGGCCGAGGTCGACGAGTTGCTCACGCACTTCCCGCCCGCCACCTCGCCGATGCTGCTGCTCGGCTACATGAAGCAGTACGACCCGGCCGTCGAAGCGGCCGCCGAAGCGCTTCGCGACGTGGATGATGTACGGAGCGTCGAGGCGACGGTGCTGCATCCCACCGGAGCTTCGCAACTCGAGTTCGCCCACGTGGTCGGCCCGGCCGCGGCACTGCCGGCCGATGTCGTCGCCCAGGCCGACGCCGACGAGGCGCGCCTGTGGCAGTCGGCCGTCGGAGACGCAGACGAGTCGCTCTGGCGCGCCTACCGCGGTGCACTGGTGAGCAGCCTCGCCCACGATCTCTCGGTGTTCCGCAGCCTCGACGTGAACATCACCGACATCGAATTCGCCGACCTGTGGCGTCAGAGTTCGCGCACGGCGGTTCGCGATGCGGGGCGCGACCGCCGGTCGTTCGGCGAGCATCCACCGTCGATCAGTGCGATCGGAACCCTCGCCGCCGGTGGCCGGTTCTCTCTCGCCTGGCACTACTTGCCCGATTTTCCGGCCTATCGCGAAACCGTTCGGGTCGTGCACGGCAAGGGCACCGTCGAACTTGTCTTCCCGTCGCCGTACCTGATGCATGCGCCTACCGAGCTGACGGTGACGTCAGCTGACGGAAACGCCGAACGGCGTGTCGTGCGACGCAGCATCGTCGAAGCTTTCGAAACGCAACTCGAGGCGTTCTACCGCATGGTGCACGACGGCGAACAACCGCGCTCAGGCCTTGCGGAGGGCCGGGCAGACATTCTGCTCTGTCAGCAGATCGTCGCCCGCTTCGCCGGCCGAACCGGTGCTGCTGTCGGCGGCGAGGTCGGCGCACTGATCGCGGCGATGTCATGACCGCTCCGATTCGGGCCGCGGTGATCGGCTACGGGCTGGCCGGCCGCGTCTTCCACACCTCGCTGATCGCGGCGGATGAGCGCTACTCGCTCGACGCGATCGTCACCTCCGACCCCGGCAGGGTGCTCGAGGCGAAGACTCGTTTCCCGGCGGCGACGATCTTCGAATCTGTCGACGCACTCCTTGCGCAACATGACTCGTTCGACCTCGCCGTCGTTGCGGCGCCGACGCCGCAACACGCTTCGCTCGCCGCGCAGACGATCGAGTCAGGGCTCGCGACCGTCGTCGACAAGCCTCTGGCCGTTCGAGCGAGCGAGATCGAATCGCTCATCGACAGCGCGTCGAACCGGGGCGTGCTGCTGACGGCATTTCACAATCGCCGCTGGGACGGTGACTTTCTCACGGTGCAGAAGCTCCTGGCCGAGGGAAAGCTCGGCGACGTCTGGCGCTTCGAATCACGCTTCGAGTGGCTGAACCCGCGTGCCCGCCCGGCCTGGAAATCGGGCACGACCGGAGCCGCCGGCGGCGGAGTGGCCTACGACCTCGGCTCGCACCTCATCGACCAGGCCATCCAACTCTTCGGCCCGGTGGCCGATGTATACGGCGAACTCGACCAGCACCGCACCGATTCGTCGAACGACGACGACTCGTTCATCGCACTGACCCACGACAGCGGTGTGCGTTCACACCTCTGGATGAGCAGTCTCGTCGCGCAGCGCGGCCCGAGGTTCCGGATGCTCGGCTCAGGCTCTGCGTACACGAAGTGGGGCCTCGACCCCCAGGAATCGCAGCTCGCCGCCGGCCTTTCAACGCACGACGCCGCGTTCGGCACGGAAGAACCTGCTGCTTTCGGCAGGCTCGGTACAGACGGGCAGACCGAGCAGATCCCGACCGAACACGGCGGGTACACCGAGTTCTACGGGCAGCTCGCCGAGGCGATGCTGCACGGTTCACCCGTTCCGGTCGATCCCCGCGACACCCTGCGCCCCGTGCAGATCCTCGAGCAGCTGCACTCCGGGCACCAGTAGCGCGGCTTCCAGCCCTCCAGCCCTCCGCACCTGTTGCGAAGGACGGAGGGCTGGAAAACCCTCAGAGGGTTCGCTCGTACGGGTTCCAGCCCTCGTCGAGGGGCGCCAGCCGGGGGGCCGAGCTTTCGACGGCGACATGGGCGCCGGTCTCGATCGATTCAGAAACCGCCGCCATCGTGTCGAGCACGTGATAGGCGAGGTCGCCCGTGATGCGATGCGGCACGTCTGCTCTGACAGAACGTGCGATGTCGAGGGCGCCGACACCGCGACCGGCCGTCGAGCCGGTGGCCTGAACGACACGCCATTCCTCGTCATCTTTCGAGCGGATGCGGAGCTCACCGTCGAACTTGTTCGGGTCGGGAATCGAGAGGGTCGCCTCCGTTCCGACCACCTCGACATGCCCCACCCGGCGATGCGGTGAATCCCAGCTCAGCACGCTGGTCGACATTCCGCCCTCGTCGAAGTCGGCGAGGATGCCGACATGCGTGGGCACCTGAGCCGTGATCTGCTGCCCCGCCTTCGGGCCGACCTGCAGCGTACGCGTCGGCCGAGCGGTTCTGCCGGAGGCGACGACCCGCGAGAACGAACCGAACACTTGGCTGAGGGCCGTGAGGTAGTACGGCCCGATGTCCCAGAGCGGGCCGGCTCCGACCGAGAGCAGCACCTCGAGGTTGCGATGATCGTCGACCGGTCCGGGCAGCTCGAAGAGAGTGAGCCCCGTGAGTGGTGTACCGATGTCGCCGCGGGCGATCATCCGCAGCGCCGACTGGATGCCCGCACCGAGCATCGTGTCTGGTGCACCGCCGATGCGCAGCCCCGCCTTCTCAGCCGTGCTGAGCAGCTCGAGCCCCGACGCGCGGTCGAGGGCGAAGGGCTTTTCACTCCAGACATGCCTGCCGCTCTCGAGGGCGGCCAGCGAGACCTCTGCATGCGCCGCGGGAATCGTCAGGTTGATGATGATCTCGACTCCGGCATGGGCGAGTACCTGCTCGGGCGTTCCCCACGCCGCGACGCCGAACTTCGCCGCCTGCTCAGCAGCCTTTTCTGTGAAGATGTCGCCGACGATCAGCACTTCGACATCAGGAAACGCCGTGAGGTTCTCGAGATACTGGTTGCTGATGGTGCCGGCTCCGATGACGCCGACGCCGACGGGCCCTGTTCCGCTCACGCCGCGACCATCTCATTCAGACGCTCGCGGCTCGGGCCGATCACGTCGAAGACGTCACCCGCGAAGTCATCGAATTCGACGACGGCGACCTCGAGGTTCGTCGCCGCGGTGATGATCGCCGAGAGCGGCATCAGGCCGTCTCCGGGTGCGACCTGCAATTTCGTGTCGCGAGTGATGGGGCCGTCTTTCAAGTGCAGGAATCTCACGCGATCGGCGTGACGTTCGACAAAAGCGACCGGATCTTCGCCGCCGACGCCCACCCAGTACGCATCGACCTCGAGCACGACCCGCTCGTCGAGCTGGTCGATCAGCAGGTCGAAGGCCGGCTGGCCGTCGAACTTCTGCTCCAGCTCCCACCAGTGGTTGTGATAGCCGACCCGCAGACCGAAACCGGCCGCCTTCTCGGCGGCAGCGTTCAGCTGGCGGGCAACGTCGGCAACGGCCTCGCGCGACGACCAGTGATCTTCGCGAACGACGGTCTCGATCACGCTGTGCGAGCCGAGTTGCACGGCTGCAGCGAACGCCCCGTCGAGATCGGCTTCGTCACCGACCAGCGGCGCGGTCATCGTCGGTGACTTCAGTCCGTTCGATTGGATGGCCGGCAACAGGTCTGGCATGCGTGACATGAATCGGAACGACGCCTCGACCTGAGTGAAGCCGATCGCAGCGACTCGCCGGATCGTCTCAGGCGCATCAACTTCAAGAGCGTTGCGCACGCTGTAGAGCTGCAGAGAGACGGAGGGGGCTGACATAGAGGTGCCTTTCTTCGTTGAAACGGCTGCGGCCTCACTAATTGTTAGAAAGACAACAAGTTGTGACTGTTATATTACCAAATTTGGGCGCTCTGGCCAGAAATTCACGAAAAAAGTGTGACCTTTGGCCCCCCCACAGCGCCGCCGTTTAGACTCTTCACGATGAAGTCGAGCTAGCGATCGCCACTATTCGAACGAAAGTGATACAGATTCGACTCGGTCGCCTGCGCATACGTCTGAAGGCTCGGGGCGACGAGGTGTTCGAACAGGCGACCCAACAACGTGCCGTCCTGCGGCCCCAGCGCATCGATCGTTTCGGCACGCAACAACGTGGCCTCGTCGAGCCCAAGAAGCCGTGCTGCCAGAGCGGGGTCTGCCAAAAGGTGCTTGGGGGCACTGTTCGAAGAACACCGGCCTTTGAGCTGACCCATTCACAGACTTCGTCTTGACCACTCACAACATTCGACCTGAACCATCGTGGACCTGGTGAGCATCCCCGCCACCTCGAGCCTGGCGACATCGGTTATCTATTCCGGGGGCAGCAGTCTCGAGGGTGCGGATTATTTTTCAGGCACGGCAACTTCAGCATTGAGCACCCAGAAACACTTGCAAGCAAATCTCCAGCACTCGCAGAGAAACCGCTCGTACCGTCGATGGAGTACATGTGACGAGAACCCTGGGAGCTCATGACTACTGCGCAAAGCCTGGCTGAACGACCACTGACACA
>JAODBB010000199.1 GCA_025463745.1 Subtercola sp.
CGGCGCATCCTTCGGGATGCCCGGCGCCGCTTTCACGTGCGCGCGCTGGCGTGCGCTCCCCACGCGCCGGTCGGCTCTCGCGCAACTCCACTTTCGTCGGAGCTGACCGCTGGTGATCTGGATAATGCAGGCGAACCGGCTCTGCTCCGACGAAAGTGGACTGGTGCTGGCGAGCGAGCGCGCCAATGTGTCGGCGGGCGGCGAGGATGCGCGGGTCAGCTGAGGGCGACTGCGAAGCCGATGGAGCCGACGGGGACCGCCAGGGGAGTGCCCGAGGCGTCACGTTTGGCGCCTGAGTCGGGAAGGGTACGCACGGCGCCGTCGAGGGCGACGGCCAGCGGGGGAGCGGCGCCGACCCAGGCGAGCTGCAGTGCATCCTCGCCCTTGATGAAGCGCTGGGCCCGAACGCCGCCGGTCGCGCGGCCCTTCGCGGGGAACTCACTGAGCGCGGAGACTTTCGCCGAGCCCGCGTCGGTGCCGGGCAACGTGGCCGAGTTGCCGGCGATGGTGACGACCACGATGCCGCCCGCGGCACCGCCACCATCTGTACTGCCGTTGCCGGCGCCGCCATCCGATCCGCCTGCGCGCGCTTCCGAACCGCCATCGGCGCCGCCGGCGGCACCTGCTACTGCGGCCGGGTCGACGGCGGGTATCGCTACCGCGGAGAAAGCGATGACCGTCGCTCCCGCGCCGAGGCTGATGCCCGCCATTCCTCCCGCGGAGCGCCCCTGCGGGCGAACGGCGGCAGCCGGGTAATGCAGCAGCTGGGCATCGGATGCCACGAACACGAGGTTCGACGTTTCGGCAGCCTGTTCGGCGCCGATCACCTCGTCGCCGGGCTTGAGCGTGATGAGTTCGAAGTCGGGTTTGTTCGGCCAGTCGCCGGGAATGACGCGCTTGACTGTACCGAGCTTTGTGCCGAGCGCGATCGGAACCTCGCTGGAGAGGGAGACGAGCGCGACGACACGCTCCCGTTTTGCGTCAAGTGCGAGGTAGTCGGCGATGCGCACGCCGGCGGCCATCTGCACCGAGTTGGCGGGAACCACGGGCAGATCGAGCACAGACATGCGGATGACTCGGCCGAGGTTCGTCATGGCGCCGATCTCGGTTCTCGTTGTGGTGTCGACCACCGAGCGCACGGCGTCGTGCTTGCTGCGGCGCAGCTTCGGCGCCGTGCTCGTGCGCGAGGCGGCCCGGGGTGGAGTGGTGGTGGCGACGCCTGCCGCACTGGACGACGACGGGGGAGCATCGTCGAAGAGTGTGATGCCGATGGAGGATGAGCCACGATCGGCGTCTATTTCTTCCATGCTTCGCGCGCCATCCTCAGTTGGCGAGTCGGCCGGCGAGGCCCCCGGCGAGCCGGCCGAAGGGAAGGCTGCCGCATCGGCTGAGCCCAGGCCGTCTGCCAGCATGTCGACCCGGATCGTGCGGCCCGTCGTGCTGAGAAACACCCGGCACGGGGCATCTGCCAGCTCGAGCGTCGCCTGTACCTTGCGCGCGGCGGCGGTGGAGGCGGGTGCGGGTCGCGCCTCGGTGAGCAGCGTGCGCCGCGGGGTTCCGAGCCGGTCGGCGACCTCATCGAGTTCTTCTGAGACAGTTTGGCGAATCAGCGCCTGGCTGCCCAGCAGCGCCTCGAGGTGCTCGATCTCTTTCAGCAGCGCATCCCGCTCGGTCTCGAGCTCCATGCGCGAGAACCGTGTGAGCCGGCGCAGGCGCAGCTCGAGAATGTAGTCGGCCTGCAACGCGTCGAGGTCGAACACGTCGATGAGGCGAGTTCGCGCCTGATCGGTGTCGTCGCTGTTGCGAATGACCTGAATCACTTCGTCGATGTCGAGGATGGCGATCAACAGACCCAGCAGCAGGTGCAGCCGCTCGCGCCGCTTGGTGAGGCGGTACTGCGTGCGCCGGGTGGTCACCTCGATGCGGTGTTCGACGTAGACCTGCAGCAGCTCTTTCAGCCCGAGGGTCTGCGGGCTGCCGCCGACGAGGGCGACGTTGTTGATGTTGAACGAATCTTCGAGCGGAGTCTGCCGATAGAGCTGCTCGAGCACGGCATCCGGGCTGAATCCGGTCTTGATGCCGATGACGAGCCGCAATCCATTGGTGCGGTCGGTGAGGTCGGTGACGTCGGAGATGCCCTGCAGCTTCTTCGAGTTCACACCGTCTTTGATCTTCGAGATGACCTTCTCGGCACCGACCAGGTAAGGCAGCTCGGTGACCACGAGGCCGACCTTGCGCGCCGTGAGGTTCTCGACGCTGACTTTGGCGCGCGTCTTGAAGGCGCCGCGCCCCGTCACATAGGCGTCGCGGATGCCCGCCAGCCCCACGATCGTTCCACCCCCCGGCAGATCGGGGCCCGGGATGAACGACATCAGTTCATCGATGGTGGCATCGGGGTGCGTGATCAGGTACCGCGCCCCCGCCACTACCTCGATGAGGTTGTGCGGCGCCATGTTCGTCGCCATACCCACCGCGATGCCGCTCGCGCCGTTGACGAGGAGGTTCGGGTATGCCGCCGGCAGCACCTCGGGCTGAGTGAGCTGGTTGTCGTAATTGGGCACGAAGTCAACGACGTCTTCGTCGAGCCCGTCGGTCATGACGAGTGCCGCCGGTGCGAGGCGCGCCTCGGTGTACCGGGATGCGGCCGGCCCGTCGTCGAGCGAGCCGAAGTTGCCGTGGCCGTCGATGAGCGGCAAGCGGAGCGTCCACGGCTGGGCGAGCCGCACCATGGCATCGTAGATCGATGCGTCGCCATGAGGATGCAGCTTGCCCATCACCTCGCCCACGACGCGAGCAGACTTCACGTGCCCACGGTCGGGGCGCAGCCCCATCTCGCTCATCTGGTACAGGATGCGCCGCTGAACCGGCTTCAAGCCGTCCCGGGCATCCGGCAGCGCCCGCGAATAGATGACCGAGTACGCGTACTCGAGAAACGACCCCTGCATTTCGCTCGAAACGTCGATGTCTTCGATGTTCTCGACGACGTCGGATACGGGCTCGGGGGTTTTCGGTGTCATTCCTGCTGTTTCGCCTTGTTGGTGGATCGAGTGAGTGGAGTGTTCGTATCTGGCACCTGAGTGCCCGGATGTGAACCCGTGCGTGCCAGACTTGGCACAATGCCACCCATGCTACCGGCCCTCGATTCCGCTGCCGCGCACCTCACAGACGTGTTGCCGAGTTGCCTCGCCGCCCTCGACGGAGCGGCCAACACTCTCGAGTTGCTGCCAGCGAATCACATCGTCATCGTCGTGGTCGACGGGCTCGGCCTGTCGTCGCTGCGGGCTCGAGCAGGGCACGCCCGTCACCTCACTGCGGCGCTCACGAAGAAGAGCCGGCTGGCGAGCGGCTTTCCCACGACGACCGCTGCCGCTCTGGCCTCGCTCACCACCGGAACCTCACCGGGAACCCACGGCCTGGTCGGCTACACGGCACTCGTTCCCGAGACCGACACGGTGGTCAACCAGCTCACCGGCTGGGGCCCCACCATGCAGCCCACCGTCTGGCAAGCCGTGCCCACCCTCTTCGAGCAGGCTGATGCGGCGGGCATCGGATGCACGGCCATCGGCCTGCCCAAACACGCGACCAGCGGCTTCACACACGCCGTGTTGCGCGGGGCCGAGTATGTCAGCGCCAAAACCATCGCCGACCGGTTCACCGCGGCCCGGGCCGCCCTCGATCGCACCCCGGCCGGCGAACGCGCGCTGATCTATCTCTACATTCCCGAACTCGACATGGCGTCGCACGCCCACGGCTGGCAGTCCGACCAGTTCACGGCAGCCCTCGAAACCGTCGACGCCGAAAC
>JAODBB010000245.1 GCA_025463745.1 Subtercola sp.
AGTGCTACTCGAGGAACACCCTGCCAGTGCGACTGCCGCACCGACCGCGATAGCGGCGATGACGCCGATACGGCCTTTCTTCCCTGCTGTGAACATTGCTATTTCCCTTCTTGGATGGGGGATCCCATCGTCGAACGCGACCGGACTGGCCGAGTTCGAACGTCTTTTACCTGCCCTGCGGTGACACCGCGTGGCACGATCAACCTCTGAGCGAGCGCGAATATGCCCTCGAGAATCAACGCGAGCGCCGTGACCACGATCGAGGCTCCGAGCAGCTCGACATAATTGCGCGTCGCAAGCCCGTCGTCGATGAACACACCGAGCGCACCACCACTGGCGAAGTAGGCCAATGTCGCGGTTGCCACGACCTGCAGAACGCCCGACCGGATGCCCGCAACGATGAGCGGCGCACCGAGTGGCACCTCGACCTTCGTCAGCACCCGCCATTCGGTCATACCCATGGCCCGGGCGGCGTCGACCGTGCGCTTGTCGACCGCCTCGATGCCCGCATACGCACCGGAGAGCACGGGCGGGATGGCCAGGATCACGAACGCGAGCAGCGGTGCCTTGAACCCGATTCCGATCAGCAGCGCGAAGATGATGAGCAGGCCGAGGCTCGGCAGGGCGCGCAGCCCACCAGAGAGCGACACCGCCACGTCGCGGCCCTTGCCGGTGTGGCCGATGAGCAGCCCGACCGGAATCGCGATCACGGCCGCGATAGCGACGGCGCCGAAGGTGTACGCGAGCTGTTCGAGAATACGGCTCTGTATGTCGCCCGGCCCGCTCCACCGAGCGGGATCAAAGATCCACTGGATGCCTTGCACGATGAAGTTCATGCGTTAACCGCCACGACGGGGGGAACCTCGGGCACGCGCCGGCGGCTCAAGCGTCGGTCGGCCCTGGTCCACGGCATGAGCAATCGGCCGATGCCCACCAGGATCAGGTCGAACACGATGGCGATCACCAGCGTCGCCACGATGCCGCTGATGACCTCGCCCGGGATGTCACGCTGCAGCCCATTGAGAAAGAGATAGCCGAGGCTTGTCACACCGATCACCGAACCGATGCTGACCAGGCTCACCGTGCTGACTGAGACGACCCGCAGCCCCGCCAGCAGCACAGGGCCGGCCAAGGGGAACTCGACCTTCCAGAACCGGCTCCAGCCCGAGTAGCCCATGGCAGTG
The DNA here is from genome assembly GCA_025463745.1 of Subtercola sp. Taxonomy (GTDB): domain Bacteria; phylum Actinomycetota; class Actinomycetes; order Actinomycetales; family Microbacteriaceae; genus Subtercola. The sequence goes on from JAODBB010000245.1 coordinate 1,185, forward strand.
GCGGCCTGCTTGGTATCCGGGTCGACGGAGGCCAGAGCATCCGCCGTCTGGCGAACCATGAGCGCCACGGCATAGATGGTGAGGCCCACGACCACGTTGACGGGGTCGAGGATGCCCGTACCGAGTATCGCCGGCAACGCGATGAACAGCGGCAGAGACGGAATCGTGTAGAGCAGCCCGCTGATCGTCAGCAGCGCCCCGCGGGTGAGCCGAAACCGGTTGGCGACCCAGCCGAGCGGCAGCGAGATCACGAAGCCGAGGATGATCGGCGGCACGGCCAGCGCCACCTGCGTCAGCGTCAGGCTCCAGACGAGGCCGAAGTTGTTGACGACCCAATTCACTACTGCAGCACCCCCGTGGGTCGGCCGTCGGCGTCGACGACGACGTTGCGCCCGTTGACCACCTCGACGCTCAGCGCCCGGCGCCCCCGATCTGCCCCGATGAAGGTGGCAACGAAGTCGTTCGCCGGCTTCGACAAGATCTCCGCGGGGGTGCCCTCTTGTGCGATGCGGCCGCCCTTCTCGAGCAGCACCACCTGGTCGCCGAGCAGGAACGCCTCATCGATGTCGTGGGTGACGAACACGATGGTCTTGCCGAGTTCACGCTGAATACGGATGAGTTCTTGCTGCAGCTCGGCGCGCACGATCGGGTCGACGGCGCCGAACGGTTCGTCCATGAGGAGGATGTTCGGGTCGGCGGCCAATCCGCGCGCAACGCCGACACGCTGCTGCTGGCCACCCGAGAGCTGGCTCGGGTAACGATCGGCGAGCGATCGGTCGAGCCCGACGGTGTCGAGCAGTTCGAGCGCGCCCTGCCGGGCATCCGCTTTGCTCACGCCGTTGAGCAGGGGAACGGTCGCCACATTGTCGATCACCTTGCGGTGCGGCAGCAGGCCGGAGTTCTGCATCACATAGCCGATGCTGCGCCGCAGCTTCACCGGGTTCAGCCTGTAGATGCTTTCGCCGTCGATCTCGATCTCACCGCTGGTCTTGTCGACCATGCGATTGATCATGCGCAACAGGGTGGTCTTACCCGAGCCCGACGACCCCACCAGCACCGTCGTCTGACGAGCTGGAATGACCAGACTGAACTCGTCGACAGCCACGGTTCCGTCAGGAAACCTCTTCGTGACCGTTCGGAATTCGATCATGTCGCCATCCATTCGTCGAGTTTGGGCGGTGGGCCAAGCAAAACACCATTAGCGGCGATTGGCAAAGCCGAAAGCCGGGCTTGACGCAGTGTTACAAACACCACCGACACTCAGACAACGAACAAGGGTTCGAGCGGATTACTCCTGAAGACGCGCCACTCAGACGGGCGCTTCGTCACCGACCGACGTGAGGTACCCGCGAACGACCTTACGGGCTTCGGCGATGACGGTCTCGTCACCCTTCTTGTCGGCCACAAAGGCACGCGTCAGCAGGGCATCGGTCATATTGACCGACATCTCGATGCGAAGCGTGAGCTCGGGCGACTCCGGCAGACCGAAGTCTTCACTGATGATCGCGGCGAACGCCTTCGCGATACGCGCCGAACGGATGCCCGACGGCTCGACATCGGGGTACGACACCAAATCGCCGAGACGAATGGAGGTGAAACCGACCTCGGTGCGGTGCATCTCGACACCCGTCTCGAACGACACCATCAGGAGATCGATCCACGACTCGGGCTTCTCACGCAGAATGTTCTCGCGCGTCTGGCGCAGGAAACGATCCATACTGCGAAGGCTGAGTGCGGAGAGCACCGCGATGCGGTCTGGGAAATAGCGGTACACCGTACCGATGGAGGCGCCGGCTCGCTCGGCGACCATGGCTGTGGTCATGCGTTCGACGCCGACCTCTTCAACAACTTCGGCTGCGGCATCGACCAGCGCAGATATGCGGGTAGAGCTGCGAACCTGAACGGGCTCGTTTCGTACGTTGACCATCTCGAGCAGGGTTTCGTCGATGAGCTTACTGAGCGACACTTTTCTGGCCAATCCCCTTCGTTGTAACAAGTAACCCTCATGTTACT
>JAODBB010000024.1 GCA_025463745.1 Subtercola sp.
ATCTCGCCGTTCACTATCACCATCGCACAGGCCGAGTTGGATGATCTGCAGCACCGCCTCGAACAGACCCGCTTTGCGGCGCAGCTGCCGGCGGCCACCGCCACCTCCACACCCGTACCGATTCCCAGACCAACCGCCACACCCACACCCACACCCTCACCCACGCCCGCACCGGCTCCGCAGACGCCCAACGACGACTGGCAGTTCGGCGTCCCGACGAATTATCTCGAGGAGTTGGCGACGTACTGGCGAACGCACTACGACTGGCGCGCGGCCGAGCGCGAGCTGAACCAGTACCCGCAGTTCACCACCGTGATCGACGGGCAGAACATCCACTTTCTGCACATTCGGTCGGCCGAAACCGGCGCCACACCGCTGCTGCTCACACACGGCTGGCCGGGTTCGTTCGTGGAGTTTCTCGGCGTGGTACCGCCGCTTACCGATCCGGTGCGGCACCGCGGCCAGGCGAGTGAGGCGTTCGACGTGGTGATTCCGAGCATCCCGGGCTTCGGTTTTTCGAGCCCGGTAAGCGGAAACGACTGGAGCACGGCGCGCATCGCCACCACCTGGCTCGAACTGATGACGCGACTCGGCTACGACCGATTCGGCGTTCAGGGCGGCGACTTGGGTGCGTCGATTTCGCCCGAGGTCGCCCGGTTAGCTCCCGACCGCGTCATCGGCGTGCACGTCAATGGTTCGCTCGGGATGCCCGTGTGGGCCCTCAGCGACGACGAGAAGTTGAGCCTCACCGAACTCGAGCGCGATCGCGTGGCCCGAGTTGAAGCGTTCATGCAGAACGAATTCGGCTACATCGCCATCCAATCGACACGGCCGCAGACCATCGCTGCGGCACTTGTCGACTCGCCTGTCGGCCAATTGGCGTGGATCGTCGACAAGTTTCGCGAATGGACATACCCGCACGAGGCCCTGCCCGACACGGTGATCGGCCGCGACCGGCTGCTCACGAACGTCATGATCTACTGGCTGACGCGAACCGCCAGCTCGGCGGCGTGGGTCGGTTATGCGCAGCCCGCGTCGTGGGGAGAACCGAAGGTCGCCTCAGGCGTTCCGACGGCCGCGATCATGTTCGCGCACGACGTGGGCATCAGGCGCTACGCCGAACGCGAGAACACGATCGTGCGCTGGAGCGACGTCGACCACGGCGGGCACTTCGCCGCCCTCGAACAGCCAGCGCTGTTGGTCGACGACCTGCGAGCATTCTTCGGGTCGCTGCGCTGAACCGAAAGTCTGGGAGACAGGGTCGTCAGATCGAAGAGATTCACGCTTCCTTCACCGATCTCACCGATTCCAGATTGACGGCAACAAGACATTCACGGCGCCGAGGCATTGACGGCAACCACACCGAGGGATAGCGTGTAAGCAATCTCTTACGTAAGGAATCGCTTACATGCCATCGACGGATCAACTCAGCCTCGCATTCGGCGCGCTCGCCGACCCGACCCGCCGCGACATCTTGACCCAGTTGAGCACGGGGCCTGTGACGGTCAGCGAGCTGGCTGCGAACTACACCATGAGCCGCCCCGCGATCTCTCAGCACCTCAAGGTTCTCGAAGGCGCCGGTCTCATCAAGCGGGAGCAGCGAGCGCAATGGCGAGAGTGCCGCATCGACGAAGCGGGGCTCGACGGCGCCTCGACGTGGATCGAAAAACACCGCGCCGACTGGACCGAGCGCTTCGACTTCTTGGAGCAGCGTCTGCGAGACAAACACCTCCGAGACGAACACCTCCGAGACGAACACCTCGGGGACGGGCATCCCGAGCAAACACACCGAGACGACAAGCACCTCGAAGACAACCGAAAGGACGAACACCGATGATCGACACGTCGAAAGGCTTCACACTCGTTCGCGAGTTCGATGCGACGCCCGCAGAGATCTGGCACGCCTGGACCAATCCTGACGAGGCCGCAGAGTGGCTGCATCCACGCGGCGTCAGCACCCCCCGAGAAACGGTAAACATCGACGCGCGGGTCGGCGGACGATACGCCTACACCATGGTCAACGACGCGACCGGCGAGGAGTATCCGACGGGCGGCGTGTATCGCGAGATCGTGCCCTTCGAACGGCTCGTCTTCACCTGGGGCGACCCGGATGATCCGCCCGACGACTGCCCGCTGATCACGGTCACGATTGAGGCTCTCGGTGAACTCACCCGCATGACCCTCGACCTGCGTGGCTACGACGGCGCGCGCGGTGACGCAAACGTCTACGACGGCTGGGAGAGCGCACTCGACGTGCTGGCCGAGCATCTCGCGCAGACCGAGGTGCGCCGATGACCCGCGACGAGGTGCTTGCGCTGCTCAATGACGATCCGTTCGCCCAGCAGCTGCTGACGTCACGACTGCCTGCCCGACTCGCGTACATCGCCCTCGACGGAACCCCTCGGGCCATTCCCATCGCATTTCACTTCTCAGGGCAGGCCTTCGTGCTCGCGACGCCTGACATCGCACCGAAGGTGGCCGCTCTGCAGGCCAACCCGGCCGTTGCTCTGACGATCGACACCGACACCCAGCCTCCCCTCGCCCTGCTCGTGCGCGGCATGGCGACGATCAGCTTCGTCGACGGGGTAGTGCCCGAATACCTGGAGGCCAACCGGCGAATGCTGCCCGAGGAAGCCTGGGCCGGATTCGAAGAGCAGGTGACCTTTCTCTACGATCGCATGGCCCGAATCGAAATCACGCCGACCTGGGCGAAGATGCTCGACTTCCAGACCCGAGCGCCCGAGACCGTCATGAAACTCGCCGCGGCGAAAGGCCCGATGCCGGCCGCGTAGAACAGGCGCGTAGAACAGGCGCGTAGAACAGGCCGCCCACGGCCGACCCCCTAGACCCGACTGGCCGAACGGAAGTAGTAGCTCGCCTCGAGGTCGTCGATGAGACCGGGATGGGTCGGCGTCCAGCCCAGCAACTGCTGAGTGAGGTCACTCGAGGCCGGAATGTCGAGGCCGAAGAACGCACCGATCCAGCCGAAGTGTGCGGCGACATCATCCGGTGCCACTGACACCACCGGAACATCCAGCTGCCGCCCGATGACCTCGGCGATCTGGCGAGCGAGGATGCCCTGCTCACCCACAGCGTGCACCCTCGAGCCGGCCGGGGCCTTCTCAAGCGCCAGGCGCACCATCCGAGCAGCATCGAGCCGGTGCACCGCGGGCCAGCGATTCGTGCCGTCGCCCACATAACCCGAGACACCCTGCTCGCGCGCGATGCCCACGATAGTGGAGATGAAGCCGTGGTCGCCTTCGCCGTGCACGGTGGGCGAGAACCGCAGGCTCACCGATCGCACACCCTGCTCGACATATCCGAGCGCGAGCGCTTCGCCACCGCCTCGCGGCGCATCGGGGCCGACCATCGGCGATGCATCGTGTTCGGTCGCTACGCGGCCCGGCGCCAAGCCGGCGACGCCAGACGCGAAGAGAAAGGGCCGATCGGATCCGGCTAGCGTGGTGCAGAGTGCGTCGATGGCGGCCCGTTCGGTTCGGCCGGCGCCTGCGAAGTCAGAGAAATCGTGTTTGAAGGCAAGATGGATGACCCCGTCAGCGTGTTCGGCGCCTGCACGGAGGCTGCCGAGGTCGTCGAGGTCGCCGCGCTGAACCGAAGCACCCGCGGCCTCGAGCGCGGTGGCCGCGGCATCCGATCGAGCGAGGCCGATGACGTCGTGCCCCGTTTCGAGCAATTCGGGAACCACGGCAGAGCCAATCCAGCCGGATGCTCCAGTGACGAAAACGCGCATGAGAATGCTCCTTCTGAGCCGGCCGTGAAGGCCCGCACCCATCAATGTCAGTTACTGCCATCAGTCTAGCATGTGATGTCAGCGACCGACATCAATAGACTGGACATGTGGCACGATGGAAACCGGATGCACGTGGGCGCCTTCAGCGCGCCGCGCTCGAGCTCTTCGCCGAGCGCGGCTTCGAGCAGACGACCGCTCTGGAGGTCGCAGAGCGCGCCGGCGTCACCGAACGCACCTTCTTTCGCTACTTCCCCGACAAGCGCGAAGTTCTCTTCGACGGCGCGGGCGAACTCCAGCGGGTGATCGTCGAGTCGATCGACTCCGCACCCGCCACGCTGGCCCCGATCGATGTCGTCGGCGCCGCCATGCAGGTCGGCGCCGGATTTCTTGAGGGAGGCCGAGAGTACTCCCGGCAGCGCGCCGCGGTGATAGCAGCGAATCCCAGCCTGCAAGAACGCGAACTGCTGAAGCTCGCCTCACTCGGCGCGGCTGTGGCAGAAGCGCTTCGCCGCCGAGGAGCGCCCGAACTGACCGCCGCACTTGCCGCCGAAGCAGGCGTGAGCGTCTTCAAGATCGGCTTCGAAACGTGGATCGGCGACGATTCCGCCCCCGAGTTCAGACAGTGCATCCGGTCGGCCCTCGATCAGCTCACGAGCCTGACCGCTGCCTCCACCCGAACGGAGCAAGCGCCAGACAGCACGACGAGCGGCACGCCCCCGCAGTCCGCCGCACCACTGAGCGCGTCACCACTGAGCGCGTCACCACTGAGCGCGTAGCCCTCACGACCGGCCGGGGTTCGGTTCATGTCTACACCCACAAACGCACCCACCACCCGCGAACGGAGTCTGGGGTCAGGCTGAGTGTCGGTCGTTTCCAACCAGCACCAGCCTGACCCCAGACCTCGGTAGTACGAGTGCTGCTTACGCCTTCGAGCTGCGGCGGCGTAGTACTACCGCAGCGGCACCGGCGAGCAGGATGAAGAGAGCTGCGAGAGCCGGGAAGACCGGCTCCGCACCCGTCGCGGCGAGCGTCGCCGACCCGCCGTTCGCGGTGGTCGACCCATTCGATGTGGTCGCGCCTCCCGTCGTCGACGTGGGCGTCGTCGTCGGGTCGGTCGTCACGGCGGCCGCGACACAGTTGATCGTGCCCTCACGCAGCGAGAAGCCATCGTCATCACCATCGTCGGCCCAGATGACCGGCTTGACACCGTTCACACAGAGCGCCTGGGGTGCAGTGACGAACCCTTCGTTGTTGAAGTTGCCCATGCCGGCGGGGCGGTTGTACACCGTGGTCACGGCGAAGTGGCCGGCATCGCTACCGGTCTTCGACACGTCGAGAAGCGCGTACTGACCGCCACAGGTGTTGTCACACACGGCCCAAATCGCAGCCTTCTCGGGGTCGTACTGAACCTCCATGACCGCCGGGAATCCCGTCTTGATGGTCGCAACGAGGTCGAATTTCGTGCCGTCGGTCTGGTTGAGAGCGAAAGCGTAGATCGAACCGGTACCCTCGAGGCCGACGAAATACAGGCCATCGCCGTGGCCGGTGTAGCTGGCCGGGTTGTAGGCCGCATTCGTCTTCTCATCGACGAAGCCGTTCGACGTCAGGTAGGAGTCGGGAACGAACGTGATTCCTTCGAGGCCGAGATTCGCACCCACGGTCGGCAGGGCGTCAACGAGGTTCCATTCGATCGACGCGCTCAGCGAGGTTCCGCTGCCCGTCGTGTCGTAGCGGAGAACAGCGGGACGGCTGACGCCGTTGTTGTCGTTGTCGCGCTCAGACGAAACGAACGTACCCGAGTCGGTGTGCACAACGCCTTCGGCGTCGACAGCGCCCGAACCGTCGACGTAGTGCAGCGCTTTGCCGGATGACCAGCCGTTGTCGGTCGCGGGAACCCAGTTGTCGCCGCTCTTCTGCAAACGGAACATCGTCGATGACGGCGTGTTCAGAGTGCTGGTGCCGCCGGCGCCGTTCTGCACGGCCCAGAGGGTGTCGGGTGTGCCGTTCGCGCCGAGCTCGTAGCTCAGTCCGCTCATGTTCTGGCCGAAGTAGTTCTGAACGCTGGCCGTGGAGACGTCGGCTGAGCCTGGCCACGCCAGAGCATCCGGAACCGTCACAGGATCGGTGGGCGGGGGCGTCACGGGACCACAGTCGTTCGTAGCACCCTTGGTGCTGGTGGCATTGATCACGAATGCGCCGGTACCGTCGTCACAACGGCCCCACGTGCCCGGCGCCGCGTCGCTCGTCCAGGTGAACGAGTCGATGAGCGTGGTGCCGTCTGCCAGGTAGAGGTTTGCCGAGTCACCACTGGCGCCGAGACCGAACGCGTCGGCCACGTCGAATGTCGCGTAACCGCCCGCGAGAATCGTCGTGCCGGCCGGAATCTCGAAGTGGTCTTTGACTTTGTTGTCTTTGAGAACCAGACCTGATGCATCAACCGCCGCCGCGCCCGTGTTCTTGAGCTCGATCCAATCTTGGGGTTGGCCGCTCGCATCCACCTCGTTCACGACGAGGGTGGGAAGAACCGGTGCGGCCGAGGCCGCTGCCGCCGCAATCGGGGCCACCGACGCAAGCAAAGGCACCGTGAGCGCCAGTGAGGTGAGCACGACCGTTGTCGGTCGCCAGAATCGTGTCATGTGTTTTTCAGCCCTCCGGGAGCAGTAGATGTGAGCCTTTAGAGGCTCAGCACACTGTGCCCGCGGCCGGCGAACGGAAGGTTAATGGCAGCCGAACACCACCCTTCGACGCGCGGATCAGGCCTTCGACGCCCGGTTCAGGCCTTCGACGCGCGGATCAGGCCTTCGACCACAAGACTCTCGGCCAGGTGTCTCACACCCTCAGTGTTCAGAGTGGTCCAAATACGTTTCGCTGACATCGCGTCGGAGGTACTCTTTGAACGCCTGGGGTCGCCTCGACACATCGAAGTGCATAGCCATGGCCCGAACAGCGGCATCGCTGTCGCGGGCTTTCAAGGCGTCGAGGATCGGCCGATGTCCATGTACGTCCCACGCACCGGGAGCGCTCAAACGAACCGTTGCGGTGCCGCTCACGACGGTGATCGCCGTAAGGGGTTTGAGAATCAGACTCAGCGCCGGCTGATGTATTGCCTTCAAGATTCCGTTATGGAATGCGGCGTGAGTATCTGCAGATCGGATCTCATCCTGCTGTTCGACCGCATCGGCGAAATCAGCGTAGATGCTCTCCAGTTCGGCCCAATCCTCTTCCGTGCCGGATTCTGTCGCGAGGGCGACGAGACTGGTCTCGAGAGCCGCACGTGCATTCATGAGTTCGCTCATCGAGAGGCCCGAGCGCGAAAGCAGCAGCAGCAGCGCTCCCGTGAATGCCGCGTCGCTCGGTGCCGCCACCTCCGTACCGATCCCCTGCCGCACAGAAAGGAGTCCCCGCGCAGCCAACGTGCGCATCGAATCGCGTACGACGCTGCGACTGACTCCGAGAACAGTGCAGACTTCCTCCTCGGAAGGCAGCCGCGTGCCTTCGGGAATCCGCCCGCTGAGAATCAGGCGCTCGAAAGCCAACACGACCCTGTCGCTCTTGAGATCACCCGTACGCTTGGCGAATTCACTGAGGTCTTCAAAAACGGCAGCAAAGGTGGAGTCAGTCATTGACATGGGTACGCCCTTAGCCTGTGGGGTGTGATGATTCCTCTCATCGTACATATTCAAGAGCACCTCCGAACGTAGACCGAATGCCGATGGCCACGCCGTGTTCGCAAGAGGTGCGTGACGGGACCGTCACGCACCTGCACCGTTCGGCCTTCAGCTGGGGACTACCGAAAAACGGCGGTTCTGAAGCGACGGAACGCGCTTACGCACGACGTCGACACGGTTGACGTCGAGGTCAGCGAAGATCAGTCCGGGTGCCTCACCGGCATTCGCCAGAACAGTGCCTGCTGGATCGACGATCTGTGAGAATCCGGTGCCGACTGGTCCTGACTGATTGGCGCTCACGACATAGGACGTGTTCTCAATGGCGCGAGCGCGCACGAGGGTCGTCCATTGATCCTCCTTGGCCGGACCGGCGGCCCAGCACGCGGGCAACAGCAAGACGTTGGCTCCCGCGTCGATCACACGGCGTGCGCTCTCCGGGAAACGCAGGTCGTAGCACGTGAACACCCCCACCTTGAGACCATCGAAATTCAAGATGAAGGGCTCTTCGATTTCACCCGGCGTGATGGTGTCACTCTCAACAAACCCGAATGCATCATAGAGGTGCACCTTGCGATAGCGGGCGGTCACCTCACCGAGTGAGCTGATCGCGACCACAGTGTTATACGGGAAGCCGTTCGGGTTCTTTTCGGTGGTGCCGACGACGACCCCGATCGAATACTGCGCTGCCGCGCTGGCGATGGCTGTGATGAATGGCCCATCGAGCGGTTCAGGCACATGCTCTGGTGTCGGGGAGAGGTCTGGGGCAAGGTAGAGCGAAGACTCGGGAAGCACGATGAACTCGGCTCCCGCCTCTGCCGCGCGCTTGATCAGGTCTGTGAGCGCTCCGAGGTTCGCGATGGGGTCGGTGCCGGCTGCGAATTGTCCAGATGCGAATTTCATTTGGTGTCCTTATTTCTATCTGATGCATGAGCTTCGTTGCGTGTTCTGTCGGTGAGGTCGGTGAATGCGGTGTGTGCGGCCTCGACCGACAACCGAATTGCCGTGTACTCCTGGATGACGCCGATCGTGTCGGCGCCCTCCTCAATGGCGATCTGCTGTTCTTTCTCGCTCCAGGCAGGCATCATCCACAGCTTTTCTGCGGCTAGCGCGGCTCGGCCCAGTTCACGAAGAGTCTTCTCTTCGAATTCCAAAACCTGGAAACCACCACCTCCGCGACGCGCAAAGAGGTCGCCTGGCCCGATGAAGATTCCATCGACGAGGTCGAGCGCAAGAATCGCGGCCACATCATCGAGCGCCTCGGGGTGCTCGATCATCGGTAGGCACAGGGTTGCGCTGTTCTGCGAAGTGGTCCAGCTCCCATCGAAACCCCCATATTCCATGGTTCGCCCACCTGCGAGACTTCGGTCACCGAGCGGCGGGAGTTTTGCATAGCCGCAGACCTCCCTGGCATGTTCGACGTCCATGATGTGCGGAATGATGATGCCATCCGCGCCGAAATCCAGCGGCTGTTGAATGGCTGCTCGCTCGGGCGCCTGGGCCTTGACCAACACCCTCAACCCGAGTGACTTGGCGAACGGAATCGCGCGGTTCAGATCGTTGAGGTCAAAGGTTCCATGCTCGGCATCAAAAATGACGGAGACGTAACCCGCTCGGGCGATGATTTCGAGAGCGGCGAAATTGGGGCTGCTCAACCAGGCTGCAACGTTCGGTTTCAATTCAAGAGTCCATTCTTTGTGCAAGAGCGTTCAAGGCTTCAAGATCTTCACGGGGCAGGATCATGTCGGCGAGCTTTTCGCCGTTCCGAACCCGTGCCATGGCGGGAGGTTCCCAGTTCGTCATTTCGCGCACCCGGGCGAGAAGTGGTCGCAGCACCTCGGCATGGGTAATAAGGAGACCGTTCTCGTCTCCGAACGCGATCATGCCCGGAACGACCCTGACGCCGCCGACGCTGACGGGAACATTGATAGCGCCTGCAATTGGGTCGTCATTGTTTCGGGTTGTGAAGGGAGACAGTCCACGGCTGTAGAACGACAACCCCGACTCGCGAAGCTCCAGGATGTCTGTGGTCGGCCCGTTCACGGCGACCCCCACTACCCCCGCTGCAGCGTATGCCTGAGCAACTCCGCCTCCGACGCAGGCGTGCGAGGTGGCACCGGGCGTCTCGATCACAACGAAGTCACCGGGCTGCACGAGCGCGGTGCTGTAGTGCACCATTCGTGAGTCGGTTCCGGCCAATTGCACGGTGACCACTCGGCCGACGACCGGACGGTCACCACCGGCGACTCGCTGCAAGCCCTCGACGAAATCAGACTCGAGAATGTGGCCGAATGTCGGAAGATCGAACGAGGCAAGTTCTTCTGCAAGGGCCGCATCGAGCTGCGGGATGTTCATATTGATGCGCACTTCCGGACTCACACTCATCTCTTCACCCCCACCGCACCGAGAAACGCGCGTAAACGTGCGTTGGGGTTCGTGGAGAAGATCTCATCTGGTGTACCGATCTCTTGTATTCGGCTGTCGGCCATGAAGACGACACGATCAGCCACCTCACGGGCAAAATTCATTTCATGGGTGACGATCATCATCGTCTGACCCTGTTCGGAGATTTGACGCATCACCCGAAGCACCTCATCGACAAGTTCGGGATCGAGAGCAGAGGTCGGTTCGTCGAAGAGCAGGATTTCCGGTTCCATCGCCAGGGCGCGCGCGATCGCGACTCTCTGCTGTTGCCCGCCAGACAACTCAGAGGGATAGTGATCGGCGCGGTCAGCAAGCCCGACGCGATCGAGCAGCTCCAACCCCGCTTTCTTCGCATCGGCCGACTTGATGCGCTTCACCTTGATCGGGGCATGAATGACATTCTGAAGCGCCGTCATGTGCTGAAAGAGATTGAACTGCTGAAAGACCATCCCGATCCGCCGCCGCTGACGCGTGATGTCCTCCTTCGTGCGGTGCAAGAGAGTCCCGTTGACCATTTCGTATCCGACGAGCTCTCCCGCGACGTAGATCGCTCCCGAATCAATTGCCTCAAGCTGGTTGAGCGTGCGGAGGAGAGTTGATTTTCCGGCCCCAGACGGGCCGATCAAGACAACCACCTCGCCGGTCTCGACTTCGAGTGAGACATCATCGAGCACAGTCAATCGGCCGAACCTCTTTGTCACCCCGGCTACTCGCACAAGGGGAACAGTCGTTGTCGGAGTCATCGGGCAGCTCCTTCCAAGCCGACAGTCGTGCGCGAGGAAGCCTGTCTGTTCGACTTGCGCTTCGCCGGCGGTCTCACGATTCCTCGGGCGAAGCGACGCTCCAGCCGTGACTGAAACAGGTAGAGAATGCTCGTGATGATCAGGTACCAGATGCAGGCCACGATCAGCAGGGGGATGACCTTGCCGTTCGTCGTGTAGATGGCCTGGGCCGAATAGAAGAGGTCGTAGACGGCCATGACTGAAACGAGAGACGTTCCTTTCAGCATCCCGATGACCTGATTGCCGGTCGGGGGAACGATCGCCCTCATCGCCTGCGGAAGCACAATCTGGGTGAAGGTCTGCCGACCCGATAACCCGAGGGACTGCGCTGCTTCGGACTGCCCGGATGATACGGAGAGCAGCCCACCACGCACAACTTCGCACATGTAGGCGGCTTCGTTCAAAGCCAGACCCAACAGCGCAGCCCCCAGGGGCGAGACCACATCGTTCGTCGATGCCGAGAAGAACGTCACGTTGGTGAACGGTATCCCGATTTCAACCCTCGGTATGAAGATCGCGATGTTGTACCAGAAAATGAGCTGAACAAGCAGAGGCGTGCCACGGAAGAACCAGACGTATACGTCGGCCGCACCTTTGAGAAGCACGTTCGGCGACAGCCTGCACGACGCAAGCACAACACCACCGACGATTCCGATCGCCATCGCAGCGACGGTCAGCCAGATCGTCGTCCACAACCCGTCCAAAATCGATGGGAAGGTGAGGTACTTCATGATCACCCCCCAATCGACGTTCTTGTTCGTCGCAAAGGTCCAGATGATCAGTGCGGCGATTGCCAGAACGAGGACGCTCGCGACCCACTGCGAGGGGCGGTGCCGGTGTCGAGCCGTCGAGATGTCAATCTCGGGTTGGAGTGTGCTCTGCATGTTCGTTGCTCCTGATAATCGCTACTGGCCAGCCGTGCCGAGGTTGAGACCGAACGGGTCGATTGCATTCGCCGAGATGCCATAGGAGTTGAGCAGGGCGGTGTACGCGCCTGACGCCTTCATCGCTTGGAGGGTGGCGAGCATCGGCGAAACGACCGGAGACCCTTTCAGCGCATAGGCGCCGACGTAGAATTTCGGGAATCCATTGAGCTGATTGGTGCCGGCGAGCTCGAGAGTCGGATCGGTCTCGACGAAGTAGCTGAGCGGAATCTGCGACGAGAAGGCGGCATCTGCACGACCGGATTGCACGGCCAAGACGGCGGTGTTCTGATCGGCGAAAGTGTTGATGACCACCGCAGGCTTGCCGGCCGTCTGGCAGTCGGTCGACGCCTGCTTCAGAACCGTCTCTGCAGTTCCGCCCTGCAACGTGGCGATCGTCTTTCCGCAGGTGGTGTCAAGCGATGTGACACCCTTCGGGTTGCCCTTCTCAACGAGGAAGACCACGTACTCGGCCAGCCAATCGGCGAAGGAGAACGTCGCCTCGGTTGAGGCCATGTCGGACTGCGGCGAGATGCTTGCGTCGAACTTTCCGCTGGCAAGTCCGGTGGCGACATCTGCGATTGCGGGCACCGTTTGCAAGGTGACATCGATTCCCAGAATCGACTTCATCTGCGCGGCCATGTCAACGTTCAACCCCTGAAGAGTCTTTCCGTCGGCGCCGAAATAGGCGTACGGCGGGAGCACGATCGACACGAGATTCAGCTTGCCTGCGGCAAGAACCGACGGCGGAAGCGAATCGTGAATCGACTGGGAGAACGGGGTAAGCGGAATTTGTGCGGCACTGGGAGTGGCGCTAGCGGCGCTGCTCCCACCCCCACCGGCGGAACATGCGGTAAGGGCCAGGATGCCGGCTGTGGCCGTACCCCAGATTATTGAACGGATGATTTTTCGAGCCATGGATGCCCCCTCGGGCGGGAAGAGTTGCTATGGATGTTTGAACCGATCCTGCCAGAACGTCCAAACATATTATGTCTCAATTTGGTAACGAATGTTGACAGACCGTGGCAGCCTACCCACTCCGGAGGGATCGATCGAAATTCCTGAAGGCAGAAATCCCATCCGATTACTCAGGCCGCGGGGAACGATCAGAAGAGAAATTGCACCAGCTGGCGCGACGATTGCAGGTGCGCGCGCATCGCCTTCTCAGCCAACTCCGGATCCTTGGTCTCAAGTGCCTTGAGGAGTTCCGAATGGGAGATCATCGAGTCTTGGGTAGCGACTCTTTTCTTCCAGTACAGCCGCCAAAAACGAAGGCTGTGCAGTAGAAGAAGATCCGCGGCATCCTGCAGGAGGGGATTTTTCACCATGTGCACCAGGAAGGTGTGCACCGCATGATCGTCGAGCAGATACTGCTCGGAGTCGAGCGCTGCCCGCGCCTGGTCTGCTTGTGAAATTAGCCCTCGCAATCGGTCGAGATCATCTTCCGTCGCGCGTTTCGCCGCAATGTGGGCGAGCCCGCACTCAATGGCTTCACGAGCCTCGAAGATGTCGAGCACATCGTCGAGCGCCAAGGGCGTCACGACGGTTCCACGCCGAGCAAGAATGGTGACGAATCTCTCGTTTCCCAGGCGCGCGAGCGCTTCCCGCACGGGCATGCGCCCCAATTCGAGATCGTCGGCGAGCGATTGTTCGTTCAGAAACGCCCCGGGCTCGAGCCTGAGATCGAGAATCATGGCACGCACCTCGCCGTAAGCGATGTCACTGGCCCTTTGAGCAGCCACTCTGGTTCCTCACACTTCACTGTGGTGGTCGGAGGCATGATTCGCCTTGCCGATTCGAATGCAGACTGATATATCTATCGTAGACCAGTAAGTATATTTGACGGTGCAGCCATTGCCCGCACCATGAGACCGAGGTACCGAACATGATCACTGTCGAGGGCAAGAACGTATTCACCGAGTTCTCGGAACTTGTCTCGCCAGAGCACACGGCGCTCGTTGTGATCGACATGCAGCACGACTTCATCAGTCCACTCGGGCTCTTCGGCCCCATGGGTATCGACCTCACCATGTATGAAGAGTCGGTACCGCGCTTGAAGGTGCTGCTCAGTGCAGCTCGCCGGAGCGGAGTGCTCGTCATTCACCTGCAGAACACCGCCCTGGCAGACCGGATGAGCGATTCCCCTGCCCAGATCCGCTTCAACCTTCGGATGCACGGCTCAGCGCGCGGCGATGCAGAAGCATTGCGCTACACGGTGCCCGGCACCCCCGGGCATGAGTTCACGCCCGACTTCGCTCCCCTGCCTGGCGAGCTCGTTGTACAGAAGTATCGGTCAAGCGGATTCTGGGGAACCAACCTCGATCTGCTTCTTAGAAGCAACGGCATTCAGACCGTCATTGTGAGCGGATGCACGACAGAAGGGTGCGTCGAATCCACTGCTCGTGACGCAATGTTCAACGACTACTACGTCGTCATCGCAGAAGACGGTGTCGCTAGTGACGACAGGGTTCAACACGACGCCTCCATGCTGCTCATGCGCCACCGCTTCGACATTGCCGCCGTCGACGACATCGACGAGACGTGGAAGGCCCACGACGTGGCAGGCGATACCCGCGAATGAAACAGCTTCAGGGCATGGTCGCGGTGGTCACCGGGGCGGCTTCCGGTATCGGAAAGGGCATTGCACTCGCCTATGCCGAGGAAGGGGCCAGCATCATCGTGGCCGATAGAGTCACGGCAGCAGAAGCCGAAGAGGTGCTCGCGGGCGTTCGGTCGTTCGGGTCTCAATCGATGTTCATCTCCACCGATGTCAGCGACGAAGCCAGTGTTCACTCCATGGCTGAACAGGCCCTTGCTCGGTTCGGTCGCGTCGACATCCTCGTCAACAATGCTGGAATCTTCACCGAGTCTTTGATCGAAGACATGTCGGTCGCAACGTGGGATCGCGTCATCAACACCAACCTGCGCGGTACCTTTCTGTGCACGCGCGCCTTGATCGGGCAGATGCTCGAACGAGGCAACGGACGAATCATCAACATCGCGTCACAGATCGGCCAGATCGGCGGGCACTCTGCTGGGCACTATGCCGCAAGCAAGGCAGGAGTCATCGGGCTGACGAAGTCGCTCGCACGCGAGGTCTCTGCACGGGGAGTGCTCGTCAATGCAATTGCGCCGGGCCCCATCGAGACACCGCTTCTCGCCAGCGAATCCGAGCCGTGGCGAAACGCCAAGCTGGCAGAACTCCCGATCGGCAGATTCGGCACAGTTGCCGAAATCACACCGACCGCCGTGCTGCTGGCATCGGCCGGCGGCAGCTATTACGTCGGTCAGACACTCGGACCGAACGGCGGAGACGTGATGTTGTAATGACGACGAATTGCGCGTTTTCACCCTCAACGACGCTAACCGATTCTGCGAAACACGACAGGGAAATGACATGTTCAGACTGACAGGGCGCGTGGCGCTCATCACGGGTGCTGCATCGGGAATCGGCGCGGCTACCGCTCAGAAATACGCAGCTGCAGGGGCAGACCTCGCACTAGCGTGGTATCCCGCAGACGGCCACGACATCGACCCGGTTCGGTGGGAAGCAGAAAAGAGCGGAAGTCGAGTCGTCGTCGCAGAAGTAGACGTCACACAGACCGACCACGTCGACGCCATCGTCAACCGAGCAGTCTCTGAGCTCGGAGGCATGCACATCGTGGTCGCCAATGCAGGAATCGCCCGCAAGGTCGAGATCGAAGACCTCGATGACGCCGCCTGGAACCAACTGATCGATGTCGACCTCAACGGCGCCTGGCGGGCATTTCGAGCCGCCATCCCGCACATGAAGAAAGCGGGATACGGCCGGCTCCTCGCCACTTCTTCCGTTGCCGGAACCATCTCAGCGTGGCCTCAACATCTGCATTACTCGGCGGCGAAAGCTGCACTCGTGGGTCTGGTGAAATCCCTCGCCGTCGAGCTCGGCGAATTCGGCATCACGGCAAACGCCGTCGCCCCCGGCGTGATCAGAACACCGCAATCGCTTGATCCCATCAATTCGTTGGGACCCGAAGGCGTCGAAGCGGTAAGGAACAAGATTCCTGCCGGGCGCGTCGGAACGCCGGAGGACATTGCGCACGTTTACCAATTCCTCGCGAGCGCCGAAGCGGCGTACGTCACCGGGCAGCTGCTCGTCGTAGACGGAGGTCGCGGCCTCGCCGGCCTCGACTGATTTCACTGATTCCACTGATTCCACCCAGATCTAAGGAGACGAACGTGACCTACAACCCCCAATTCTTCCGCCGCACCGACCTCCCCGACGTTGCCGGGCCAGTCAGAGATCTGGTCGGCTATGGGGAGCATCCTCCACGTGTGCGTTGGCAGAATGACGCGAAAGTGGCGATTCAGATCGTGGTGAACTACGAGGAGGGTTCGGAGAAGTCATTCGCCATGGGCGACAACGTCAATGACGGGCTCTACGAACTTCCGTTCGCCGTCGACGGTCAGCGTGATCTTGCCGTCGAATCGATGTACGAGTACGGCACACGGGCCGGCATCTGGCGTCTCTTCCGCGTGCTGGATCACGCCGACGTTCCCGTGACTTTCTTCGCAGCCGCGGTTGCACTCGAACGCAATCCGGAGGTCGCGCTGAAGCTGGCGCGGCGCGGCGATGAAGCGGCGGGGCACGGATTCCGGTGGAGCAATCATTTTGAAATGACCAAGGATGAAGAACGAGAGGCGATCAGACAGGCGGTCGCTTCGATCGAGAAGACCACTGGCACCCGCCCGGTCGGTTGGTATTGCCGCGAAATGAGTATCAGCACACGGGAGCTCTTGGTCGAAGAAGGAGGTTTCCTCTACGACTCGGATACCTATAGCGAAGACATTCCCTATTGGACCTCTGTAGACGGACATAGTCATCTCGTCGTGCCGTATTCTCTCGTCGTCAACGATGCTCGATACGTCGTCGGTACGGGATACGGCAGCCCGGAGCACTTCTTCGAGACGGCCAAGGCCACCCTCGACCGGCTCCGAAATGACGGCGACGACGTCGGCCGCATGATGTCGATCGGACTGCACCCTCGAATCAGCGGCAATCCTGCTCGAGCCGATGCTCTCGCGCGATTCATCGCCTATGCGCAGACCTTCGACGATGTCGAATTCATGCGCCGCATCGACATCGCCCGAACATTTGAAAAACAGGTTCCACGCCCGTAACCGACTTCGGTGTGGCGGGCCAAGCCCTTTTTCCCGGCCCCAGACCATCGCGGCCCCAGACCAAATTGAAGGAAAATCTGTGCCTCTCCCACTTGCCGGTATCCGGATTCTCTCACTCGAGCAATTCGGCGCAGGCCCGTTTGGAACATCCCACCTCGCCGACCTCGGAGCAGAGATCATCAAGATCGAGGATCCTGGCAGCGGGGGCGACGTCGGGCGATACGTTCCGCCGTATTCGACGGAGGAAGACTCCCTCTTCTTTGAAACATTCAATCGTGGAAAGAAGTCGATCTCGCTCGAACTGTCGACCCCGGCCGGGCGCGAGATCTTCAACAAGCTGGTCACGGTAAGCGACGCAGTATTCTCCAACCTGCGCGGTGACGTTCCCGAAAAGATCGGCATCACCTACGACGACCTCAAGTCGCTCAATCCGTCTATCGTCTGCTGCTCGCTCACCGGATTCGGTATGACCGGGCCGCGCCGGGCAGAGCCAGGCTACGACTACGTGATTCAGGGACTCACCGGCTGGATGGACATCACGGGCGAACCCGACGGACCGCCGACAAAGTCGGGGCTGTCGATCGTCGATTTTGCAACCGGTTATGTCGCCGCACTTGCGCTTCTCGCCGGTCTGCGCGCGGCAGAACGAGACGGCATCGGCATGGATTGCGACGTGAGTCTCTTCGACACCGCTGTCAGCATGCTGACCTACCCCGGGGTGTGGCACCTCAACGCCGGATTCGAACCCAAACGCACACACAACTCCGCACATCCGTCAGTCGTTCCCTTTCAAGCGTTCAAGGCGAGTGACGGCTGGATGGTCATTGCCGCTCCTAAGGAGAAATTCTGGGTTCGCCTGACCGAAGTTCTCGAACGGCCCGACCTCGCTGAGAACCCGAAATTCCGAAGACTTGCCGACCGTCAAGAGAACTCGGAAGAGCTCCTGTCTCTTCTCGACCGCATCATCGGCGAGCGCACCGTAGAACACTGGGTGGGTGCGTTGCGTGCCGCTGCCGTGCCCTCCGGAGAAGTGAATACCGTTGCGCAGGCACTCCGTGATCCACAGGTCGCTGCACGAGGAATGATCGTCGAGGCAGACCACCCGCTCTACGGCACCGTCAAGACCCTGGCTTCACCGGTGAAGGTCGGACGCCACACCACCACTCCGACTCGGGCTCCCAGACGCGGCGAACATACGCGTCTCATCTTGCGCGAGCTCGTCGATCTCAACGATGACGAGTTCAAAGCTGCCTCCGCTGCCGGCGCCTTCGGAATCGGCGCCGACAATGTCTGAGCCGTGGACAGCGAGTGTTGAAAAACGCAGTGATGTTGTCACGGAGAGCGCGGCGCGCGCACTGAACGACCTGCTCGACCGCAGCCTCGCAGCGCCCGTGACCGGCGACCCGCTGCCGTTGCTCTGGCATTGGCTCGCATTCTTGCCGCAGGCGGCGCAGTCCACAATCGGCGCCGACGGGCATCCTATTCCCGGCGAATTCCTTCCGCCTATGGGCGGGCGAGTTCGCATGTACGCCGGCGGGCGCATCGCGGTCAGAGGCACGCCCCGGGTCGGTCAGCTGCTCGAGCGAACCTCCCTGGTCACCGCTGTGACCTCCAAAAAGGGTCGGTCTGGCGAATTGCTCTTCGTCACGGTCGAGCATTCGGCCCAGAGTGTCACCGGTTCGATCGATGACCGGAATGACATCGTCTATCGCGAGCCGGGATTGCCTGCCCGCGACTCGAGCACGCCGGTCGACATCGACGATGGTTGGTCATGGGGTCGCACCGTCGAAATCGACCCTCCATTGCTCTTTCGGTTCTCGGCTTTGACATACAACGCACACCGCATTCACTACGACCGGGATTACGCGACGAAGGTAGAAGGCTACCCGGGACTGGTCGTTCACGGGCCCCTTCAGGCAATGCTTCTCGCGGATGCGATTGAGCGAGTCGCTCCGACGCGTACCGTCACCGAGTTCGAATTCCGGTCGATCGCACCCGCATTCGACGCCGACCCGGTGAGTATCCGGCTACGCCACGATCTCGAGCCCGACTCGCTCGAACTCGCTGCCTTCAGTGCTGGAAAACAAACAATGACAGCGCGTGCTCAGCTCGCAACAGATGGGAGCCCCTCATGACCGGTTTGCCTCAGCGAACCATTGTCGATGTCGTGGCTTCGCCGGGGCTCGGCGGATTCTTCTTCGACGATCAGACCGCAATCAAGGCCGGTGCACGCCGCGACGG
>JAODBB010000038.1 GCA_025463745.1 Subtercola sp.
CGATTCTGCTCTCTTCGTCTCGGCGCGAACCCAGGAGGCCGATGGAATCATCTCCATCGAACTGCGCGACCCTCATGGTGCGGATCTGCCCGAGTGGCAGCCCGGCGCCCACATCGACGTCGAACTCGGCCCTGAGAAGATCGTGCGGCAGTACTCCCTGTGCGGTGATCCGCGGGATCGCTCCGTGCTGAAGGTCGCGATTCTGCGCGAGGCCGAGGGTCGTGGCGGGTCGGTTCTCGCCCATCGGGTCGAGGAGGGCCAGACGGTGAGGCTGCGGGGCATCCGCAACCATTTCGAATTGACCGGGGCGCCGAGCTTCGTATTCATCGCCGGGGGCATCGGCGTGACGCCCTTGCTCCCGATGATCGAGGAGGTCGAACGACTCGGTCTGCCGTGGGAGCTTCACTACGTCGGGCGATCGCGACGTTCGATGGCCTTTGCGGACACCCTCGAAGCGCGCTTCGGATCGACGGTGACGGTCTACCCCAAAGACGAGGGAATGGGCCTCGAACTGCTCACCGTTCTGACGGGCCGAGACGCGGATACCGGTATTTACGCCTGTGGGCCGGCCCGGCTGCTTGACGCGTTCGAGGCGGCCGGCGAGGCGGCCGGCCTGGTGCCGCACGTCGAACGCTTCACCGCGTCCGTCGACGCCGTCTTCGACTCTGTCGACGACACGGCATTCGACGTCTATCTCGAGCAGTCGGGGGTCACCATCACCGTGGAACCCGGCCAGTCGATTCTCGACGTCGCCGAAGCGGCAGGGGCCGATGTCTTCGGCTCGTGCCTCGAAGGCATCTGCGGAACCTGCGAAACCCGAGTGCTGGCCGGCGTTCCGGTGCATCGCGATTCGGTGCTGAATGGTCAGCAGACCGGCACCATGATGATCTGCGTGTCGCGCTCGGCCGGCGCACTGTTGACTCTCGATGCCTGACGGCGTGGCGTCAGGGTCGCAGCAGCTCGATTTCTCCGGGCAGGTCGCACTGGTGACCGGGTCGACGACCGGACTCGGCGATCTGTCGCTCACCGACTCGCCGCTCAGGGAGCGAAGATCATCGTGCACGGTCGAGATCGTGAACGAGCGGAATCGGTCGTCGCCGACATCCGCCTGGCCGGGGGCAAGGCGCGGTCGTATTGCGCCGACCTGGCCGATCCCGGTGCACTCAGCGAACTAGTTCACGACATCGGCGCCATTGACATCTTGGTGAACAACGCAGGGCACTCGCGCTGGGGTGCGACCGCCGACCTGACCGTCGACGAGCTGGATGGGCTGTACTTCAGCAACGTGCGAGCGCCCTTCTTGCTCGTCGCCGGTATCGCGCCCGTGATGGCGGCGCGCGGATCGGGCTGCATCGTTTCGGTGAGCAGCATGTCGGCATCGATCGGGCTGGCGAACGGTGCCGCCTACGGCGCCATGAAGGCGGCGATCGTATCGCTGACAAAGGCGTGGGCCGTCGAGTTCGGGCCGGCAGGAGTGCGGGTCAATGCCGTCGCACCCGGCCCGACACACACCCGGCCAGATGCGCGCGAAAGTTTCGACGCGACCGGCGCGCAGAGCCCTCTCGGTCGAGCTGCCCATCCCGACGAGATCGCCGATGCGATTCTCTTTCTCGCGTCGCCCCGGGCGAGCTACATCACCGGCGCGACGCTCGCGGTCGACGGGGGGCGAACCGCGTTGTGACGGCAGCGCGTGATCGCTGTGCCGGTGTGCCGGTGTGGCGCTACGCCGGTGCGCCGCAGCGCCGGTGGGCCGGTTCAGGCCATTTCGCCCGTGCCCGGCACGCCCGGCTTCGAACCGTACCGGAGGAGAACCGCGCCCTTCTGTGAAACGGGCTCTGCGGCGAGCAGCTCGAGAGACGCCGGCGGCCCATCGTCGGGGAACAGGCGCTTGCCCGCACCGAGCACGATCGGGTACACCCACAGGTTCAGCTGGTCGAACAGACCCTCGGCGACAAGTGTGCGGGCGAAGTCGATGCTGCCGATCACGTGGATCTCCTGGTGGCGCTCGCGGAGCGCTGACAGTTCCGATGCGAGATCGGCGCCGACCTGGTGCGAGTCGCGCCAGTTGAGTTGCGGCGTGCCCCGCGACGCGACGTACTTGGGAATCGCCTCGAACTTCTGCGCGATTTCGGCATCGGGCCCGTTGAGATGATTCGGCCAGTAGCCGGCGAAGATGTCGTACGTGCGCCGGCCGAGGAGCAGGGCATCCATCGCCTGAATGCCCTCTGCAACCTGGGCGCCGACCGTTTCGTCGAGCAGGGGTGCCTGCCAGCCCCCGAACTCGAACCCGCCTTCGGGGTCTTCGTCGGGGCCACCGGGAGCCTGGGCGACTCCATCGAGCGTGGTGAAGTGGTCGATGCTAATGCGACCCGACATGGAGATCTCCTTTTGTCGCGGCGCCACCGGTTGTAGGGGCACCGCTGGTCGTAGAGGCACCGCTGAGCAAGGCGTAGATCTGGCCCATCGCGAGGGTCGTGCCCTCGTGCATTCCCATGGTCAGCATCTGCTCCATGTGCTCTTCCGAAGCGAATCTGCCGACGGTGGTCATGCGGGTGCGGTTGCCGGCGAGCGGTTCGAGGGTGACCCTCATGCGGATGGTCGGCATGGAATCGTTCGGCTGGCCGGCTTCGTCTGCGAAGCCGTCGTCGAACTCCAGCAGTCGTGGTTCGTCGACGGCGGTGATTCGCCACCATCCACCAGACTTCTCTCCCTCGGGGCCGGTCATGTAGTAACGGGACTCGCCGCCGACGACTGGCTCGTGCCGGGTGAAGGTCGCCGGCCAGGTCGGCGGGCCCCACCAGCGCTCGAGCTGACGTGGATCTTGCCAGACCTGCCAGACCCGCTCAGGGGTCGCATCGAATTCGGCGACGAATGTCAGGGCAAGGGCGTTCTTGTCGACGGTGGACTGAATGGAATCGGCGTCGGTCATGGCGATATGCCTTCCTGTTCGTGTTGCTTCTGCTGTTCGTTGTGTTCGTGCTGTTCGTTGTGTTCGTTCTGCTTGTTGTGTTCGTTCTGCTTGTTGTGTTCGTTGTTACCCGGTTCGGCTGAATTCGACTCTGCGAGAATCTGCCCGATTCGGTCAGCGCGCTGCTGCCACAGCTCTTCGAACTGCTGCAGCAGGCGACTGGCCCGATGCACCGTGCCGATGTTGCTGTGCACGATCTGTTCCCGGCCTCGCCGCTCTTTCGTGACGAGCGCGGCGCGCTCGAGCACCGCGACGTGCTTCTGCACCGCTGCGAAACTCACGTCGTACCGACCGGCGAGCGGCGAAACCGACTGTTCCTGACGCAATACCTGGCCGATGATGACGCGACGCCTGGCCGATGATGTCGCGACGCGACGCGTCGCATCAGCCAGCGCGTGGAAAAGCGCGTCGGTCTCATCGCGAGTCATGTAATCTACAACCATGCGGTTGTAGATTACAACTCGTGGAAAGGTAATGCAAGAGATTCCTCGCGGCCGGCCGAGAGGAGAACCAGGAGCCAGACCGTGGGTGTGACAGGAATCGGCGGGCTCTTCTTCCGCAGCACCGACCCAGAAGCGCGGGCAGAGTGGTAGTGCGATCACCTCGGCATCGAGGCAGGTGACAACGGCGTGTGGCAGCAAGAGGCAGGCGCGACCGTCTTTGCCCCGTTTTCCTCCGATACCGACTATTTCGGCGCCGATCAGCCCTTCATGCTCAACCTCCGCGTTACGGAGTTGGACGCGTTGGCGGCAAAGCTCGAGGCGGCGGGTATCGCGATGGAGCGTAAAGATGAGTGGAACGCGACGGACTACGGCTCCTTCGCTCGCATCCACGACCCCGAGCGGCTGCCGATCGAGCTCTGGGAGCCGCCGGTTCTCGACGACTGAGTCCGCGATGTATGTGGATTCGAGGATGGCTGTTTCGTTCATGCGGGGGTGTCGCGCGGTTACGCGCTGGTGTGCGCGCCTGTTGTGATCTCGACGTTTTACTGTCCGCGCGGTCGCGTTCTCGGCGCAGTCCTGTTCTCCACAATGGAGTCTTGTGTCAGGCTTTCCACAATCGGGCCATCCAGGCGTCTGCGTATCGGTGGGGGTGGTTGAATCGAAGCATGAAACGAGCAATTCTCACGCCTCCTGATGATGGTGACGACGACGATCGTGACGGCGAACCCGACGGTCACGACGCGTTCACCGGCGCCGCACAGTCGCCGGCATCGTCTACACCTTCACCGTCAGCTGGCACGCCTAGCACGCCTGGCACGCCTTCGTCGCCTGCCTCGCCTGACATGCCTGCCTCGCCTGACATGCCTGCGTCGTCTGGCACGCCTGACACGCCTGCTTCCCCTCCGCCGCCGTCCGGTCCGCCTGCCTCCTCTCCAGCGTCGTCGCGGGTGTTGTTGCGTGAGCGGTACAAGGCTGCGATCAGCGCGGTGATCGAAGGCGATCGTGAAGTGGCCCGGGTGCAGGCGGCCCGCGCGGCTCTTGTCGAACAGGCGCGGCTGGCGTGTCTGGCGGTGGGGTTCACCGACCAATCCACCGGCGGCCCGGCCTGGACACCCGATGTTGTGACGCAGCGGATTCTGGTGACCGAGCTCGCGGTTGCTCTGCGGTTGAGCGAGTCGGATGCCCGCCGCCTGGTCGATACCGCCGAAGGCCTCACCGGCCCGTTCACCGCCACTCGTGCCGCCCTGGAGGCAGGGTTGATCTCGTATCGGCATGCGGAGAAGATCATCCAGCACGCCGCGACCCTGCCACCGGAGTGCGTTCCGGACTTTCAGGCCCGGCTGTTGCCGGTCGCCCGGCGGGTGTCTGTGCAACGTCTGACCCGGCACGCCCGCGCCGCACTCGAACAAGCCCAACCCACGACAGCGATCGGCCGGCACCTCGCGGCCGCCGCGAACCGCCGTCTGACCCTGGAACCCGCAGCCGACGGGATGGCGTTCCTGACGCACTACCTGCCCGCGGTGGAGGCGGTTGCGATCTTCAACCGTGCCACCGACCTCGCCAAAGGTCTGAAAGCGGCCTCGGATCCGCGAACGTTGACCCAACTCCGGGTCGACACGTTGACCGACCTGATGCTGAACA
>JAODBB010000082.1 GCA_025463745.1 Subtercola sp.
GCGATCAGTTCGGTGGTCGCCGAGTCCCGTGCCCCGTGCCCCGGCACCAACCAGACCACCAGGCCGACAGCGACACCCGACAGGGTGAGCAGGCTGAAGATCCACCAGCCATTGTTCGGGTCGACGCCGATCGCCCCGGGCAGCGAATGCCACAAGTAGTTTTCGAACTGACCGGAGATCCATTCGAGGGAGAAGAGGATGAGCGCCGATACGACGCCGATGATGATCGCGGGAATCGCCAGCAGGGCGAGAGTGCGAAGGGGCATGGCGCCGTTGTCGTTCGCGGCGGGTGCGGCGAGGGCAGGCGCGCCGGCGGCAGGCGCGGAGGTGGTGGCCGCAGATCCCGAGGCGGTGGCAGGCGAAGCGCCCGCGGCAGGCTCAGACGCCGGCGAGGGCACGGGTGCGGGAGCGTCAGTCATCGGGGCCTCACTCTCGGGCTGGGCGTGCACATCGTGGTGCGGAACGAAGTCGTGACCCCACCCTAGACCTTGGCCGAAGACGGCCGGGCGGCGTCGCCCGCGATGCTCGCGATCTGGGTGGCTCACCCCGGGCATCCTCACCCGTTTGGAATGATCTGCGGGCTCTGAACGGCCGAGACCACGCTTATTCACGGTGCCCTGTTGACTCGCACCAGCCCCGGTTGGACACTGAAGGTCTACCCAAGCAGGCGGGATCGATCATGGCTATTGTCGACACACCCACACTGCCCGTCACAGAGTTGTCTGGCGGGTTTCAACAGCGAACCGCCCGCGGGCGAGCGGCTCGAACCGAGGTGCCCCGGGCATCCCACGCCGCCTGGGTGGCGCAGGCCGATCGGGCTGATCCGGTGACCTTGTTAGAAGAGCAGGCCGCGAACCGCGTGCCCGAACTCGTGCCGATTCGGTACGGCCGCATGATGGTGTCGCCGTTCACGTTCTATCGGGGAGCCGCGCTCATTATGGCGGCGGACCTTTCGACGACCCCGACGTCTGGAATCATCGTTCAGCTCTGTGGCGACGCCCACCTCTCGAACTTCGGCATGTTCGGCTCGCCAGAGCGCACCCTGGTGTTCGACATCAACGACTTCGACGAGACGCTGCCGGGGCCGTGGGAGTGGGACGTGAAGCGCCTTGCGGCCAGCTTCGAGATCGCCGGCCGCAACCGCAAATTCAGCGACGCCGAGCGTCGCGCCATCAACCTCGAAGTGGCGAAGGGGTACCGTGAACGCATGCGCATCTCGGCCGCTTCGCCGGTGATGAACTCGTGGTACAGCCACTTGAGCGCTGACGACGCCGTCAAGTGGGTACGGGATGCCCAGGGCCCCGCCCCCGACAAGAAGCAGGTCAAGCGCACCGAGGCCATGATGGCCAAGGCGCGAACGAAAGACAGCATGAGCGCGTTCACGAAGCTCGTGCGAGTCATCGACGGCGAACTGCGTATCGTGGCCGACCCGCCGCTCATCGTGCCGATCGAAGACCTCGTGCCTGTCGGGCAGACCCGTGAGGAAGACGAGCAGCGTATGCGCGACCTCATTGCGAACTATCAGACCACCCTGATCGCCCAGCACCACCCCATTCACGAGCTCGAATACCTGCACATGGCTCGCAAGGTGGTCGGCGTGGGCAGCGTCGGAACCCGCGCCTGGATCATTCTGATGCGCGGCCGCGACGATGGCGACCCGGTGCTTCTGCAAGCGAAAGAAGCCCAAGAGTCGGTACTGGCGCGGTTCGTGGGCGCAAGTGCTTACGAGCATCAGGGCGAACGAGTGGTTCGCGGGCAGCGCATGATGCAATCGTCGAGCGATATCTTCTTGGGCTGGCAGGAGGTCGAGGGCTTCGACGCACAGACGCGCCACTTCTACATTCGACAGTTGCACGATTGGAAGGGCTCGGTCGATGTCGAGTTGATAAAGGCCTCGGGCCTGAAGATCTACGCTCGCATGTGCGGCGAGACGCTGGCCCGTGCCCACGCCCGGTCGGGCGACCGTGTGGCGATAGCCGCCTATCTCGGCAAGAGCAACCGGTTCGATCAGGCCATCGCCGACTTCTCTGCGGCGTATGCCGACCAGAACGACAAGGACTACGCCACGTTCGTGGCGGCGGTGGCGTCGGGCCGGCTCGAGGCGCAACCCGGTCTGTGAGCTCTACCGCGGCCGTCGAACCGGTTCGGCCCTGAGGCCTCTGCCGGGCATCCGCTGCCGCGGACCCCGCCGCCGGGCAGCTCGAGCCGGGTCGCTGGAGCCGGGCATCCCGTCGCCGTAGACGAACGAAGGGTCACCCGTCGAGATGACGAGTGACCCTTCGTTCGTGCGTGAAGCGGTGCGGCGTCAGGCTTTCGGTGCGGTGACCGTGAGCGCGTGCGCCTTGAGGCTCTCGTACTCGGCCTGGGTGATCGCACCCGAATCGAGCAGCGTCTTCGCCTTGGCGATGTCGTCGGCAGGAGTGGTGCCGGCGACCTGGCGGATGTAGTCGTTCGTGGCCGATTCGGCCTGCTTGGCCGCCTTCTGCGAACGCTCGGCCATACCCTTGCCGCGTGCGATCAGATAGACCAGCGCCGTCAGGAACGGCACGAAGATCAGGAACAGAACCCAGATGGCCTTGAACCAGCCGTTGAGCTTGTGGTCGCGGAACAGGTCACCGATGATCGCGAATAACGCGAACAGGTAGGCGATGAACGCGAACGTCCAGAAAAACGTGTAAACAATGCCCCAGAAATCCATGAAGGCAGTCCTCTCTTCTTATGGCTCACCCCCATGGGCCGCCTCTCAGGCTTGAATCTAGCGTAAGGAGGACATGAGCGAAACCACCGGAGATTTGACGCCGCGCGCATTCGGCTATGATTGCTGAGGCAACAACCTAGGAGCTGTCGCATAGTTCGGCCTAGTGCACCACCCTGCTAAGGTGGAGAGGGGTTTATACTCCTCCGTGGGTTCAAATCCCACCGGCTCCGCTCATAAAATCCCTGATCAGGCCCTATTTGTGCCCACATGATCGAGTTTGCCCACAACTCAACCACTTCATGGTGATTCATTCGCGTGGTTGATCGCGACCCCGCTGATCATCTGGAGGCTTTGGCTCCGTGGCTCGGCGAGATGCTCCTCATTGGCGACCAACTCGTGCGTCTCAAGAAGTCCTGTAGGCGAGAGTGAGACGCGCCCGTCTATGAGACGAGATTTCGAGACATCAGCACCGGCGCAATTTCGGGTGACTTTACCGCGAAGATCTGATGCTCCCGATGTCTCATAATCCATTAGGCGGATTCAACTGGTCGTAGCAACAGGGGTCTCGTCTGTGGTTGAGAGTAGTTGATCGAGAGCGTGTGCGGGGGTGATTCCGGCGAGGGTGCGTCGTGGCCGTTGGTTCAGCTCGGTGGCGACCT
>JAODBB010000091.1 GCA_025463745.1 Subtercola sp.
TTCGCCGCCGCTCCTGCCCCCGCCGCACCGGCCGCTGCCCCCCCCCCCCGCTCCCCCCCCCGCGGCCCCCGAGCCGCCACCCGACGACGCCGAACCACCAGCGTCACAGACCCGCAGCGACGATCGGCCGCCGCACCAGTCCGTAGGCCGACATCGTCATTCCAAACCGCGCTTTGAACGCCCGAGCGCACACATCGGTCGAACTGAATCCATAGTCGTGGGCCAGGCGACTCAGCGGCTGACCGGAATTGTTCGTTCGCAGCCGCGCCGCGATCATGTCGAGTCGAGTCGAGCGAATCAGCTCGCCCACACTCACGTTCTCGATTTCGAACGCACGATAGAGGTTTCTGAGGCTCACACCGAGATCTGCCGCGATCGCCGCGGCCGTGAGGGCGGGTGACCGAATGTGGTCGAGCAGAAAGATCGTGGCGCTGGAGACGAGCTGGGCACTTGCGGCCCCTTGCACCGGCTGCGCAGCGTTCGCGCCCGCGTCATCGCTTTCGAGGTCGGTGTCGGTGTCGGCCGCGATAACCGAATTCGCGAACGAAACCAGCACAGACTCATACGTCACCGCCGTCTGTCGCCCCGAACCCGTCGTCATCACCAGCGCCGGCAGAACGAAGGCCACGATGGTTTCGATCAGCATCGGCCGGTCGATCTCGGTCGCCGAAACAGCCCGCAGATTGCGGTGCGCGGCGAGCGTCAATCGCGAGCGCGGAATACTGATGATGATGATGTCACTGTCGTGGCTCACGACGTATTCGTAGACGGCCGCTGTGCGCAACACGGTTGCCCGCTCGACGGGTACCAGGCTGGTATGGCCGTCTTGCCGCACACGAATCGCCCCTGCCAGCACGATGATGACTCGCACCACATCGACCGGGAACGTCGCAATCCGCGCCAGCGTGCGACGCGCGCTGTACGCGTTCGATTCGAGGCGCACGAGTGCGACGGCACCGGCCTGAACCGTGGTGAGAGTGGCCGTGAACGTGACAGGCACTCGCACGAGACGCGTCGCCTCCGGCGACATCTGTTGCGCGCCTCTCGCACCACGAAAAACTTGAGTGAGTGGCATGACACGCTTTCGTACTGCAGTACTGCACATGGTGCGACGGGTTGACCCAGTCATTCCATCATCACCACGCAACACCGCTCGCGCGAATACACCGACGTAGAGAGTCGGATACGGCACAGATCGTCGGTCTGCACCGACGCGAGTTGTGCGCACCATCGGGTCGGCGTACTGTGTGCCCATCATGGGCGCCGACGAACTCTCAGTAGCTCCGCTGCCGCCCTGGAATGTGCGGTCGTTCATCGGCGCGAGCAGTGACGCGAGGGCGATCGCCAACGAAGCGGAGATCTCGGCGCGCGACCCCGAGACATTCTCGGCGAGCTTCGCTCACTCCCTCCTCCGCGGGGTCGAAGTGGCGATTCTCGATGCGCCCAGCCACCGTGCACTGCGTACGGCGAAGCTCATCGCGGCCGACAAGCGCGACTCGGTGAGCCTCGTTTTCACTCGCTCCGGGTCGATGACCGCGCATCAAGACGGCCACACCGTACAGGCACGACCCAAGACCATGTTTCTGCTCCGCTCACGCGCGATCTACCGCTATTTTGCACCGGGGCAAGTGTCGATCGTGTCGATCACTATCCCTTCAAGCACGCTGCCCCTCGGCCTGCTGCGAAACCTCCGCACCGTCACTGCCACACCACTGGCCATGTCGGTTCTCACGCGGTCGGCGATCGCATACATCGAAGCCCTCGTGACGTCGAACAACTCGCCGAACGAAGTCGAAGCCCGCCAGCTCGAACAGCAGCTGCTGCTGCTTGTGTCGGGGCTGATCATCGAGAACTTCGGCTCCCCTCGCCGTGGCCCTGCCACAGA
The DNA here is from genome assembly GCA_025463745.1 of Subtercola sp. Lineage (GTDB taxonomy): Bacteria > Actinomycetota > Actinomycetes > Actinomycetales > Microbacteriaceae > Subtercola. Next base: position 1,886 of record JAODBB010000091.1, read on the forward strand.
TTCGGCCTACCTCGCGGCCGCTGTTCTGTCGATTTCGGCGAACTCATCGACGCGCGGCTACGCTCCTCGAGACGTGGCAACGGCGACGGGCATCGACCTGCGGCGGCTGTACCGCATCTTCGGTGCCGAGAGCGTCAGCATCGCTGAGCTCATTCGAGACACCAGGCTCGAACGTATCGCTCTGGCACTGACCGACCCGTCGAATCGCAGCCTGTTCTCCGACCTGGCAATGCAGGCCGGCTTCAGGGGAGTCGATCAGGCGGCCCGGGCATTCCGCCGCAAGTACGGCAAAAGCATGCGAGCCTACCGAGTCTTCAACCGCCCGTGACCACGGCGATGGCTGCGCCGATACGCTCCCATTGGCTGGCCGTAGTGCGCCTTGAAAACACGACCGCACACGTCTGCTGAGCGAAACCCGTGCTGGCGGGCGAGCAGCTCCATCGAAGGTCTGCGGCTGCCGAGCATCAATTCATCGGCGATCATGTGCAGGCGCAGCAACCGAATCTCGTCGGCGATGCCTGTTCCGCTCGCACGAAAACTTCGGTAGAGGCTTCGTGAACTGATGCCGAGCTCCGCCGAAATCGACGCTGCGCCCAGCCCGCTGCTTCGCACGTTGTGACGGATGATCGCTTGCGCCTTTTCGACAACGAGTTCGTCTTCGGTGGGCGACCTGCTCACGCCTGAACTCGTGAGAAAGACCTCGGTGAGAGCGATGATCGCCGCCTCTTCCGCCGCAGGCGATTCGTCTGCGAATGCCCCAGACTCGAGGCAGGTCCGCAGAAAGCCGAGCATCGAGCTGACCATGAGACCCGAGTGGATGCACGCGGTCGCGAACCGCAGCTGGGCCGCCGTCGAGGCAGGTAACCGAGAGCGCGGTACCGTCAGTGAGACACACGTGTACGCCGCGCTCACCGAGTATTCGAACGGCGCGTTCGTTCTCAGCACCATGGCCTCACCCACCGCGACAATGGCCTCTCGCTCGTCTTGCCGAACCCGAATCGCCCCGGCCACCACGAAGACCAGCTGAATCGTGTCGACTCTGTCGGCGCGCACGTGTTGAGCCGACCGCCGCGCAACAAAAGGCGTGGCGCGCAGCTCGTCGATCACAAGTAGACCCACCTGCGCACGCGTCAGCGTGGCCGCGAACCGGCCGGGAGCTGAGGAGGCGCGAACGGTCTCACTCGACATTGCTTTCAGGCCGTCTTCACCCGTGAACTGATGAACGGCGAGTTGCATGACGCTACCCTCGGCGGCCGCATCGGATGCACGATCTGCACACACCGAGGCGCGGCAACTCCCCGCATCCTACGCCCCAACCCCCCGAACGAGGGGTGCGTACGACTATTCGCGCCAAAAGCGGCTGACCGGCTCGATTCATCGGTGAAAGCACGCCTTTCCAATCGCACGAACCATACGCTCGCATTCATACTCACGCGGGGAGGGGCAACCGCAGATCGCGGCCGAAGGGCGCACGTGCGCACGTGCGCTGCCGATCATCCGATTCGATTCACGAAGGGGCACCGTGGCACTCGACGACTACGTGCGAATTCTTCGCACACACTGGGTGGCCCTCGTTCTTCTGACCGTGGTGGGCGGCACCGCCGCGTGGGGCTGGAGCCTCATGCAGACGAAGGTCTACCAGGCCAACTCTGAGGGAATCGTGAGCCTCGTCTCTGATAACACCATCGGTGCGACGCTCGCCTCTAACACGCTCGCCAAATCGCAAGCAACCACCTTCGTCGGTATCGGTGAATCTCGCGCAGTCGCTCAGCTGGTCATCACGCAGCTCGGGTTGAAGACGACGCCCGAGGCGCTCGTCGCGTCGGTGACGGTGACGAACGTCAGAGACACCCCCACGCTGAACGTCACGGCCCGCGCCGCTTCAGGGCAGCAGGCGAAAGACCTCGCCGACGCGTGGATCACCGGAATGACAAAGCAGATCGCCAACATCGAGGCACAGTCGGTGGCCCAGGGCTCCTCAACATCGACCGTGCCCGCCGCACCCATCACCTTTCTGGTACCCGTCGAATCGGCAGTCGTGCCTGCTCAGCCCGTGTCACCGAACGTCAGGCAGGCGATTGCCATCGGAGCCGTGTTGGGGCTTCTGATCGGCCTGCTGTACGCCGCGGCTCGAAACATCCTCGACCGGCGCATCCGCACCGCCGCGGCTGTCGAAGACCGATTCGGCATCTCGGTGATCGGCAAGCTGCCCGTCGACAAGCGGTTGAGCGATGTGAATCGAATGATTCCAGACCCCGATGCCCTGCCCACCTCGGCGCCGACCCGTCATGACTTCGCGCTCGGTGAGGCATTTCGTGAGCTGCGAACCAATCTGCGATACATGCGGGTCGACAACCCGCCGCGGGTGATCGTGGTGACGAGCCCGATGCCGAACGATGGCAAGTCGACGGTCACGACGAACCTGGCTGTGGCACTCGCCGCCTCGGGGCAACGCGTGATCGTCGTCGACGGCGACCTGCGCAAGCCGACAGTGGCGGCTGCCTTCGGCCTGGTTGCCGA
>JAODBB010000007.1 GCA_025463745.1 Subtercola sp.
GTGGATGTCCGATCCGCAGATGCCCACGGTATGTACTCGCACGCGTACCGTTCCATAGCCGGGTGCCGGTTCGGGTCGGTCGCGCACCTCCACAGCCCCGTCTTCGTACGCAAACTTCACCAGTGCCTTCATTGGCCCTCCGATCGACTTATAGTTGCATTCTATTCAAAGTTTGTTCGTTTCGCACCATCTTTTGGTAGAGTGATGCTGATCACGCGGCGAGTTGTGGCGTGACAAGCTCATTTCAACGAGGAGATGCCATGCGGATTGCCGCCTTTCCCAAGGGTGAATTGAAGGCGATGATCGTCACCAGATCGAAGACAGTGCACGAGTGGATCGACGAGGCCGAACCACTCGGCGTCGACGGGCTCGAGCTGCACACCGGCTTTCTCTGGGACGATTCCGAAAGCTACCTGGCCGGTATCGCCGATCACCTGGCCGAGGCGGGTTTCGAGATGCCGATGATGTGCGCATCACCCGACCTGGCGCATCCGAACCCTGATCAACGGGCCCGCGAGATCGACCAGCAGGCTTCGTTCATGAGGGCGACCGCACGATTGGGCGGTCGAGGTTCGACCTGCCGGGTCGTGAGCGGCCAGGCCCACCCGGGCGTCGGGGTCGACGAAGGCGTCGAGTGGGTGATCGCTGGTATCGAGAGCCTGCTGCCGCTCGCGAAGGAGCTCGGCATCGACCTGGCGATCGAGAACCATTACAAGGCCAGTACGTGGCAGTATCCTGAGTTCGCTCAGCGGCCGGAGGTCTTCCGGCGCATCGTCGACGGCATCGCCGACCACGACAACTTCGGCATCCAGTTCGACCCCTCGAACGCCATCACCGCGGGCGTCGACTCGGCCGACTTTCTCGAATCGGTCATCGACCGTGTGTTCACCATGCAGGCCTCCGATCGGTATCTCGAACCCGGCACCACCCTCGACGACCTGCGGCTGGCCGACGGCACACTCGGATACTCGGCCGCGCTGAAGCACGGCGTGGTCGGCCGGGGCCTCAACGACTACGACCGCATCTTCCGAATATTGACGGATTCCGGATACGACGGCTGGATCTCGATCGAAGACGGGGTGAACGGCTTCGACGAGCTGCAGGCATCCGTCGACTTTCTGAAAGAAGCGAGGCGGCGGTGGTTCGGCGATTCGCGCGGTGTCGTCGTTCCCGCCCATCACGTACCCGCTCACGACAACGCCCCAGCGCGGGCAGAAGGACAATCATGACGAACTCCATCAGGGGTCTGACCCGCAGCCGGCTGACGCACGGGCTCGTGCAGATCTCGCTCGACCTGAAGAACATCGACGACGCCTTGCGTATGGCGGCGATCGCTGCGGATGCAGGGGCGGACTGGCTCGAAATCGGCACGCCGCTCGCAATGGCGGAAGGTGCGAATGCGGTGCGGGTGCTGCGGGCAGAATACCCCGATCATCCACTCATCGCCGATCTGAAGATCATGGATGGCGGTTACGGCGAAGCGAAGATGTACGCGGAGGCCGGTGCGGATGCCGTCGTGGTGATGGGGCGCGCGCACGATGCGACCATCGAGCGGGTCTGCGACGCCGGGCGCGACTTCGGCGTGCTGGTGATGGGCGACGACATCGCCGCGCCGGACCGTATCGAGGAGGCGCGCCGGCTCGAACGGCTGGGAGTCGGGATGGTGCTGCACCACATCGGGCACGACCACCGCAGTGCGCACCGCGAGTTGAAGCTGTCTCCCCTCACCGATCTGCCGGGAATCGTCGCGGCGACCACCGTTCCGGTACAGGCGGTCGGCGGGCTCAGCATCGAGCAGGCGATCAGTTGCCCGGCGATCGGGGCCGGCGTGGTGGTGTTCGGGGCGCCGTTGGCGGTCGACGACGAGACGTCGTTCACCATTCCAGAGGGCGATCTGCCGAGCATCCTTCGCGACGCGATCGCTCGTGTGCACGAGAGCGCGGTGAAGCAGTGAGCCGGCCGGTCACCCTGTTCACGGCGCAATGGGCCGATCTGCCGTTCGAAGAGGTGGCGCGGCTCGCCGGCGAGTGGGGGTTCGACGGGCTCGAGATCGCCTGCAAACCGCAGCACCTCGACATCGACAGAGCCATCGACGAGCCCGGGTATCTCGACTCTCGCAAAGAGATTCTCTCGCGTTATGGGCTGGGTGTCTGGGCGCTTTCGAACCACGCGCAGGGGCAGGTCGTCTGCGACGATCCGCTCGACTTTCGGCACCGCTCGATCGTGGGCGCACGCACCTGGGGCGACGGCGAGGCGGAAGGCGTGCGGCAGCGCGCGTCGGAGCAGCTGAAGCGCACCGCGATCGTCGCCCGCAAGCTCGGCGTCGACGTGGTCACCGGGTTCACCGGGTCGAAGATCTGGCGCTACATTGCGATGTATCCGCCGGTGTCGCAGCAGGTCATCGACGATGGTTACGAGGATTTCGCTGCGCGCTGGAACCCGATTCTCGACGTCTTCGACTCTGAAGGCGTGAAGTTCGCTCTCGAGGTGCATCCCAGTGAGATCGCGTACGACTACTACACGACCGCGCGGGCGCTCGATGCTGTCGATCATCGTGAGGCATTCGGCATCAATTGGGACCCGAGCCACATGGTCTGGCAAGACATCGACCCGGTGAACTTCATCGTCGACTTCGCCGACCGCATCTATCACGTCGACTGTAAAGACACGCTGATCAGGCCGAAGGACGGCCGGGCCGGCCGCCTAGGGTCGCACTTGGCCTGGGGCAATCCGCGCCGGGGGTGGGATTTCGTTTCGGCCGGGCACGGCAGCATTCCGTTCGAAAGCGCCTTTCGCGCGCTCGATGCGATCGGGTACGGCGGGCCGATCTCGATCGAGTGGGAGGATTCGGGCATGGATCGGATGCACGGCGCGCCGGAAGCGCTGGCGCATGTGCGTTCGCTGCTGTGGGAGCGGCCGGCGGCCTCGTTCGACTCGGTGTTCTCGGTCGAGTAGGGCGGTGCGGCTGGGGGCTCTTGTTCTCCACAGTTCGGTTTCGTGGGCGCTCTGGTCTCCACAATTGGGGGTTTGGCGTAGTTATCCACAGATGCCGGGCTTCGACCCGATTCGGTGAGGATTTGTCGGTGGTGGGTGTTTGAATTGAGGTATGAACACACCACCACCCACCCCGCCGGTCGGGTCGTCGCCTGAGAGCGGTGACGATATCCGTCTCACGGCGCTGCAGGCTGCCGTTCAGGCGCTGGTGGATACGGGTGGGTTCCGGGCTGCCGCGCCCGGCGGGCTTGCCGACGATGCGCTGGTCGCCTGGGCAGTCGCCGGGGAGCGGCTGCTGCGCTGCGCCGAGGCGATCGTTGTCGACGCGGCTGGGGAGATTTCTGAGCGATCAAAGCCCGAGCACGGTGATGAGCGTCTGACGGTGAAGCATGGATGCACGGACGTGGTCTCGCTTCTGAGTACCCTGACCGGGGTATCTAAACGCACCGCCGCGACCCGGGTGACACTGGGGAAGGCGTTGCAGTCGGGCATGTCGGCGGTGGGTATTGCGAACGAGAGCCGGTTCCCGGCCGTGCAGGCCGCTCTGCGAGAGGGCCGGCTCGGGGCGGACACGGCACGGGTGATCACCCGGATGCTCGGCGATTCGGCGAAACGCCTCGGCTACAGCGCCGACCTGAAAGAGTGCGAACGGATGGTGGTGATCGCTGCCGACCACACTCCCGATCAGGGGTTGGGGTTGTCGGCGGATCAGGTCGCGATCATGATCGCGCAATGGCAGGGCCACCTCGATCCCGACGGCGCCGAACCCACCGCCCGCGAGCTCGAAGACTGCCGCGGGCTATGGCTACGGCAGCAGGCTGATGGCAGTTTCAAGGTCGGCGGGCTGCTCACCCCGGTACAGGGTGCGAAGTGGCAGGCCATCGCGCAGACCATCCTCAGCCCTCGACTGCCACGATTCACCAGCGACGGTGACGGCGAGGGCGGTGACGGCGAGGGCGGTGACGAAGGGCCTGTCGACGACGACCCGGAGGTGAGTCCGCTGCTGGCCGATACGCGTACGCGGGAGCAGTTGCTCGCTGACGGGTTCACGACCTACATCGACCGCGTCGCCGCCCTCCCCGGAATACCAGAACTGTGCGGCGCCAGGCCGACGATCAATATTCATGCCACCCTCGACGACGTCGTCTCCGGGCGTGGGGTGGGCTGGATCGACGGCCTCGACCAACCCGTACCCGTATCGACGGTGGAACAGCTGATCTGCCAAGGCGACATCATCACCACCCTGATGCATCAGGGCCGGATCCTGCAGCACGGCAAAACAAAACGACTGTTCACCGCCGCACAGAACAGGGCGATGGCCGCCAGAGACGGCGGCTGCGTCTGGCCGGGCTGTAATAGGCCACCGTCCTGGTGTGAGAGTCATCACACGGTGGAGTGGCGTGACGAAGGCTACCTACCCGGGCGCACAGACACCGACCTCGGAGTACTCGTCTGCTCTTTCCACCACAGACACTTACATCACAGCAGGTGGCAACTCGTCATGATCAACGGAGCACCCCACATCATCCCACCACCCGAAATCGACTGGACACAAACACCCAGACCCTGCACCAGGCGACGAGTCGGACGCACACACGCGAACGCAGACGCTCCGTGAGCAGACGCTCCGTGAGCAGACGCCTCACGAACAGACTCCTCGTGAACGGGAGAGGCTTGCGCGTTCGGGCCGGCGCTTCGCTACTTCGGGGGAACCAACTCCTCTCGGCGCCCGGCTATCTCACCCAGGATCGCATCGCGAATGACGGAGACGGCCTCGAGGTCTCGACTGGGCGGCCTGACGCTCAGCGAGAAATTCAGTTCGAACCTGACCAAGGCACCGAGGATGCGCACCAGGCGCGGGTTGCTTTCGGCCAAGAAGCACGGCAGCAGCCCGATGCCGGCCGAGGCGATCGTGGCCTCCACTTGCGCCAAGACGTTCGTCGAGGCGAAACCGACGCGGAGGCCGGCGAAATTGCGAGTGAGATCCAACTCCGCAACGGAAAGCAGAGCATCCACATAGAAAATGAGCACATGGCCACGAAGGTCATCGAACCCCCGTATCGCCGGGTGCGAATCGAGATATTCGCGGGTTGCGTAGAGGGCGAGCGAATACGGGGTGAGAAGCTCGGTCTCGAGCCGGCCCGTCTGCGGCACGCCGATACTGACCGTCATGTCGAACCCGGCGCCGCGAGACGAAATCGGCCGAGTCGACGTTACGAGCTCGACCGAGATTCGTGGATGCTCGCGCAGCACAGCGGCGATGGCAGGGGCTACGAAACTGACGCCGAACCCGTCTGGAGCCGCGACCCGCACCGTGCCCCTGAGTCCGGCTTCTTCGCGCGAAGCCGCGTCGCGTACGCGCTGAACCACGTCGTCGATGCCAGCGGCGCTTTCGGCGACCCGCTTGCCGAGCGCGGTGAGTTCCCAGCCGTCAGAACCGCGCGTCAGAAGGCTCGCATCCAACGATCTCTCCAGTCGTTTGATGCGTCTGCTGACCGTTGTGTGATCGAGGCCGAGTGCAGCACCGGCGTTCGCCATGCGCCCCGTTCGAGCGACTGCGAGAAGCAGCCGCACGTCGTCAACGTTGAGATCAAGACCACCGGCCACAGCCGACAGCCTATCGCCAACCTCACGGGGCGGCCGGCGGTGAGCATCCCGGCCGAAACGACGGCCACAGTCCTGCCGATCGGCTCCAGGCGACCACGCGGCGCTTCGAAGACGCGGCGCTCTTTCACGCCGCCGGGCCTTCGAGCAGTCGAACCCCTGGTCGAGCCCGTACTGAGCGCTTCGCAGTCGTGAGTGGCCGAGTGCGGTGCGCTTGTGATGAGGCGGAAAGGGCTACAGGGCGGGGTCACGCTTTTCGGCGGCCGCATCGGCGTCGCTCAGCTGTCGGTCGAGGGCACCGGACCTGCGGCCGTGGTCTTCGGCGACGCCCACGATCGAACGGATGCCGATTGCCGCGACCAGCGCCGTCACCGCAACCAGCACAAGAATGTCGATGATCTGCCACCCTGCTGGGTGATCGATCGACATCCACTCGATCGTCACCGTGCCGGCGGCGGTGACCGGAAAGGTGAACGACCAGAACCCGACTGAAAAGGGGAGCTTCGTGTATCTCGGCACGAGTGCGAGTTGCATGACCGCCATCAACACCAACGCCACCGCTAGGAATTCGGCGACGGGATCTGCGCGGATGCCGGTGACAGCGAACCAGGCGATTCCGCCGAGCGCGGGCGGCGCCAGGATGATCATCATGGTCGGCATGAGCGGGGGCGGCAGCGGTGGGCGCAACGCCAAGCGCACGACGAGGATGGTGAAGACCACGAACCAGAAGAGCGTTCCCACCCCGAAGGCGCCTATCGCCGGCCCGGGCAGTCCCAGCCGGCTCAAGCTGATCGCGCCGATGTAACCGGATGCGACGGTGGGCAGGTAGTAGCCGCCGTGTACCGCCTCGAGGTCGACCTTGCCGCTCACCCAATAGGAGAGATGCCAGCCGGCGAAGGCAAGCGCCACCGCCATACTCGTGACTGTGAGGATCGCCCCGATCAGAGTGGAATAGACAAGCAGGTGATCGCCGATCAACATGCCGACCACGGGCACGAGCGCAGCGATCGGCCCCTGGGCGGGGTGCCGCAGCTGCGATGCGAGCGTTTCGGCCGAGCGTGCACCTCGCACGAGATGCGCGACGATGAGCCACACCCAGCTGACGGTGGCGACGAGCCAGAACACTTCGGCGATGATCGGCGGAAGGCCGAGCTCACCAGACGCCGCGGTCCACGTTCCGGCGAGGCCGGCCAGGCCGAAAGCGATCGCCAGTGTGTTCATCGGCACGCGAGCGGGTGCGGTCGGCGCAGCCGAACGAGCGGTGGCGCTGTCTGAGCTGCTCATGATTACAGCATCGATCATGCGGCGGTTCAGCGCTATGAAAAGTGCGTCACGATTCCCCACCGCTTTGGGCGTCAGGATGCGTTGCGGCGGGTCGTCGCGAAGCGGTGCTGGTATCGCGCAGGTGAGATCGAAAGGTGGCGGATGAACGCCCGGCGGAGACTCTCGTAGCTGGGGAAGCCCGCGAGAAGGGCCGCTTCGGTCGCAGTGCGGCCCGCGTCGAGCAGCGCTTTGGCGATGTCGAAGCGGATGAGCTCGACATACTTCGTGGGCGACGTGTTGAGTTCGTCGCGGAACATCCGGGTCAGATGGCGCGGGCTCACCGAGACCCGTTCGGCGAGAGACTCGAGCCGGTAGTCGGCCGTCGGGTCGGAGGTCACCAGGTCGGTCACCCGCTTCGGCACGGGAGTGCGCGGCGGCGGGCCCTGCAGCGACGCGGAGAACTGAGACTGCCCGCCTGCGCGCTGCATGTAGACGACGAGCGACCGGGCCACCTGTCGAGTGAGCTCGGGCCCGTGGTCGTCTTCGAGCAGCGCGAGGGCTAGGTCGATACCCGCGGTCACGCCCGCAGAGGTGTAGGTGGTTCCGTCTTTGACGAAGATCGCGTCAGGCTCCACGCTCACCGACGGGTAGTGGCGGGCGAGCCGGGCGGTGTGCCGCCAGTGCGTCGTCGCGCGCTTGCCATCGAGCAGGCCGGCTTCGGCGAGGAGGAACGCTCCGGTACAGATGGATGCAACGCAGGAGGCCGAGCGGCTGAGCAGTTGCACGGCGGCGGTACGGTCGGCATTGGCGGGCGATGCAGGAATCGCGTCTCCTCCCGCGATGAAGAGAATGTCGAACGGGGGTGCGGTCGCCGCGGCGACCGCGGGCACGAGCATCCCGATCGACGACCGAACCGGTTCACCGTCGGCGGAGACGAACGTGATGTCGTAGTGGGCGCCGAAGATGTCGGCTTCGGCGAACACCTCAGCGGGGCCGGCGA
>JAODBB010000107.1 GCA_025463745.1 Subtercola sp.
GGCCCCGTGACGCTCGCCGTGGTGGGCACCACCATCGGATCGACGGCCGCCATCTTCACGATGATCGTGGGTGCGACGTTCGGCATCGCGCGCATCGTCGAACAGAATCTCGTCACGATCGACCCCGGCACCATTGAGGCGGCGCGGGCTGCGGGCGCGGGGCCGTGGCGCATCATCCTGACGCTCTTGATTCCCGAAGCGCTCGGCCCGCTCATTCTCGGCTACACCTTCATCTTCATCGCGATCGTCGACATGTCGGCCATCGCCGGCTCGATCGGTGGCCGCGGACTCGGTGACTTCGCGATCACCTACGGCTACGCACGATTCAACTGGCAGGTCACCTTCGTGGTGGTCGTGGTGATCGTGATCATCGTGCAGCTCGTGCAGCTGCTCGGCAACTGGCTGGCTCGCAAGGCGCTGCGACGCTAGCCGGCGTCGGGGTATTCACTGCGATGCCACTTGTCACATCGGCCGAGCTGATAGGTGCCCGTCACGGCGCAGTATCGCCTACTTCGTGCTCTGCGTCGATGATGTAGACATTCGACGGTGCGCTGGATGCTTCGGCCGCCTCTTCGGTCACTCCTGTGGCTCGCGTCCCAGGAGTGACCGCACGCGGCACCGGCACAGCTGACGAAGCCGCACCGCCGGAGATACCCCAGCGAGTGAGCGGAAGGAATCCGTCGATCTCCTCGTCTTCGAGCTCCTCGTCGGTGAACGGCTTGCTCGCGCGTTTGCGCAGCCGCTCGGACGCACGTGCCCGCTCCTCTGGGTCGTCGGAGTTGAGTCGACGGTACTCGTTGCGCATGCCTAAGCCGAGCGCGACAAAACCGATGAGCGCGAAGAACAGCCATTGCAGCGTGTACGAATAGTGGGTGCCGACGTCTTCCGTCGGCATGGTCGTCTGGATCGGCGCGAGCCCGGTTTGCGCGGAAGGAGACTGACTGTCGAGCACGCCGTATGCCCCGGTATAGAGGTCTCCGCCGATTTTCTGCTGCACCCGAGACAGTGTGATCGACTCGATCTGGTTTCCCGCCGATGTGCCCGATCCGTTCGGCGCCTCGCTCGGCCTCAGCTGCACGACAACATCCACTGTTCCGGGAGCCGACTGCGGTATCGCGCCAGGCGCCAGCGGGTCATCGGGCGACGGCGCCACCCAGCCGCGGTCGACCATGAAAATGGAGCCGTCGCTCAGCTGCAGGGGAGTGACCACCTCGAAGCCGTTGTCGCCGCCGTTGGAGCGGTTGCGCACGACGAGCTCATCGTCCGCTTGATAGACGCCAGTGATGCTGACCCGCTGCCAGTTCTGGCTGGCGTCGTAGGAGCCAAGGGTCGGCAGCGCCTGCTCGATCGGTACGGGCGCAGCAGAGAAGTTGGCAGCGACAATGGTGTTGTCGGCTGACGCCTGCTGGCCGCGATCGAATTGCCACTGGGCGAGAAAGACGCAGACGATAGCGAAGAGAATGGCCGCAGCAGTGAAGCCGAACCACCGCTTCGTGCGCAGAAACTGCCAGCCGGTCATCCCCTCGGTGACCGTATCGTACACGGCGAGAGGCGCGCCTTGACGCGCAACCGGCTGAGCGAGCTCACCCGCCCGCCGCGGCTCGACCTCGGCTCGGCGCTGAGTTGTCACCGCCGGTTCTTCGATCATCTCTACTCAACCTGGTCTCTTGTAGGCCTGGTTCTGACGTGCAGGCCTGGGCGCTGAGGGGTACCAGTACAGCTTAAGACCTGGCGCTGCCGTTTCATCTCGGTGCACTCGGCCTCGGCAGTATGCCAGTCAAGCGAAATGAGCAGAACAAGACCTCGGCTCTCTCACTCTGTCTGCGCTAGCTGGCGCCCCACTGGCGTCATTGATGCGATCATGCAAAGTGTGGGTACGACAGTGGTTGGTAGGTCGGTCGCGGTCACGGGCTCGCACATCACCAGGGCACTCCGTTCGGTTTCAGGAGCAGGAACGGGGTGCGCCCAGAGGCTACGCCGTTCACTTGTACCTCGATGGCGTGCTCGCCGGGGTGGTAGACACGGGTCGTGATGCGTTTGAAGGAGTGGCGGCGGGCGTAGCTCAGCGACTCGCCGGGCGCCAAGGTCGTTGTGCTGAGTTTGAAGACCTTGGCGCTCTGCGATCCGTTGGCCTTGCGATGGTGGATCACGTAGTCGATCACGAGGGCGGCAGGCTCGGCCGTGGTGTTCGAGGCGGTCACGGTGAAAGGCAGCTCGTTGCCGATGGCGACCTCGACGAGTGCGACCGATGCCGACTCGGCGGATGCAGCCAGCGTCGGCCCCGTCACCGTGACCCCGTGCCCCGGCGCGAACCCGAACAGCGCCAGAGTCGGCCCATGCCCCTTCTTCACGAGCGAACGAAGGCCGTGCCGAACCACTTGGGCGGTGTGGGAATCGGCAGCGAGCATCCACTCGGCCGCCACCGCCGCCGCCAGGTCGGGGCTCTGCCGGCTGAGATCGTTCAGATGGTTAGCCACCGAGCGCCGCACATAATCGCTCTCGTCGCGATACAGCTCGTTGATCAGCGGCAGCGTGCTCTCGGGCTGCTCGAGCAGCGCCGGCACCCGCTTCGCCCACGGCAGAAACGCACGAGTGCCTTCGCTGGCGAGCCGGCGAACGTGCGGGTCGGGGCTCGTCGTCCACGAGTGGATGATCGGCAGCGCCCGCCCCAGATCGGCCTGCAACAGCGGCCGAATCGCGAACTCGGCCGTCAGTCGTGGCGTGAGGTCGGCGAGCAGCCCCAGTGCGGCATCAAAGTCGGTGACCGTCGAACCTGCCGCAAGGGCTCGGGCGGTCACCGCCTCGGTGACGGGCCAGATCATCCACCCCGTGAACCGTGAGTCGGCCATCGCGGTTCGGAACGTGGCATCCAGCTCGGCCGCCGAGCCCGGCAGATCAGCCAGCAACGCGTCTTTCAGCAGGTCGGTGCGTTGCCGCAACGCGAGCGGAGGCAGCGCATCCACCGACGCCCGCAAGGCGGCGAATGGATGCCCCGGCAGCACACCTTCGAGCACCCCGATCAGTCTCGTCAGAACGTCGGGCCCGAGTAGTTCGTCAGCGGTTGGCACTCCCCCATCCTGCCCCAAGCCACCGACACCGAGGTTGCCTCAGCCGAACAGACTCAGGCTAAACCTCGTCGGTGCAATCTGGAATCGATTCCACGAAGCGATGGTAGCGTGTTCCCATGGCAACGCTCAAAGATGTGGCAGAAGCAACCAACCTGGGCCTCGCGACGGTTTCTCGCGCCCTCAGCGGCAACGCCGGCGTGTTGCCAGAGACGCGCAAGAAGGTCGAAGCTGCGGCGAAGGCGCTCGGCTATCAGCCGAATGCTCTCGCCAGAGGGCTCCGGCAGAGCAGCAGCAAGGCGGTCGGTCTCGTCATCCCCGACCTCGAAAACGAGTTCTACACGTCTGGTGCGGCCGTGATTCAGGAGGTGCTCGCCAATGCCGGGTATCGACTGATCTTGTGTTGCAGCAACAACGATCCGACGATCGATGCCCTGTTGCTCGACTCCCTTGTCGAACGCCGAGTCGAGGCGATCGCTCACGTGCCGAGCAGTGCGATCGGGTCTGACGTCATCCGATCGCGCAACCCGAGTCTGCCCGTTGTGGAGTACGCTCGCCGGTCGAACAGCGAACACGTCGACTCGATCGTCGGCGACGAAGCGCTCGGTAGTGAAAAACTCATCGAATACCTCGTCTCGCTGGGCCACCGCCGTATCGCCATGATCGCAGGGCCGAGAGGCCAGAGCACGACCACCGCACGATTGGCGGGGTTCGAATCAGCTGTGCGAAAGGCGGGCCTCGACGCCGATCAGTGCCCGGTGCTCCACGGGCCATACGATCCGGACTGGAGCGAAGACGCCACGCGGGAGCTTCTTCTCCAGGATCCGCAGATCACTGCCATCTTCGCTTCCAGCAGCCGAACTGTGCTGGGAGCGTTCAAGGCGTTGTCGGGGTTCGGGCTGCACGTTCCGTCTGACATCTCGCTGGTCGGATTCTTGAATCCGCCGTGGTACGAGGTGGCTCTTGCGCCGGTCACGACGTACGAACTCCCTCTGAAAGACATGGGAGCGATGGCGGCGGATCTTCTGCTCAAGCGAATTGCTGAGAACGAGCATCCTCATGCCGAATGGGCCGCGAAGACGATTCGGTTCGAGGGCAGGCTGATCGTCAGGGAATCAGCGACTGCGCCACGCGTGGGCTCTCTCGAGCTCGCGGAGATGCCGCGCGCCTCTTAAGGAAACGCTTCCACGGCAAACTCATAAAATTGCCCGCTTCTTGCGGCAATCCAGTAGCTGCCGCGCCGCAATTTTGCCTTGAGTTCGACAATTCGGCTCTGAATCTCGAATCGGGAATTGACTGACGGCCGATTCTGGTCTTAGTATCGGTTCAACACCATGGAAAGGTTTCCATGAACTCCCACAGAGAGGTAGGAGCACATGCATCACATTTCAAAACGAGGCCTCCTCGGCGGCGCTTTGGCGCTGGTATTCGTCGCCGGAATCTCCGGATGTTCGTCGGCCAGTACGGCGGGCACGAGTACCCAAGCAGCCAACAGCCAAGACACGTCTGCCGAATGCGGCACGGTGCCGACGCTGAAGACCACCGGCAACGCCGACCTGAGCAGCTTGCCGGCAGACATCCAAGCCGGCTACGCCGGGTATCCCGGCGACATCAACACCTCGAACTACTCGACGTTCGCCTCGAAGAAGTCGAACGGTTTCGTCATCGGCTACAGCGACTCGTTCGCAGCGAACTCCTGGCGCGGTGATGTGCTCGATCGCTTGAACGCCGACGTCGATTCGCTCAAGGCCGACGGCACGGTCACGAGCCTCATCGCGACGAACTCGAATCTCGACAACAATCTGCAGATTCAGCAGATCACGAGCATGATCAATCAGGGCGTCGATGCGATCATCGCGATCCCCGGATCGCCGACTGCGTTCGACGGGGTCATCAAGCAGGCCTACGACGCGGGCATTCCATTCATCAGCCTCGCTGCCAAAGTCGACTCGCCCTACGCCATCACCGTCGATACGAACCAGTTTCTGAGCGGGGTGAAGGTGGCCACGGGCCTCGCCACGATACTCGACGGCAAGGGTTCCGTCGTGGTCGTCGACGGCATCAACGGCTCGCCGGCCAGCAGCGCGCTGCACGATGGGTACTCTGCAGGCTTCGCGAACTGCCCCGGCATCTCGATTGCCGGTTCGGTCGAGGGTCAATGGAGCGAAGCCGTGACCAAGACGGCAATGCTTCAGTACCTGGCAACGAATCCCGCTGCGATCGATGGCTTCGTGAACGGCGGCGGTGAAACGACGGGAATCATCCAGGCGCTTCAGCAAAGCGGTCGCACGCTGTCTCCGATCGGGGATTCCAACCCAGACAAGGGCTCGCTGGTGATGTTGCAGCAGTCTCTTTCCGACAAGTACGCGGCCTCTAGCGTGCCACCGGTGCCTACTGCCGATGCCGGTCTCTTGGTGACTCTTGCCACCCTCTTGGGCCAGCAGCCGAAGTTCGACACGATCGTCGGCAATCCGCCCCTGGTTCAGGGTGCAGATGGGCTCAGCAGCTGGGTTCAGCCGAGCTGGACGGCTGATGACGCCAACCAGGCCCCTGCCCCTCCCGGCACCGAATTCCTTCCGGCCTCCGAGCTCGGCAATTTCTTCGCCAAGCCAGGGCCACTGCCCACGCTGCCCCCGCAGTAATCGCGCACGTTTCACGCGACTGAACGGCTGCAACGAATCGAAAACGAAAGGAGTCAGTCATGAATGAACACATCGACGTGGGTTCGCCTGACCTCCCAGCCCCGATTCTCGAGGCGCGCGAGCTGTCGAAGAGCTTCGGAGCCACAAAGGCACTGGTGCGCGGTGCTCTCAGCGTGCATCCGGGTGAAGTGGTAGCGCTGCTCGGCGAGAACGGCTCGGGTAAGAGCACGCTCGTCAAATTGCTGGCGGGAGTCCTCCGGCCAGATGGTGGCGAGATTCTCATCGGCGGAGAGCCCGCGAGACTCCGCTCACCGGCTGATTCCTTGCGGGCGGGGGTGGTCACGATCTTCCAGGAGATCTTGGTCGCCCCCGACCGCACCGTCTTCGAAAACCTCTGGCTCGGCAATGGCAGCCCCGCACTGACGAGAATGACGTCGAGGCGCGACCAGGCCCAAGCGGTGCTGGATGCGCTGACCCCCACATTCCCGAGCCTCGACACGCCCGTGCACGAGCTCGATCTGATGCAGCGTCAGGTGTGTGTGATCGCCCGTGCGCTGCTGCGCGGCCCACGCGTGCTGGTGCTCGACGAATCGACGTCGACTCTCGACGTGACGCTGCGTGATCGACTCTTCGACGAAATCCGCAGGCGCTGCGCAGACGGCATGGCAGCGATCTTCATCTCCCATCGCATGGACGAAGTGATGAATCTCGCGCGCACCTTCGTTGCTCTTCGGTCAGGCCGTACGGTCGGTGTCGTCGATCGCCGCGATGCTACGGCCGAGCACCTGATCGCGATGATCTCCGGAGAAGAAGTCGCGGCAGCGCAAGCGATGCGATCACGAGTGAGACGCCCAGATTCGCCCGTGGTCGTTCAGATCTCCGATGTCAGGCTGCGGCCCGATTCCGGCGCGCTCACCCTCGACATCCATCAGGGCGAAATCGTCGGGCTGGCCGGTCTCGAAGGCCACGGCCAAGACGAACTGCTTCGGGCGCTGGCGGGCCTGCACTCCGTCGCCGACGGCAGCATCGAATACGCTCTCAGCGGCCCCGCGCGCCCGTTGTCGGGGTACCGGGATGCCGTGCGGAACTCCATCGCCTACGTTCCGCGCGATCGCAAAGTCGACGGGCTGGCCGACATCCTCTCGGTCATCGACAACTACAGTCTGCCGACGTTGCACCGCGATACCCGCTTCGGAGTGATCTCGCCCCGCAAGACCCGCAAGCGATTCGCTCGGGATGCGGCGACGGTCAACTTCGTGCCGGGCAAGCAGGCCGCGGCTGGCCGGCTGAGCGGCGGCAACCAGCAGAAAGTCATCATCGCACGGTGGCTTGCAGTGCATCCCCGGGTCTTGCTACTCAACGATCCGACGCGCGGCGTCGACCTGCGCACCAAGCGCGAGCTGTACGAGCTGTTCCGAAAGCTGACCGAACAAGAAATGACAATCGTGCTGCTCTCGACAGAAGTCGACGAACTCATCGCGTTGGCCGACAAGGTGATCGTGTTCCACGCCGGCTCGACCTCAGCCGTGCTCGAGGCCGAACACATCACCAGGGAGAACGTGGTGACCGCCTACTTCGGTACGGGCGCCGTGACCGCTGTGAAGGGAAGTGCAGCATGATCGCCGCACTGCGACGTTCGGTACGCTCGCCGCTGTCGGTCGTCGTCTTGCTTCTGGCAGTGCTGCTGATCGCCAATCTCATTCTCACGCCCTCGATGCTCGCCGGGAATCGGCTGTCGTCGATCGCGACCCTGTTGGTGCCCTCGGTGCTCGCCGCGATGGCCAGCGTGCCATCCATTCTGTCGGGCGGCGGCGGCCTCGATCTCTCGGTCGGTCCTCTGCTCGGCTTCGTGAACGTCGTGATCGTCGGCGTTCTGCTGCCTGTCGGGCTCGGCGCCGGAATCGTCGCGATTCCGCTCTGCCTCGCGATCGGGGCCGCTTTCGGTGCCATCAATGGCGTGCTCGTGGCCTATGTACGACTGCAACCCGTCGTGGTGACCTTGGGGAGCTATCTGGTTCTGTCGGGTTTGGCGCTGATCGTGATGCCTCAGCCAGTAGGTGGCGCTCCGGTCTGGACTGCCTCGCTCGCGGGTTCGGCACTGGGCGGTTTCGTGCCGTTGGTGCTGATTCTCGTGGCTGCCGGAATCGCCATCTGGCTCATTGCGGCGAAGGTCGGGCTGGTCGGTCTGATCGCCGCCGTCGGCAGTGACGATAGAGCCGCCTATACCGCTGGCGTCGACGTTCGATTGGTGCGTTTCGCTGCCTACACTCTGGGCGGATTGTTCGCGGGCCTTGCGGGCATCGCGCTGACCGTGTTGATCAACTCGGGCGACCCGACGGCGGGGCGCCAATACACGCTGATGGCGATTGTCGCCGTGGCGCTGGGCGGAAATGCGCTGGCCGGCGGCCGGGGCGGGATGCTCGGGCCGATTCTCGGAGCGATCTGCTTGTACTTGATCCAGTCGATGCTGTCGGCGCTGAATGTGCCCTCGCTCTGGATTCAGGTCGTATATGGAGCTGTGCTCGTCGTCGCCGTGTGTATGAACTCGTCGATCGCGCTGCGCCTGCTCACTCGTCCCGCTGGAAGGAGACTCGCATGACGACCACAATCACCCCACGCTCTGTCAGCGACGCCGTTGTCGTCGACGCCCCCGAGGTGCGTTCTCAGCGGCTGAAGACTCTTGCCGGAACAGGGTTCAACGTCGTGCTCGCCGTTGTCATCTTCATCGTCGGCGCCATCGTCGTGCCGGGGTTCGCTCAGGCCGGATCTGTGCGTTCCATGGCGGTGCTCGCCTCCTTCCTCGGCATCGCCGCACTCGGCCAGACGATGGCAGTGCTCGTCGGCGGGATCGACCTCTCGGTGCCCGCGATCATCGGTGCCGGCAACGTGATGGCTGCAAAGCTGACCGGCGACGGCGTGCCCTCCGTGCTCATGGTCGTACTTGTTCTGTTGATGGGCGTTCTGGTCGGCTGTTTCAACGGTTACGTGTCGCACCGCTGGCGCATCCCGCCGCTGATCATCACCCTTGCGACCGCGTCGATCGTGGGCGGCCTCGTGTTGTTGTGGACGGGAGCGAAGATCACGGGCAGCGCGCCGCAGTGGCTGACCCAGCTCACCTCGCCCGCATCGACGACCGGCCCGCTGCCGATCGCCCCGGTCGTACTGATCTGGCTGGCCCTCGCTCTGGTGCTGGCATTCATCGTGCGACGTACCAAGCTAGGGCGTCAGATCTACGCCTTCGGTGTGAACCGCAAGGCGGCGACCCTCATGCTGGTGAGCCAGACGCGCGTTAGTGTGATCGCCTTCGGGGCGAGCGGCCTCTTCGCGTCGATAGCTGGTCTGCTCTTGGCCGGATTCACCGGTTCGGGTGTCTTCAACGTCGGCGACCAGTACTTGTTCCTTGCCATAGCGGCCGTGGTCGTCGGCGGAACATCGCTGCTCGGTGGGAGGGGCGGCCCGCTGCGCACCGTGATCGGCAGCATCGTGCTGATCGAACTCACCACTATGCTCGCCGGCTTCCACTTGTCGGCCGCAGCCCAACAGGCCGTGCTCGGAGCAGTCATCGTTCTCGTCGTCGCCTTCTACGGGCGAGAACGCCGCATCAGCGAAAGAATATGAGGAAACCATCCGTGTCTGATCTTCAAGACCGAGTCCATCTCAGCAACTCGGCAGTGCTTGGCGGCCTCTTCTTCTCTGCACGAATGAAGAGAATCTTCTCCGATTCCGCATTGGTGCAGTCATGGCTCGATGCCGAGGTGGGTCTCGCCCGTGGCCAAGCCGATGTCGGGGTCATTCCCGCTGCTGCCGCCGAAGCGATCGCCGCGGCCGCTCATGCCGTCGATTTTGATCTCGACGAGATGGGGCGCGAAGTGATGGCCACCGCTCATCCGCTCGTGCCCATCATCCGGGAATTCTCGAAGGCGGCCGGTGTCGGGGGAGCCTATGTTCATCTCGGGGCGACGACCCAAGACATCACCGACACCGGGCTCGTGCTGCAGACCAAAGCCGGGCTCGAACTCGTCGACACCCTGCTGCGCGAACTCATCGATCTGCTCGCGGGCCTCGCTCTCGAGCATCGTGACCTCGCGATGGTCGGCCGAACGCATGCTCAGCACGCGCTGCCGATCACGCTCGGCCTCAAGTTCGCCGTGATTCTCTCGGAATGCGAGAGGCACGTCGAACGACTCGAGAATGTTCGTTCACGCGTTCTGGTGGGGCAACTGGGCGGCGCTGTCGGGTCGATGGCCGCACTGGGCCCTGATGGCTTCGCCGTTCAAGAGCGGATGAACGCTCACCTCGGCCTCGCCACGCCCGATGTTCCCTGGCACACCGCACGAGACGGATTCGCCGAGACGGTTTCGATTCTCGCGATGGTGTCAGCGACGTGCGGAAAGATCGCTAACGAGATCCGCGTGCTTCAGCGCACCGAGGTCGCCGAGCTCGAGGAACCCTTCACCGCGGGCAAGGTCGGCAGCAGCACGATGCCTCACAAGCGCAATCCGATGTTCGCCGAGTTCATGATCGCCAACGCGATTCTGGCTCGCGAGAAGCCTGCATCGATGCTCGCCGCGATGCTGCAGGAACACGAGCGAGACATGTCGATGTGGGGCGTGGAATGGACCGTTGTTCCCGACTCCTTCCAGCTCAGCGCGGGGCTGCTCGAGCGTTCGGCGTTCTTGCTTCGGGGACTGATCGTGCATCCGGAGAACATTCACCGCAACCTCCACCAGCTCGGCGATCTGATGTTGTCTGAGGTGGCCATGATGGCTCTGGCCCGCGACCTGGGCAAGAGCGAGGCTCACGAAGTGGTCTACCGAGCCTCGATGAAGGCCTGGGACTCCGGGTCGTCACTCACCGGTCTGCTGCTGGAAGACGTCGCGGTCACTGAATCGTCGGTCGACGGCGACGAGCTCGCGTCGCTGATGGTTCCCGAAAAATACGTCGGGGCGTCGCCCGAGCTCGTCGATCGTGCGCTCGCGCGCACACGGCTGCGCAAGCAACGAGAAGATGCGGAGCGGGCCATTGATTGATTTGACTGCTCCCCATCAACGGATCGGGATCATCGGGCTCGGTGCGATGGGATCGCGTTTCGCCGGGCGTCTGCTCGACGCGGGTTTCGAGGTCGAAGGGTTCAACCGGTCGCCAGGTCGTGCGGGCCATCTCGATGACCTCGGCTTGGTCAGAGCAGATTCACCTCGGGATCTCGCCGGCAACTGCGACGTGCTGCTGATCATGCTGTGGGATTCGGAGGCAGTGCTCTCGGTGATGCAGGGAGATGCTGGAATTCTCGCGGGCATACGCCCCGGCACCGTCGTGGTCGATCTGAGCACGATTGAACCGCACGTCAGTTCGGCTCTTGCCGTAGAAGTGTCGCGCAGAGGATGCACGATGCTCGACTGTCCCGTCTCGGGCAGTCTCGACGCCGCAGAAGCGGGCACGGTGCTGGTCATGGCGGGTGGACCCGCCATGTCGTTGGTTCGTGTGCGCCCTGTTCTTTCGGCGTTGGCTGCGAAGATCGTGCACGTCGCGGAGGCGAACGGCAGCGGCCTCGCTCTCAAGCTGGCGATCAATCTTCAGGTCGCCATTCAGGCAGTCGGCTGGGGCGAGGCATCGCTGGTGATCGAAGAGTTCGGCATCGACCCGGTGCACGCTGCCGACATCATGCTCGAAAGCGTCATCGCCTCGCCCATGCTGAAGTATCGAGTGCCCTTTACGTTCGAGGAGCCTGACGAGGTGTGGGCGAGCGCGGCACAGCTGCGCAAAGACGTTGCCTATGCGCGAGAAATCACTGGTGCGAGCTCTCGAGCCGGTGGAGTCGCGCTGTCGCTGCTCGACGCGGTGATCGCAGACGGCCGCGGCGATGGTGAAGCCGCAGAGCTCATGCTCGAGGCCG
Source organism: Subtercola sp. (assembly GCA_025463745.1). Taxonomy (GTDB): domain Bacteria; phylum Actinomycetota; class Actinomycetes; order Actinomycetales; family Microbacteriaceae; genus Subtercola. Next base: position 11,601 of record JAODBB010000107.1, read on the forward strand.
CTGGGCGGGGTCGTAGTGCCAGATCGACGCGAGGGAGCGAGAAGTGAGAGCGGCGGTGTTGCACGCGGCGAACGACCTGCGTGTCGAAGTGATCGCCGACGCGCCTGCGGCCGGCGCCGGCGAGGTGAGGCTGAAGATCCTTCTGTGCGGACTGTGCGGAACCGACGTTCACGAGTATGCGAGCGCTCCCGTGATGGCTCCGCTCGAGGTTCGCAATCCGCGCTCCGGCCACGTAGGGCCGATGGTTCTCGGGCACGAGTTTCTTGGGGTTGTCGACCAAGCGGGTGCGGGGGTGCGGTTGAGCGCCGGCACCCGAGTCGTCGCCGGCGCCGGTGTCTGGTGCGGCACGTGCGAGCAATGTGCGCGAGGAAGAACGAACCTCTGCGACAACTACTACACGTTCGGGCTGCAGGCGAACGGTGGGTTGTCGGAATTCATCACGGTGCCCGCTGAGATGTGCGTGGAAGTTCCCGAGGGCTGCTCAGACGAAGACGCCGTGCTTGCTCAACCGGTGTCGATTGCGTTGCACGCGATTCAGCGTGCCCAGATCGGTGCCGCTGATCGGGTCGGGGTGATCGGTGCGGGCGGAATCGGGAGCCTGTTGACGGTCGGCTTGTCGTCGACGCCGAATCGCGGGCTCGTCGTGTTCGATATCGATGCCTCCCGGCTTGCGACGGCGGAGCGGCTGGGAGCTCAAACGACCGTACTCGTTCCGAGAACTGCGGAAGAAGCGCAAGCGCAGGCGCAGAAGCTCGCCGATTCGTTCGACGTGGTGTTCGATGCATCCGGAACCAGGGCCGGCCTCTCGAGTGCGCTCGGATTGACGCGGAAGGGCGGCCGCATCGTCGCGGTGGGTTTGCCGTCGGCCGCTATCGAGTTCGATTCGCGCAGTGCGGTGATCAAAGAGGTCGACGTCATCACCTCGAGCGCGCACGTGTGTGCCGTCAACCTGCCTGACGCGGTCGCCCTTCTTGCACGCCGCTCCATTCACTCGGAGATCGTCGACCGGGTGGTGCCGCTCGAAAACATCGTCAGCGAGGGATTCGCCGACCTGCTGAACCGCACTGCAACGGGAAAAGTTGTTGTAAGAATCACCGGCCGCGAGCACAATCGGGCTCAGGAACAGTTCACAGAAGGGTGCGACCAATGACGGAGACGCGCAAACTCATTCGAGGCGTACACGTGATCAGTATGGATCCGAGCGTGGGTGACCTCGAACGTGCAGACATTCTGATCACCGGGGCACGCATCGAAGCCATCGCCCCGAATCTCGGCGAGATCGATGCTGAGATCATCGATGGCCGCGGAAAGGTCGCGCTGCCTGGGCTGGTCGACACGCACCGGCACACGTGGCAGGCGCCCGTACGCGGGCTCGCCGCGGATTGGACCATCGGTCAGTACATGACCGGGCTGCATCTTGGTCTGAGCGGATTGTTCGCCCCGGAAGACACGTACGCGGGCAACTTTCTCGGCGCGATCGAAGCGCTCAATAGCGGCATCACGACGCTTCTCGACTGGTCGCACAACGTGAACACGCCGGCCCACTCCGACGGGGCGGTATCGGGGCTGATCGACTCGGGCATTCGGGCCGTTTTCGCCCACGGCGGTGGCGCCGACATGTATCAAGTTCCCAGCGACCGTTACCACGACGAAGACGTTCGCAGGGTGCAGAGCGAGTATTTCTCGAGCGACGACCAGTTGGTCACGTTGGCCATGGCGCTGCGAGGCCCGCAATTCTCCAACCTCGACATCACCGAGAGCGATCTCGCGCTCGCTCGAGAACTGGGTCTGCGCTCGACCGTTCACGTCGGCGATGGCGAATGGGGTAAGACTCGGCCGGTGGCGGGGATGCACGACCGCGGTCTACTCGGCCCCGACATCACGTACGTGCACTGCAACACCATCGGCGACGACGAAATCGATCTGATCGCTCTGTCGGGCGGCTCGGTTTCGATGGCCCCAGACATCGAGATGGGCATGGGGCATGGCTGGCCGGCCACGCGTCGGCTGATGCGAGCAGGAATCGCTCCGAGTCTGTCGATCGACACGTGTACCTCGAACGCCGGGCACATGTTCGGCGTGATGCGCACGACCTTGGCCACCCAGCGCGGATTCGACAACGCAGCTCCCGACGCCAGTCTCTCGAACGTCGAACTCACGTCACGCGACGTGCTCGGCTTCGCCACGATGGAGGGAGCGCGTGCTCTCGCGCTCGATCACAAGATCGGATCGTTGACCCCCGGCAAACAGGCCGACATCATTCTGATCGATGTCGACAATGTCGAGATGTCGCCGCTGAACAATCCGATCGGGCAGATCGTCTATGGCGCGCATCCGGGTTTGGTCGACACCGTCATCGTTGCCGGCCGGCTCGTCAAGTCGCAGGGAAAGCTGCTGGGTGAGGGCCCGCGAACGGCAATCGAGCTCGGTCTTCAGACTCGCGATGCATTGTTCGCCCGGGTCGCGCGCAATGCGACGTTGCCGGGAGCCGCACCGGGCGGCAACTGGCAGCCCGACGCGCTCGGCGCTCCGATCGAAGAGGGTGTGCCCGTTGACATCCACTAGAACTCGCAACTCGACCATTTTCGCACCCGAAGAAAGGCACCGCAATGGCTAAAGGAATCGCAACGTACGGCTCGATGGCAGTCGACTGGGAGGAGCGGATCAATTTCGACCGCCTTCGAAAAGAGCGTCTCGCGAAGCTCAACAAGAAGCTCGAGGAATCGGAATACGGTGCACTGCTCGCCTTCGATTTTGCGAACATCCGGTACATGACGGCAACGCACATCGGTACCTGGGGCATCGACAAGCTCGTTCGGTTCTCGCTGCTCGTACGCGGGCAGGAGCCGATTGTGTGGGACTTCGGTTCTGCTGCAAAGCACCACGAACTGTACGACCCGTGGCTGAGCGACCTCGAGATCAACCCCGAAACCGGGGTGGCGAGCCCGATCCCCGGCACCTCGCGCTCGCGAGCAGGCATTTCGACCCTGCGGGGTGCGATTCATCCCGGCGCCCAGCGGGCCGAGAGGGTCGCTCAATACGTGCTCGAAGAATTGCGTCGCCACGGCATGGAGAAGGAACCGCTCGGCGTCGACATCGCCGAGCTCTCGGTGCACCGTGCCCTTCTCGAGGCGGGCATCGAGGTGCGGGATGCACAGCAGCTCTTTCTCGAAGCCCGGCGGGTGAAGACTCACGACGAACTCTCGCTTCTGACGCACGCATGCGGTCTGGCCGACATGGCGTACGAAGAGCTCTACTCGTTCTTGCGACCCGGGGTGAAAGAGAACGAAATCGTCGGGGTGGTCAGCAAACTCCTCTATGAGAACGGATCGGAATTCGTCGAAGGCATCAACGCGATCTCGGGAGAGCGCTGCAACCCGCATCCGCATCTCTATTCAGACCGCATGATCCGGCCGGGTGACCCGGCGTATTTCGATCTCGTGCACAGCTACATGGGTTACCGCACCTGCTACTACCGTACGTTCGCCGTCGGCAGCGCGTCTCCCGCGCTGAATGACGCGTACAAGCGCGCACGGGCGATCATGGATGCGTCGATCGAGATCGTGCGGCCCGGCATCACGACGGCAGACATCGTCAAACTTTGGCCGAAGGCCGAGGAATTCGGGTTCGCCGATGAAGAGTCGGCATTCGCCCTGCAGTACGGGCACGGTCTCGGCCTCTCGGTCTGGGAGAAGCCGATTCTCAGCCGGCTGACCTCGATCGACAACCCGGAGCCGATCGAGGAGGGCATGGTCTTCGCCCTCGAGACCTTCTGGCCGGGTAAAGACGGCTGGTCGGCTGCTCGCATCGAAGAAGAGGTGATTGTCACCGCCGATGGCTGCGAGGTCATCACCCGATTCCCGGCCGAAGAACTGCTGGTCGCCGGCCAGCGGTACTTCTCGGTCGGCGGCCCCCTGCCTGCGGTACGCGAATCGCAGTCGCACCTGAACAACCGCGTCGCGACGGACTAACACCCGAAAGTCTCGTTGCACCGCACGATGACGACCCGAGAGAGAAAGATTCGAACATGACCACAGAAACGACGACCACCGTGAGCCCCGTCGAGCTCACCAGCTACGAACTCTATGTCGACGGCTCCTGGATTCCGTCGCACAGCGGGCAGACCTACGACACCACCAACCCGTTCGACGGCACACCCTGGGCTCGAGTGCCCGAAGGTGACGATGTCGACGTCGACCGGGCTGTGGCCGCCGCCACCGCTGCCCAGGAAGGCGAGTGGGGCTCGTTCACCGGCTTCGAACGCGCGACTCTGATGCGCCGCCTGGCAACCATTCTCGAGCGCGACGCCGGCGAATTGGCCCAGCTCGAGACGCGTGACAATGGAAAGCTCATTCGCGAGACCTCGGCCCAGACCAAAGCGCTCGCGCAGTGGCTCAACTATTTCGCCGGCATCGCCGACAAGCTCGAGGGCGAGGTGATCCCCTCCGATCGTTCGAACTTTCTGATCTACACTCGCCACGAGCCGGTCGGTGTCGTAGCAGCGATCGTGCCGTGGAATTCACCGCTGTCGTTGCTGATGTGGAAGCTCGCCCCGCTCTGGGCAGCCGGATGCACGGTGGTCGTCAAGCCGTCGGGCTACACTCCCGTCACCGCACTCGAACTGGCCAAGCGCGTGCACGAGGCCGGCTTCCCCGCCGGTGTGTTCAACGTGCTCACGTCGAGCGGGTCGAGTGTGGGCAAGGCGTTGGTCGCGCATCACGGTGTCAAGCAGGTGGCGTTCACCGGCTCGCCAGAGGTCGGCGTCAAGATCGCTCAATCGGCGGCAGAGCATTTCGCTCGGTCTCTGCTCGAGCTCGGCGGCAAATCAGCCCAGATCGTCTTCGCCGACGCCGATCTCGACGAAGCCGTGAACGGCCTGATCGCCGGCATCTTCGCCGCCTCGGGGCAGACGTGCGTCGCCGGTTCGCGGCTCATCGTGCACCGGAGCATCTACGACGAATTGCTGAAGAGGCTCGCGGCACGTGTTCGCACCATCAAATTGGGTGACCCGCTCGCCCCCGAAACCGAGATGGGCCCCCTCGCGAACCAGGCGCAACTTGCGACGGTATCGGGATTCGTCGACCGGGCAGTCAGCGATGGCGCATCGGTTCTGGTGGGCGGCAAATCAGATCCTGAACGAGGCGGGCTGTTCTATCAACCGACGATCCTCACTGACGTCACTCCCGAAATGGAGGTCGCTCAGCTCGAGATCTTCGGCCCGGTGCTCTCGACCATGGTCTTCGATGACGAGGCGGAGGCCATCCGCATGGCGAACGCAACCGTCTTCGGCCTTGCCGCTGGTGTCTGGACGACCGATATCCGCAAGGGGCATCGAGTCGCGCATGCAGTTCGAGCCGGCAACGTCTGGGTCAATTCGTACCGGGTCGTCGCTCCTAATGTTCCGTTCGGCGGCTCCGGAGCCAGTGGCTGGGGGCGCGAGAGCGGCATCGATTCGGTCAAGGAATATACGGTGACGAAGGCGATCTGGATCGAGCTCTCTGGTGAGACCCGCGATCCTTTCCGTCTCGGCTGAGCTTTTCAATCGTCGACAGAACACGGAATACAGATGGCAGTTCCGCGAATCGCTGTCGTCGGCACTGGTGCGAACGGTGCGGCGATCGCAGCTGATCTCATTCGGGGTGGCGTGCACGACGTCACCCTGATCGATCAGTGGCCGGAGAATGTCGCCGCGTTACGGCGGGATGGCGTGATCGTGCGAGTGCGCGGCCATGAAACACAGACTCCGGTCACAGCCATTAATCTGTGCGATGTGGCCACGCTGAGAGGCTCGTTCGACATCGTCTTGCTGCTCGTCAAGGCATACGACACCGCGTGGGCGTGCGAGTTGATCAAGCCTCTTCTCGCCCCCGACGGGGTCGTGGCGGGAGTACAGAATGGCATGACGATCGACGCCATCGCCCGCGTGGTCGGCTTGCACCGAACGGTAGGGTGCGTTATCGAGGTCGGTGGCTCGATGTTCACCCCGGGTGTGGTCGAACGCGACACGCCTGGCGATCTCTCGTGGTTCGCGGTAGGCGGCTTCGGCGAGCACGCACGCAAGAACGAGAGAGCGGTGGCCGACCTGCTCGGTCTCGCCGGCACGGTGGAGCTCTCGCCGCATATCCGCTCCTCCAAGTGGATGAAGCTCATCGTGAACGCAGCCGAACTGGTACCGTCGGCCATTCTCGGCCTGCCATTAGCAGAGGCCGTTCGCGTCGAGGGGATGCGCCGATTCATGATCGAGGCCGGTGCCGAGGCGGCACGCCTCACCGAGCCGCTCGGCCTGAAGACCGTTCCCATCTTCGGCGTGGATGTCGATGCCACAGCGCCGTTGCGTTTCATCGAGACGCTGTTAGACAAGGTGGTCTTCGAGTACGCACTGCCGAACAGCCGCACGACCGTGCTCCAAGACTGGATGAAGGGCCGGCGCAGTGAGGTTCACGAGATCAACGGTCTGGTGGTCGAAAAGGCTGCGGAATCAGCTCTGGCGGCGCCCGCGAATCAGAGAACCGTGGCCGTGGCGAGTCAGATAGAGGCCGGGGAGTTGGATGCACAGCCGTCAAATGTGAGGCTGTTGCTCGGCGATTGACGGGCATCCATTCGTCCCACGGCGGCGGTGCTTTGCTGGGTGGCGACCGCCCAGCCCCACCCAGCCAAACCCCGTTCCACGCATTCGCGCTCGGAGGGGGTGGCGAGTGGGCCTGGCTGGGGGCCGGGAAAGCGTCTCTCAGACCAGGATCGAGAGGGGGTTCTCGACCCGCTTGGTGAACGCTGCAAGCCATTGAGCTGCGAGCGCGCCATCGACGGCTCTGTGATCGACCGAGAGCTGGCAGCGCATCACGGTCGCCACTGCGAGCTGACCGTCGATCACAACGGGCTGCTGCACGGCTGCCCCGACCGCAAGAATGCCCGATTGCGGCGGGTTGAGAATGGCCGCGAATTCCAGCGTTCCGTACATGCCGAGATTGGTGACCGAGAAGCTCCCGCCCTCGATCTCGTCTTGTTTCAGTCTCTTCGTTTTCGCCCGTTCGGCAAGATCGCCGATGGTGGCGCTGACGGCCGACAGACTCTGCGCCGCAACATCGCGAACGACCGGTGTGACCAGCCCGCCTTCCGTGGCGACGGCGATCGAGATGTCGACCGACGAGTACTGTCGAACGGCGTCGTCGGCCCACGTCACGTTGGCGGCGGGCACATCGACGAAGGCAGCTGCGGCCGCCTTGACGATCATGTCGTTGACCGAGATGCGGCGCGCAGACGTCTCATTGATGAGCGCACGAAGCTTCAGCAGTTCGTCGACCCTGCACTCCGTTGTGAGGTAGAAGTGCGGAACCGTCGACTTACTCTCGGTGAGCCGACGAGCGATGGCACGTCGCATCGAGCTGTGCGGAATCTCTGTGTACGAACTCGGCGCAGTGGATGCATGCGAGGTCTGCCCTGCCCGTGTCGCCTGCATGACCTCCGTGGGCTGCGGGGGCTGTGAGGCGGCAGGTGCCGTGGGCTGCGTGGTCGCCGGCGCCGATGGCGGCGCCGACTCGGCCCGGTCGCGAATGAACGTCTCCACGTCGCGGCGCACGATGCGGCCGCCAGGGCCGGTTCCGCTCACCTGTTCGGGCTCGACACCGTTCTGTTTCGCAATTCGGCGGGCTATCGGAGAGACGAACAGCCGGTCGGATGCCCGCGGGGCACTCACAGCGTCGGCGCTGCTCTCCACTGCGGCAGCCGCCGCCGCTTCATCGAGTTCTGGTTCACCGGGCACGCCGTCGCCCGCGAGAGCCTGGTCGATATCGGCCGCTGTCTCGCCCTCGGCGATGAGCACGGCGATCGCCGCTCCGACTTCGGCAGAGTCTCCCGGCATCAGCAGGGTTCGACCCAGCGTTCCTTCGGCCTCGGCGCCGTATTCGACGACGGCCTTCTCGGTCTCGATTTCGGCGATCGGGTCGCCGAGCGAGACGTATTGACCCTCGCTGATGAGCCAGCTCGCGATTGCGGCTTCACTGGCGCCGGCGAGAACTTCCGGCATACGGATGATCGTCGCCATGTCAGTTCCTCTTTCCCATGTCGTCTCTGACCGCGGCCAGCGCGACGACGATCTCGTCGGTCTTGGCTATCGCGGCACGTTCGAGCACTTTCGAAATGCTCGGCGACGCCTCGCCACCCGAAACGCGCTGAACGGGCTGATCGAGCCAGTGGAAGTAGCGGCGCTGGATTTCGTCGGCCAGCCAACCGCCGTATGACGTTCCGAGCGCGCCCTGCTCGGCGATCAGCACATTGTTGGTCTTCTTGATGCTCTCCCCGATGGTCTCCCAGTCGATGCTTGCCCGATCGAGCCAACGCAAGTCGATGACCTCTGCGTCGAGCTCTTGGAGTTCGACGGCATCGAGAGCCGCCTGCACCATCGAGAGGTAGGTCAGAACGGTCACGTCAGACCCGGCTCGGCGAATGGCCGCTTTGCCGAAGGGGAGTTGGTAATCGAGATTGTTCGCGGGCACGTCTCCTGTCGTGCCGTACAGATCGACATGCTCGATGACGAGTACCGGATCTTGCAGTGCGAGTGCGGTGTTCATCAACCCGATGTAGTCGAAGGGAGTCGACGGCGCGACGATGCGCCAGCCGGGACTGGTCACGAAGATCCCGGCGGGATCCATGAGGTGCTGAGAACCGTATCCCGACCCGATCGCGACTTTCGTTCGCAAGACGAGGGGAACCGCGCTCTGGCCGCCGAACATGTGGCGCGCCTTCCCGATCTGGTTGAAGACCTGGTCGGCAGCGACCCAGAGGAAGTCGGGATACATGAACTCGACCACCGGCCGGAATCGGCCGTCGATCGCCAGACCGCCGCCGAGCCCGACGAACGCGTTCTCGCTGATGGGAGTGCCGAGAACGCGGTCGGGATGCTTCTCAACCAGTCCTTTCGTGACGCCGTTGGTACCGCCCTTGAGGCGATGCACGTCTTCACCCATGATGACGATGCGCTCGTCCACGTCCATCCTGCGACCCATTACTGCGGCGGCGGCATCGACCAATTTCATCGGCACCAGTTCACCGGCAAAACTCGTCTGCTCTTGAAGGTCGGCTCCGGCCAGTTCGCTGAGATCGCCGCGAACACCCACGTTGACGAAATCTGCTTCTGGCCACAATTCCGGCCGAATGCGGCGGCGGCCAGGCTTGCCTTCGGGGTCGGGTTCGAGAAGGGCGGCAACGGCAACGGTCATCGCCTGCTGCGCCTGAGCTCTGACGGCGTCGACCTGCTCAGCGGTGATGAGGCCGAGCTTCGTCATTTCGTTCGCCACACGTTCCAGGGGGTCACGAGCCCGCCAGCTCTGCTCTTCTTCCTTCCCGCGGTAGCCGAAAGCGCTTCCGGGGTACGCGCCGTTCTGGTGAAAATACCGGTAGACCTCTGCCTCGACGATCGCCGGGCCTTGGCCGGTTCGCAGATGCTCTTCGGCCTCTTTCATGGCCAGGTGCACGGCGAGCGGATCCATGCCGTCGACCCGCCACGCGCGAATGCCGAAGCCGAGCCCGCGACCCGAGAGTCGTGATTCTCCGGTGACCTCGTTGACGCGAGTAGACACAGCGTAGAGATTGTTCTCGATGAAGAACACGAGTGGCAGTTTCCAGGCCGCGGTGAGGTTCATGCTCTCGAGCACCGAGCCGATGTTGACGGCGCCGTCGCCGAAATAGCTCACCGTCACGTCGTTGGTGCCTGCGTGCTTCTGAGCCCAGGCATTGCCTGAGGCGAACGGAACGCCGCCGCCGACGATGGCGTTGGTGCCGAGCGCGCCGGCTTCGTGCCATTGCAAGTGCATCGATCCGCCGCGGCCGTTGCAATAGCCCTGAGCCAACCCGAGAATCTCGGCCAGCGTGCGTTGCAGAACGGTTTGTATGTCGTCACTCACCAGGGCATCGAGATCGAGGCCGCCTTGGGCGACATAGCCGATCGCCTTGGCGAGAAACTGATGATGACCGCGATGTGATCCGTTGATCGCGTCGGTCGGTCGCAGCCCGACGATCGACCCGACGGCGCCGCCTTCCTGGCCGATGCTGGAGTGTGCCGGCCCGTGCACGAGGCCTTCGCCCGCGATCTCGAGCACTGTCTCTTCGAACGCCCTGATCAGGTGCAGCTGCCCGAGCATGGTGGCCAGCAGTGCCGGGTCGGCATCTTTCCAGTCTGTGGGCGTGGTGTGGAGCTCAACCCACGGCAATTCGGGTTTCAGCTGGCTATGCCGGACCATGTCGCTTTCTCCTTCGTAAGTCGGATGATCCGAAGATCACTCTCGAACCTAATCGAGAAATGGATACATTGCAACCAGAATATTGAACCATCACTTGAAAAAGCCGTCGATTGATCGCAGAATGTATCCATATCAACGAGGAGATCAACTATGGGCCTTCCAGGCATGCGAGGAACCGAACACATCGGGTTCACTGTTCCCGACATTGAACAAGCTGAACGATTTTTCGTCGACATCATCGGCTGCACGCTCGTCTACTCGCTGGGCCCATACGCCTACGAAGACGACTGGATGGTGAAACAGCTTGGCGTGCATCCACGTACCGTGATGCACGTCCGCTTTCTCCGGTGCGGCTTCGGCCCGAATTTCGAGATCTTCGAATTCGAGACTCCTGACACACAGCTGCCCCAGCCGAAGAACACCGACATCGGAGGCCACCATCTTGCGTTCTACGTCGACGATTTCGACGAGGCACTGGTCTACCTGCGCGAGAAGGGCCTGACCATCATGGGCGACCCGGTTTCGAGCAAGAATGCGAGCGAGGGCCAGCGCTGGATCTACTTTCTGAGCCCGTGGGGAATGCAACTGGAATTAGTAAGCTACCCGAAGGGCAAGGCGTACGAAAAAGAGGCACCGGTGAAGCTTTGGCATCCGTCTCGGCCGGGGGAGTGAGGAGTCTCGGGTGAGCGCGCAAGGTCTTCCACAGAATCAGCGGATCGACAAGGCAAGCACCGTCGCCGCCGACAAGATCGCCGGCCAGCTGCGTTCCGACATTCTCGGCGGGCGCCTGGCTCCCGGTGAGCGCATCATGCAAGAGGTTCTCGCCGAGCAGTTCGGTGCGAGCCGGATGCCCGTGCGTGAAGCCTTGCGAATTCTCCAGTCCGACGGGCTCGTCACCCTCATCTCGAACTCGGGTGCTTGGGTTTCGAAACTGAGTATGGCTGAATGTGCTGAAGCCTACGAGATTCGGGAGCGGTTGGAGCCGCTGCTCATCCGCGAGAGCATCCCCCTCCTCTCAGACCACGAGATCGACGTTCTGACCGGTCTGGTGGAGGCTCTGGAAGAGAACACTGATGTCGAGATGTTCTTGCGCCTCGACCGGCAATTTCACTTGTTGTCGTACAGCGCTGCCCCCACGGCGATCGTGTCGGAGATCATCCATCGACTCTGGAACACGACGCAGCACTACCGCCGAGCCTTCACGTTGCTCATGAACTCTGAACGGCGTCAGATCACCACGTACGAGCACCGGCTTCTCATCGATGCCATCCAGCGCCGCGACACCGACGAAGCCGAACGGACATTGCTCGGGCACATCAGGCGCACGCGGCATGAACTCGGGCGGCACCCGGAGCTTTTCATCGCTTCCTGAATGTGTGAGCGTGCGGTGCTCAGTGGAGCGAGTGACGGGAATCGAACCCGCGCTATCAGCTTGGGAAGCTGAAGTTCTGCCATTGAACTACACTCGCGTGGCCTGCGATCCGCGTGATTACGGGGAACTAGCAGTATTGGGATTCAATGTATTCGCCAAAGTTGGATGTTTAGTCGTAGTTTTGGCTGCTGCCATTGAACGATTACAGGATAGCAGTGAGGTCGGGGAGCCTCGTGCGATATTCGTGCCGCCGAGCATGTCTGCCGCGGGTGGAGGCAATTTTGACGATGCGCTGAGAGTGCCCGGGGTCAAACACGTCAACTAAATCGGAGTGGTCTGACACTCTTGACAATCCGCGCCCGACATTGCTCGGATTAAACATCAGAGCAATTCTGGAATTTTGAGCCAAAATAGCGCTATATTCGATAATGCTGACGGTAATGATCGGACTATTGCACGCGTCGGACGACGAATTTTCGGCGTTGCGAGCGCGGGCTCGTGATTGTTGACGTCGGCGCTGATGAGGTTGCCGACGCTCCTCAGAAATGGCTGAGGCTCGCAAGAAGGAGTCAATGATGACGATCGACAGTACTAGTCCCCGACCGAAGGCGAGGCGACGACTGGTCGCGCTCGCGATTTCTCTGGCTGCTGTGCTTGCCGCAGCACCGTTCATAAACGCCACCCCGCCGGCGCAGGCTACACCGAACTATCGCAGTGTGTATCACTTCACTGTTCCTGACGGCTGGAAGAACGACCCGCAAAGACCGATTTATGTGAATGGCCAGTATCAGTACTACTACCTGTATAACGAAAGCTATCCGCCCATCGCGGGCACATCCTGGCGTATGGCGACGAGTACTGACGGCGTTGTTTGGGCCGACCAGGGTGTGGCTGCGTCTAAAGACGATGTTACGAATTCGAGCAACGGTGATCTGTGGAGCGGATCCACTGTCGTGGACACCAACAATACGGCGGGGTTCGGGGCTGGCGCAGTGGTCATGCTGGTGACTCAGCCGAACCTCCCTACCGGGTCCATCGCTAACCAGGCGGAATACCTCTGGTACTCGACTGATGGCGGTCGCAACTTCACTCATTACTCGTCGACTCCGGTGCTCGCGAATCCGGGCGTCGCCGACTTCCGCGACCCGAAGGTCATGTGGGACTCCGACAGATCACAATGGGTGATGACGCTCGCTCAAGGTCAGACGCTCGGCTTCTACACCTCACCGAATCTGAAGAACTGGACCTATGCCGGGGCCTTCACGACAAGCGGTATCGGTACGGTTGAATGCCCCGATCTGTACAAGATTCGGGCAGACGATGGAACGACGAAGTGGGTGCTTGCCGCTAGCGCCAACGCCACAGCCATCAATCCACCGACCTCCTACGCGTATTGGACCGGAACGTTCACAGGTACGGGTTTCACTCCAGACTCGGCCACCCCGCAATGGCTCGACTACGGTTACGACTGGTATGCCGCAGTCACCTGGGAAGACGCCGCCGCGCCGCTCGATCAGCGATTCGCGGTCGGATGGATGAACAACTGGGCATACCCCGATAACACTCCGACGTGGACCAACAATGGGTACAACGGCACTGACTCCGTCACTCGCCAGATCAAACTGAAGAAGTACGGCAGCGTCTACTCCCTCACATCGCAACCCGTCGCTGCTCTGCAGAACCAGGTCTCGAACACCACAGACCTCGGCACCATCTCGGTCAACGGCAGCCAGCCCCTCAGCTATCACGGCACTGCCTATGAGCTCGATGCTGACGTGAGCTGGACAACCGCGAACAATATCGGCCTTCAGCTTCGCCGGTCATCCGACGGCAGCCGACACGCCGACATCGGAGTCTACGCTGGGGCCGGTGGGTACAGTTACCTGAATCGTGGGCCTACCGTGCAACCCGACACGTCGAACCAGCGCGTCGAAAGTCGGGCGTCATTCGATATGAGTAAGGGCACAGTTCACCTGAAGGTCCTCGTCGATACAACGTCAATCGAGGTCTTCATCGATGATGGGCGCGTCGCGCAATCGAGTCTGGCATTTCCCGACCCCAGTGATAACGGAATAGCCCTGTACGCCGCGGGTGGGACAGCGAGCTTCAGCAACGTCACTATCAAGGATTTCGCCGCCGTTCCCCAGCGGCCAGCCCAACTCGTCTCTGATTTCGAGGGAACGAGTTTTGGCGCAGGCTGGACCACGACGGGTTCGTATGTGGGTCAGGCGCCTGTGAACTGGGCCACTGCCGGCAAGGTGAACGCCAAATACGCCGACACGTTCGTCAACGGTGCAGACTCGGCCACCGGGAGCATCACGTCGCCCTCGTTCGTCTTGGATCGGAACTTTGTTCGTTTCAAGCTGGCCGGAGGAAACCATCCGCAGAACCAGCCGAACCCGACGTCTGTGCAACTACTAGTCAACGGAACCATCGTGAAGACCCAGACGGGAAACAACTCCGGTGACCTTTCTCTGTACTCATGGGATGTCAGCGCATACGCAGGACAAAACGCGCAGTTCCAGATTCTCGACCAAAACACGGGAGGGTGGGGCCACATCATGGTCGACCAGGTGACTTTGAGCGATTGAGACTGGTTGGGGGGGTCGGCCGCCGTGAGGCCGCTGGCCCCGCCCGCCTGGAGATCGAATGCGTGTCGGAGAATTGGTCCGATGTTTCGCTCGAGGGACACGATACGATTGATTTGCGCTGGCCGCGCCCCCTCGCACAGTTCGATGTGAGCGTGAGGGTCGATCCTCGGATCTCGCGGTCATCTGGCTTCGACCAGCCGGCGCCGGCGCTCGGGAAGGAGCCCCACCGTGGCTGTCACTGATGAAGCGATCGTTCGGATCCAGGAGATGATCCGAAACGGCGAGCTCGCGCCTGGCGATCGGCTCCCACCCGAAAAGATTCTGAGTGAACGGCTCGGACTATCGCGCAGTTCGATGCGCGAGGCGGTAAAGGCACTCGAGGTGATCCGAGTGCTAGACGTGCGCCGCGGCGACGGAACGTATGTCACGAGCCTCGAGCCTCGGCTGCTATTGGAATCTATGTCATTCGCTCTCGATCTTCAAAGCAACTCCGCGTTGCTGGAACTGTTCGCCGTGCGGCGGATCCTCGAGCCGGCTGCTACGGCCATGGCAGCAACGCGGCTGACTCCAGACGAGGTCGATGACTTGCGCAGGAGGCTGAGCGAGGTCGATTCCAACTCGAGCGTAGAAGGCTTAGTCGACCATGATCTTGAGTTTCACGCCGCCATCGTCAATGCCGCCGGGAACTCGTACTTGTCTGGTTTGGTCGAGGCCGTTTCGAGCAATACCGTTCGTGCTCGCCTGTGGCGCGGGCTGACGCAAGAAAATGCCGTGTCGCGCACGCTGGCAGAACACCGGGCGATGGTGGAGGCGTTGGCCGCAGGAGACGCGAAGCTCGCAGAGGCGCTGAGCATTGCGCACATTGCGGGCGTCGAAGAGTGGTTGCACCGTTGGAACGGCGAACAGCCGCTGCCCCAGCCGCCACAACGACTGGACTAATGACCGACGACACCCTTCTGGAGCCTTGCGTTTGCATAGACGAGCACTTCACCCGTTCGAACGATGAATTGCGCCTCGCTGGCAAGTTCGTAGAATCGGTTCCTTTCGGCCATGCGCAGATCGGCGCTCTCGGCGCGGGCGGCCTCTGCGAGTTCTTGATGAACCGGCAGTGGACGAGAGTCAGGCGTGGCCATCAACACCAGTGCAGGGGCATCATCCAAAGGGGTGACAGAGCGAATAGCCCGCAGCACCTCCGGTGATCTCAGCGCGGGAAGTTCAAGCACTGGTACCCCGAACCGATAGGCCGGAAAATGCGCGTCAGAAATGACGACGGAGTCGGAATGACCCAAGCGATCTAGGCGCAGCAGCAGCTCGCCGGTGAGAATGGGATTGACGCCTTCAAGCATGAAACGGTCATCCTTTCGTCGTTGAAATGATAAGGCGCCGAGGTGTCATTAGATTGCGATGGATTCGCATTCAATGAAGGTGTATTCGCTCCTGCTGGCGCCGAGCATCTCAGCACCGCTACCCGGCTGCGCCGGTGGCCAATAGCGACCTGAATGTACCTGCACCGGGTTGACGAAATGCTCGTGCAGGTGATCGACGAATTCGATAGTGCGGCCCGTGTGGGTGCCAGAGACTGCGAGGTAGTCGAACATCGACAGGTGCTGAACGACTTCGCACAGTCCCACGCCTCCGGCGTGGGGGCACACCGGCACGCCGAATTTGGCGGCCAGAAGAAGGATTGCAATGTTCTCGTTCATCCCAGCGACTCGCGACGCATCGATCTGCAGAACCTGCAGCGACTGCTCCTGCAGCATCTGTCGGAAGATCACGCGGTTGGCCACGTGCTCGCCCGTCGCGACCGGGGTGGGCGCAATGCCGCGGGCAATGGCGGCGTGCCCGAGTATGTCATCTGGGCTGGTCGGCTCTTCGACCCAGGCGAGGTCGTACTCCTGTAGGGCGCGAATCCACGTGATTGCCTCGTCTACCTCCCAACGCTGATTCGCGTCGATCGCGATCGCCACATCATCGCCGACTGTCGCGCGGGCTATACCGACACGGCGGCGATCGTCTTCAAGATTTGCGCCAACTTTCAGCTTGATCTGACGGAAACCATCGCGAACGGCCTCTCGGCAAAGCCGACGCAATTTGTCGTCTGAATATCCCAGCCATCCCGGAGTGGTTGTGTAGGCGGGATAGCCGAATTTCAGCAATTCGACCTCCCTATCGACCTTTCCCACCGCCGCTTGCCGAAGGATCGACAGTGCTTCCTCTTTGGTCAGCGCAGTAGAGAGGTAACGGAAGTCGATGAGCTCGACCAGCTCGTCCGGCGACATGTCCGCCAAGAGTTTCCACAGTGGAACAGCCGCACGCTTCGCCTTCAGATCCCACAGCGCATTCACGACGGCGCCGGTCGCCATGTGCATGACGCCCTTTTCTGGTCCAAGCCAGCGTAACTGGGAGTCATTGGTGAGCCAGCGGTAGGTCTCGCCCATCTGGTCGAGCAACGTCTCGACATTCTTGCCGACAAGGTATCCAGCGAGAGTGTCGATCGCGGCGACCTGCGCATCGTTTCCGCGTCCGATAGTGAATACAAAGCCATGGCCTTCAAATTCGTCGGGCTCGTCAGTGAGGATCCGGACGTATGCCGCCGAATAATCCGGGTCGGGATTCATCGCGTCCGAACCATCCAGAAATCTCGAGGTCGGGAAACGAACGTCGGTCGTCTCTAGTGCGGTGATGGTGCTCACAGTGTCCTTTCCATGCGCTAATGCTAAAGGTCGGATGTCTCAGCTGTCAAACCCGCCATCGCAGTGCTATTGACGCGAATTCGAGGGCTTGCGACCATTAGAGTTCGGATGTACTCGGCCGAGGAGGCTATGAGATTCGTATTAGACCCTTCATCGAGGAACGCGAGGTCGGTCGACGTGGCTGGCAGCGGCTGGCGTTCACCAAAGGCGCGCGAAATTGGTGGTGATGGAGCGGATGTTTGGGCGAAACATCGGAGCTATTCCGTGTTTCGATTCCAAAAAATTGCTATTTCCCGGTATTTGCTTTCGCTAAACTGGCATTTGTGGCACAATTAGTCCGATGTTTACGATCGACGAAGGAGTCTCCATGAACAAACACAAGTCCCGACGCCGGCTCTCGCTGGCATTCGCCAGCTTGGCGGTGAGTGCGACGATGCTGGTTGGTTGCTCAGCAGCCAGCGGAGGCGGAGTCGAAAGCACCGCCGGCCCCGCAGACAGCAAGATCGGCGGCACGCTGACCTTCCTAGCGCAGGGCGACGCGGCGACAGCAAAGAATGATCCGCTTGCTGCAGAATTCGAAAAGAAGTATCCAGACGTTGACGTGAAGATCGAGTACTCGGCGACCAAAACGTGGGATGCGTTCTTCTCGGATCTTCAGACGAGGCTCGCTGCCGGCAAGAATTACGACCTCATCTATCTCCCGACCGAAGGGGAGCGCCTCCTCGCCAGCAAAGGCCTCGTTCAACCACTTGATTCCTGGATCGCCCGCGACAAGTCGGAGATGGATGCGTTCTACGCCGATGCGAACCCGACCATCGTCGAAGACGCCAAGGAGAAGTCCTCGACCGACGGTAGTACGTACTACATCCCCTATCTTTTCAACACCATGGGAATGTATGTGAACAAGTCCACCTTCGAGAATGCCGGCGTTCCACTGCCCACGGCAGGTTGGACCTGGGACGACTTCCGCGCTACCTGCGAGGCGCTGCAGAAGGCGAGCGTGCAGTACTGCTTCGATGCCAGTTCTGGATACTTCGACGGGATCTCGCCGTGGCTCGCTACCAACGGCGCCGATGTAATGAACGCCGATTGGGATCAGGCGACCGCGGACACGCCGCAGGCCATTGAGGCGGCTACCTTCACGCGAGGGCTCGTCGCAGATGGGCTGACCCCGGTTCCTGGAGGCAGCTACGATCAGAACGCTCTGTTTGCTCAGGGCAAGATAGCGATGATTGGTGGTGGGGCGTGGCCGACAACATCGCTTCTCGCTGCCAACCTGAAGCTGTCGGACTTTGAGATTGTTCCTTGGCCTACCCAGACACAGCAAGGCAGTCCGGTGGGTTGGGGCGCCCAGGCGATGCTGAAATCGTCGAACAACAAAGAAGCCGCGTGGGCGTACATCAAGTTCCTCACCTCCCCTGAGGCGCAAGACCTGATCGGCGCCAACCGGCTCAACGACGCAATTCCCGTGCTGCAATCGTCGATCGACAAGGCCAAGGCCACCAACCCGGAAGGGTACAGCTACTTGTTCGACGCTCTGGACTACGCCACTCCGGTTCCTGGTCCGGCTGCCGCGTTGGCAGTCCAGCAGACTGTTCAGGAAAAGTATCTCAGCATCCTGACGGGCAACTCCTCGCCCGAGCAGGGAATGAAAGACATGAATAGCGCAATCAGCGACGAGATCAAGTAGTGAACCTGGGGCGCCACCTCAACCAAGTGAGGCCGGCGCCCCACCCAAGTCAGAAAGTAGCGAAGGTGCTCACTGAAGCAATTCCCCAGCGCTCTCAAGCAGATGTACGGGCCGGCGAGCGCCGAACACGCTCGTCGAATTCGTCGACAGGCAAGCGCCGAAGGCGCGCGTCAGATTCGCGGACTGCGGCCATCATGCTGTCTCCGTCAGTGCTGCTGTACATCGCGTTCGTCGCCATGCCGCTTGTCGCTGCAATCACTCTCTCCTTCTTCAAGTGGGATCTGCTCACCGCGCCGCAGTTCGCCGGATTAGCGAACTTCGTCGAGCTGGCCACAGACGGCACCACATTCCGCGCCATCGGTAACACCTTCCTCTTCGCCATTGCGACGGTCATCTTCCACATGGTCGGTGGGCTCTTGTTGGCGATCGCCCTGAACCGGCCGCTCAATAGGCTGCTTCGGAAGGTTCTCAGCGCCGCCATCTTCTTCCCCGTGCTCATGTCTTGGGCGGCGGTCTCGCTGATCTGGCGGTATGCGCTCGACCCGAACTTCGGGTTCGTGAACTACTACCTCAAACAATTAGGGTTGACGCCGCCTAACTGGTTCGCCGATGCGTCGTCGGCGATGCCTTCGCTCATCGGTATCGATGTCTGGCACAGCCTCGGCTACACCATGGTGATTCTTCTGGCTGGCTTGCAGAGCATCCCTCCTACGCTTTATGAGGCCGCCCGCCTCGACGGCGCCGGCCCGGTTCGGCAGTTCTGGTCGGTGACCGTTCCGTTGCTCTCACCGACGTTGCTTTTCGCTTCGATCATCTCCTTCGTCGGTGCGTTTCAGATCTTCGACCCGATGTTCATCATCACCAAGGGAGGCCCCGACAATTCCACGCTCAGTGTTGTGCAAGACGTCTACTACAGCGCTTTCCGCGACTTCGACATGGGTTATGCCAGTGCCAAATCTCTCATCATCGTCGCGGTGATTCTCATCGTCACGATGCTTCAGCTGCGACTCAGTAAAAGATGGGTGAACTACGACAAATGAGTGCAACAGAACGAGTTCTTCGTCGGCGACGCAGCAGCATCCAGGGAAGCCGGCTTGCCCGATACGCAGTGACGATTGTTCTAGCCGTTATCGCGATACTGATGTTCTTGCCGATCTACTGGCTTATCGTCACATCAATCACCGAACCCGAGCATGCGTTCAGCCTGCCGCCCGAGTGGTTTCCGTTGCACATCACCAGCGCGAGCTACGCCAGCAGCTTCGATCTGATCCCCTTCGCCGTTCAGATCATGAACAGTATCGAAGTCACCACCATCGTCGTCATCGGTCAGCTGCTCACCAGTTCGCTCGCCGCTTACGCATTCGCGAGATTGAAATTCCGAGGCAGGGACGGTCTGTTCACTGTCTTCCTCGTCGCCCTGATGGTGCCACTGCAGGTAACGGTGATCCCCATCTTCATTCTGATGCGCACGCTCGGGCTTCTCGACACCCAAGTGTCGCTGTGGCTTCCCGTATTGCTGTCAGTGTTCGGCATTTTCTTCCTCCGCCAGCACTTTCTGTCGTTGCCAGATGAGCTGGAGGATGCTGCGAAGATCGATGGTGCCGGCCACTGGCGCATTTTGTTCCAGATTCTCCTGCCCCTCTCTGGGCCGATACTGGCCGCGTTGGCGATCTTCTCTGCCCTAGTCACCTGGAACGATTTCTTTTGGCCGAACATCATGATCACGTCTCCCGACAAGATGACCGTTCCTGTCGGACTCGTGTTTCTTCAGGCCGGACTGTCTGGAGCGCCCGCCGTGGTGGTGTTCGCGGCGATCGCGACTGTGACCATTCCGCTTCTCGTGCTCTTCCTCATCGCCCAGGAGAGCATCATGCGTGGCATTGCGCTTGCCGGAGTCTCACGATGAACACACCGACCGTCTCGTCCTCGCTGCGGCGCACGTTCGTCGGGCGGGCGGTGCTCATCGCGTGGGACGCACTTCCGCTCATGGTTCCGGCGGTCTTTCTGATTCCCATGGCCGTTTTCGGCAGCTTGCTGTTGGCGCAGTCCAGCCCTCTTCTAGCCGCGGTGGGAGCTGGATCAGTCTGCAGCTCGAGCTCCGCCTTGGCCCTCTTTGCCGCTTTACGATCCGCGCACAGGCTTGGTGAGACGGCGGTGGCCGCGCGGTTAGGGTGGGCCACCTTCGGTCGAGCGCTTGCCGGCGCGGCGGTTCCCACCGGTGCGCTCCTGACCATGGCACTCGCGGGAAGCGTTGCGGCGGTGGGAGCTCCATCGAGTATCAGCATCCCGGCTTGGTGTGCTTCTGCCGCGCTTCTGCTCTTGGCTATCCTTTGCTTTCCATACTTTCTTGTCAGCATCGTGCAAGGCGACTCGCTCGGTAGCGCGGTGCGAAGCGTGCTCTACACGGCAGCAAGCCGCCCGGCTCAGACGGGACTCGCTGCGACTGTCACCGGCGCGACAACGGTTGCCGCTGTCGTCGGCGGCCCCATAGCGTTGGCAGCCGCGATACCGTTCGCCTTCGCGCTCTACGTTCTCATCATTCGATCGAATCTCACAGAAAACCCACTGACACATGCTTGATCTCCCCGTCCTCACGAGCTATGACCAAGATCACCTGAGTCGCATCTCTCTCCCGATCGGCGGAATCGGAACTGGAACAGTAGGTCTCGGTGGCCGAGGCGACCTGCGCGACTTCGAACTGGGCAACCGGCCGGCGAAGGGCTTTCGACCAGGCACGTGCCTGTTTGCAATCCGGGTTCAAACGCCGTCTGGCACGACGAGCCGTCTATTGGAAGGGCCTCTGAGCGATGAAGACTTCGATGGTGACATCGGGTCGCCCGCACCGAACCAGGGCCTGCCCCGATTTGCGTCGGCCGGCTTTCACGCTGCCTACCCGTTCGGGCAAGTGACGCTTCACGACCCCGACATGCCCGAAGTCACCCTTGAAGCATTCAACCCTCTCGTTCCTGCCGACGTCAATGCGAGCTCGATGCCTGCTGCCATACTTCGCTATCGAGTGCGCAATACCGGCAGGGAGACCGCCACGGTGTCGATCGTCGCGGCGATGGAGAATTTCATCGGGAAGAACGGAACGCTCAGCGACACCGGCAGCAATGCGAATACATACAAAGAGACCGATGATGTCGCTGGTGTTGTCATGACGGCAGACCTGACCCCAGACCACGAAGCGGCCGGCACATTCAGTCTCGCGACTCTTCGCGGGGGCGGCGAGATCTCGCATCGCTTGAGTTGGTCGCACGCATCGTGGGGCAATTCGCTGCTCGACTTTTGGGACGACTTCATCGAAGACGGGATACTCGAAGACCGCGCGAGTGCGACGGACCGCCCCATCGCATCCTTAGTCAACAGCGTCACTCTTGAGCCGGAGAGCGAGGGCACTATCACCTTTCTTCTTACGTGGAACTTCCCTCACCGTCGTGCGTGGCGTTCGGAGGAGTACGGCACCATCGACATGGGGCAATACACCGACGACGTTGTAGGCAACTACTATTCCGAACTCCATCCGGATCCGTGGGAATGTGCTACTCAGATGGCGGCGGAATTACCCGAACTGGAGGCTCGCACCCGACGGGTCACCGAGGCAATCCTCGCCACCGACGCACCCACCTCGCTCGTTGAGGCGGCGCTCTACAACATCAGCACACTGCGCAGTCCGACCGTTTTCCGCACGGCAGACGGTCGTTTTTACGGATGGGAAGGTGTTCGCGACTACGTCGGATCTTGCTTCGGCACGTGCACCCACGTGTGGGGATACGAATTCGCAACGTCGTTCTGGTTCTCGGACCTTGCCTGGTCGTTCCGCGAGACTCAATACCTGCTTTCGACGAGCGAGAACGGCCTTATGTCGTTTCGCGCCGGCTTGCCGCTGAACAATGCACAGAACTGGGAGTTGGCGGCGGCGGATGGCCAGATGGCTACCCTCGTGCACCTGTACCTTGACTGGCAACTCAGCGGCGACACTGATCATCTGCGCACGTTGTGGCCAGCTGCAAAGCGTTCGTTGGAGTTCGCGTGGATCGCGGGTGGCTGGGACGCAGATAAGGACGGCGTCATGGAGGGCTGCCAGCACAACACCATGGATGTCGAATATTACGGCCCCAACCCGCAAATGCAGACGTGGTATCTTGCGGCGCTGAGATCTGGCGAAGAAATGGCCAGAGCGCTCGGCGATGAAATCTTCGCAGCAGAATGTGCTCGTCTGTTCCAGCAGGGCTCGGCGTGGACCGACGACCATCTTTTCAATGGTCGATACTACGAGCAGCACATTCTCCCAGTGAGCGACCCACGGTCGATCGCCCCAGGGTTGCGCCACGAATACAACGGTGCGGAAGACCTGTCTGATCCAGACCTTCAACTGGGCAAAGGGGTGCTCATCGACCAGCTCGTCGGGCAGTATGCGGCGCGGATCGCAGGCCTTGGTACTCTTCTCGACGAGGGTAATGTGCGAACCACGCTCGATCACATCTTCGCGAGTAATTTCCGAACCAGCATGGCTGGGCACTTCAACCACATGCGCGGATACGCGTTGGGCGACGAAGCAGCCGTTCTTATGTGCACTTACGAAGCGGGAACACGCCCGAAGAGCCCATTCCCGTATTTCAACGAAGTCATGACCGGCTTCGAATACACCCTCGCCACGAACCACATTCAGGATGGCGATCGCTCCACCGCGATCACCATCATCGACGCAATTCGGCGCCGCTTCAACGGCGCACGGCGCAACCCCTTCGACGAAACCGAATGCGGCCGCCATTATGCACGTGCGATGGCCAGCTGGTCTGCATTCGTCTCCTGGACAGGATTCCACTGGAATGGGCTGACCGGAACCCTGACGATCAACCTCGAGGGGGAAAGCGCATACTGGTCGACTGGCTCCGCTGCGGGCACCATCCGGCGCGCAGGCGATGTCATTTCTCTTGAGGTGTTAGAGGGGGATATCGACATTCGAAGTGTCACTCTCAACGGCACCCCTTATGGCGTCATGTTGGGTGCCAGCAGCGGGTGGCTGCTCGTGGCGGCGTAATGAATGAGATCGATATGACCGACCTCGGCGCAGCCGCTGCGTCGCTGCGAGAGGAACGAAGAAATTGACCGACCGCACCGAGTTGCCT
Organism: Subtercola sp.; assembly: GCA_025463745.1. Taxonomy (GTDB): domain Bacteria; phylum Actinomycetota; class Actinomycetes; order Actinomycetales; family Microbacteriaceae; genus Subtercola. The sequence goes on from JAODBB010000107.1 coordinate 35,314, forward strand.
CTCCGTCTGCCATACGATCACGACCGATCGCGAGCCCAATACCACTTCGCTGCCCCCACCGGATGGCTCAACGACCCGAACGGGCTCACCCAAAAAGACGGCATCTACCATCTCTTCTATCAGTTCAACCCACACGGTCCTTATCACGCAAGCATTCGCTGGGGGCACGCCTCGAGCACCGACCTGATCAACTGGAAAGACCGCTCCATCGCTCTCACCCCTGACCCGAGCGGGCCTGACAGAGACGGATGTTGGTCGGGAGTTCTCGTCGACGACAACGGTACCCCCACGATCATCTACTCCGGCAACGCCGAGGGCACGCAACTGCCGTGCATCGCAGTCGGTGACGACACCCTCGACACCTGGGTAAAGTACCCGCAGAACCCCCTGCTCACAGGGCATCCTGACGGCATCGACGTGACAGCGTTTCGAGACCACTGTGTATGGCGTGAGGGTGACACCTGGTATCAGATCATCGGGGGTGGCATCGAAGGCGTCGGAGGAACAGGTTTCCTCTACGAATCCGACGACTTGCACTCATGGAAGTACCGAGGACCGATCTTGATCGGCGACGCGTCGGTGAAGGTGCCACTCTGGACTGGCACGACGTGGGAGTGCGTCGACCTGTTCGAGCTCGACGGCACACACATCCTCGTGGTTTCGGTGTGGGACGAAGGTGGCACCCACTACGCCATCTATTTCACCGGCAGCTATGCGGACGGCAAATTCACTCCCACGGCGGTTCGCCACCTCGACCTCGGTCTTCGCCACTTCTACGCGCCCCAGAGCTTTCTCGATGAAAACGGGCGGCGCATCATGATCGGCTGGATGCAGGAGGGCCGCAACGAGGCACAAGCGAAAGCGGTGGGGTGGTCGGGACTGCTCTCGGTTCCTCGGGTAATCTCGCTGACCGCTTCCGGGCGTCTCCACCATGCTCCCGTCGCCGAACTCGTCCGCCTCCGCGGCAAGAAGTCAACATTTTTGAGTGCGCAGCTTGGTGCCGGAGACGAACTCGTCATTGACGACGTCGGTGATGCAACGGCTGACGTTGAACTGATCGCCTTTGCCGAATCGGGCACGACGCTCGTGCTCGAGGTGCTCCGCTCTCCTGGCGGTGAAGAGCGAACAGCAATAGTCATCGACTGGGACCGGAAGCGGCTCGTTCTCGACCGTGCGCACAGCTCCGCCGATCCTACTGACTCGGTGTCGCTGGGCGGCGACATCGAGCTTCCAGGCGGTTCACTTGAACTACGCGTGTTGCTGGATCGATCTGCGATCGAAATCTTCGCCAACGGCACACCGCTGGCCGCTCGCGTCTACCCCACGCGCGATGACGCCGTCGGAATGCGCCTGACAGCTGGCCGTGGAACCGCTATCGTCGAACGATTCACCGTGTGGGAGATGAGCCCGGCTGCCGCCGCCATTTCCTCCACGAGCGAGTAGTAGACCGGATGATTCGCCGCACTCGTAACGAATCAGGACCCAGCTCCGAGGTCACGCCAGTCATTGTGATCGGTGAAGCACTCATCGACATCGTCGTTGATCGCGAAGGATCTACGGAGCATCCGGGTGGCTCGCCCATGAACGTTGCTATCGGTCTCGGTCGACTCGGCAACGATGTCCACTTCGTCACGCGAATCGGCAACGATGCTCGAGGCGCCGAATTGAAACACCACGCCGATCAGTCTGGCGTCACATTCTTCCCTGGTTCGATCGTTGACGAAGCCACCTCCACGGCAACCGCGCGGCTTGATGAAGCCGGAGCGGCGCGCTACGAATTCGATATCTGTTGGTCGCTCGATTTCGTCGATCGACTACCGCCGATCGCGCTCGTTCACACCGGCTCGATCGCAGCATTCGTCAGCCCCGGCGCCACCGATGTGAGACGGCTGCTTGCCGATACGTCAGAATCGACGATCGTTACGTTCGATCCGAATATTCGGCCTTCGCTGCTCCGCTCTCCTGTCGAAGAACGTCGAACAGCTGAAGATCTCATGTCATTGTCGAACGTTGTGAAACTGAGCGACGAAGACGCCCAGTGGCTGTACCCCGGATGTGCCCTCAGTGACGTGTTGGATCACATCCGCTCGCTCGGCCCGGCACTTGCGATCATCACGAAGGGCGAATCCGGTGCCATTCTCGCTAGTGGGCGGGCGATTGTCGACCTTCCTGGTCGCTCGGTTCGGGTGGCCGATACGATCGGAGCGGGCGACTCGTTCATGAGCGCCGTGATCCACGCACTGCTGCGATTGCTCCGCGAAAACACCTCGCCGGAAACCATTCGTGACGGCTCAGCATTGACTCTCGCCGCGCTCACCAAAATCGGCACATTCGCCATCGAGTGTGCCGCACTGACCGTGTCTCGGGTTGGTGCGGACCCGCCACGCCTTGCAGACACCGTTAGCTGAGCGGGGGTGCCATGGGCATCCCTGAACGTCACACAGCGCGTCCATCGGGCGAGAGACCCGCGCGCATAAGCAACTGAAGCTTGTGATGCAGGCTGACTCCGTCGGCTCGGAGAGGATATCCAAGCTGCCTTCGGCGTGCGAGGCAAAGCTGACAGTAGTTGATGGCGAACGCGTTTGCGCCGAATATGTTCCTGGCGAACGTGTTTGTTTGGTGCTACCGTAGCGAACGTGTTCGTTAGGATTCAGACCATGACACAACAACCCGCGTCGCGAAGCCGCCGAGAACGCCCTGCCAAGCCGGCCCTGTCACGAGAGTGGATCATCTCGACAACGATCGACATCATGCTCAGTGAAGGCCTCGACAAGGCCACAATGCGTCGGGTGGCCCAATCCCTCGATACTGGTCCGGCCTCTCTGTATGTGTACATCGCGAACACGGCGGAACTCCACTCAGCTGTGCTCGACGAACTGATCGGCACGCTGATCGTGAGTTCGAGCGGATCGTGGTCGGAGCGCCTTGAACGATTGCTCGATGAGTACAGAGAATTGCTGTTCACGTATCCGGGTCTGGCGAAGTCGGCGTTGGCGATCCGCCCCTCGGGGCCTCATTCGCTCATCTTCATCGACAGCCTGTTGGGGCTCCTTCTCGAAGGAGGGATGGAGTCCGCGCGAGCTGCCTGGGCCGTCGATCTTCTGATGCTCTACGTGACCGCAAATGCTGCGGAGCACAGCGTGCCCGCAGCAAGTGACATCGAAGCTCCCGTCGACCGGGAATCCACGTGGACCACGCTCAGCACCGCGATAGGCAACGCTGACCCGGCTGTGGCTCCTCGCGTGGCTGCCCATGGCCCTGCTCTTCTGGGCGGCACTCCCGCGCAGCGCTGGACGTGGGCCATTGGAACGCTGATCGCCGGTGCCGCCATCGTGCCTGTTCCGCCAGCGGCAAAAGCCTGACCCGTATCCTTCCCACCACTTTCCTCACGGCGAAAGCAGGAAACAATTTGTCTACGCACTACCCCATCGCCATCATCGGCGCAGGCCTCGGCGGGCTGACCGCCGCACGCGTTCTTCACGTTCACGGCATCAACGCTGCCATCTTCGAACTCGAAAACGACCGATCTGCACGAGTGCAGGGCGGCATGCTCGACATTCACGAGGAGAATGGCCAAGAGGCGATACACGCTGCGGACCTCTTCGAGCAATTCCGTGCTCTCGTGCATCCGGGCGGTGAAGACATGCGCATCCTCGACCGAGACGCGACTGTACTTCGCGAGGATACCGACGACCAGTCGCTGGGTCGGCCAGAAGTCGATCGTGGCGAACTCCGAGACATGCTCATCGACTCCCTTCCGCAGAATACGATCTACTGGGGGCACAAGGTGGTCGCCGTTCGCGCCGTCGGCGGCACTGTCGGCCTACATGAAGTGGAATTCGCGAACGGTACGACTGTCACAACAGACCTGCTCATCGGCGCGGACGGTGCCTGGTCTCGCGTTCGCGGTCTCGTTTCAAACAAAAAGCCGGAGTACACCGGTATTTCATTCTTGGAAGCAGACCTTTTCGACGCCGACGAGAAGCACCCCGTCGAAGCTGCGATCATGGGCAACGGCATGCTCTTCGCTCTCAGCAGCAATACCGGCATTCTCGGCCACAGGGAATCCAATGGCAGTTTGCACGTCTACGTCGGGCATCGAGCAGACGAAGGGTGGGTCGACAGCATTGATTTCTACGACAAGGCAACTGGTATCGCTGCAACGCTCGCCTTGCTCGACGGCTGGGATGAGACCCTCCGGGGGTTTGTATCCAATTCCGACACCGCACTCACGCCTCGCCGCATCAACGCCCTCCCCATCGGACACTCGTGGGAGCGGGTAACCGGCGTGACCTTGCTCGGTGACGCCGCACACGTCATGTCTCCGTTTGCGGGCGAAGGAGCGAACCTCGCCATGTACGACGGCGCCCAGCTTGCGCTTGCAATCGCCGAGCATCCCGCCAACCCTGAAGCGGCCCTTGCGGCGTATGAAGCGGCCCTCTTTCCGCGGAGTGCAGAATCTGCACACGAATCGGCGACAAGCCTGAACGTGATCTTCGACGAGGACTCTCCGAGAGGCCTCGTCGAAATGTTTGCGTCGATCGACGATGTTATGGCAGAAGATGCGAGGGAACAAGTATTCCCCAGCGCTGAATAGGTCGGCAGACACGGAACAGCGGCCCCGCTCTGGCAGCTCGTGCTTTATGGATCGTGCTTGGTCGGCGGCTTGACGCTAATTCTTGCCCGCTATTCGACGGCCGCAGACGATGCCGGCATCCCGGTCTGCGGCATGTCAGGACAGGGATCACTCACATATCGGTGCCGCGTCACAATGCGGGGCGCGCTGCCGATCGATTCGACTCGTCGGCGAGAGCGAGAGCGAGAAGTGCTCGCGCCCGTCGCAGCACGGCTTCGTCGACCATGCTCCCATCCGTGTCACGAAACGCTCCGTGATTGAGCGCAGCTTTCTCGATCACGCTTGCGGCCCAGCTCGTTTCGGCGGCACTGGGCACAAACGTTTGATTCGCCACGAGTACCTGAGCGGGATGGATACAATCACGCCCGAAAAAGCCCATCCGCTTGAGACGATGAGTGGTGAGGGAGTAAACGTCGAGGTCGTTGATCTCAGCACTCACGGGAGCCGCCGGGGGAACAAGCCCGGCATGCCGGCTTGCCATGACGAGAAGGGATCTGGCGTGCAACAACTCGCTTTCGTCGAGGCCGGGCACAATTCCGAGATCGGCAGCGAGGTCGATTTCACCGATGTGCAACTGCCGAACGCCGGGCGACGCAGCGATGGCGTGAATGTTGACAAGCCCTGTGGCCGATTCGATCATCGGCGCGAGGTCAACATCGGCTCCGAGCGCTGCAACCACATCGATCACGTGGTCGACCTCTGCCGCCGTGTCGACCTTCGGCAGGAATATTCCGCTGATGTTCGGATGCCCGGAGAGGGTATGAATCTCCCACTCACGACGTTCGCCTGAATTCACTCGCACCCAGATGGGGCATGCAGGTGCAGAAACGGAGTCGAGCCAGGCGACGACGCCGTGCAGCGCATCGTCTTTCGCCGGTTCGCTGACGGCATCTTCGAGGTCGACCACGAGCGCATCCGCGCCACGTGTGAATGCCTTGGCGAGGTGGTCGGGGCGGTCCCCCGGTATATAGAGGTATGTTCGAGCGCTTTTCATGCTGTCCCCGCCTGGTCACTTGCCCTCAGATGGGCGTCGAGTCGGAGTGCTCTGTTCATCTCGTTGGAAACGATCATCAGGCCCTCGTCGACCCCCATTCCCGGTTTGGCGAGCATTTGTGTCACGCCGGTCGCAATGCCGATGTGGGTCGTTGCCCGAGTTGAGCGGTCGGTTTCAGCACAGCTGCCGCCGAGCACAGCCCCGATACCGAAGGCTTGGCAATCCAGGATCGCGTCGACCGTGTGATGCAACGAGCCGAGGTCAGGAGTCTTGATTTGAATGAGGTCGCAGGCTTGGGCGGCAGCGAAGCAATGCACGTCGTCAGCCGTGTTGGCCCACTCGTCGGCGATCAATTCCACCGACGATGAGCGAGCCCGCAGTTCTGTGCGTAAGGCCGTCATCGTTCGGATCTGATCGTCGCGGCTCGGAGCATGGATCGGGTGTTCGATACGGATCGTATGTGGTCCGGCCGCTCGTTCGAGACGCTGGAGCACGTCAGCGGTAGCGCTGATATCGCCACCAGTGACGGCGCCGATCTGGCCGTAGACATCGAGATGGATGATCGGAAGATAACTCTCATCCGACGACAACTGCACGATTCGGGCCCGAATCCACTGCACGTACTGTTCAAGAGCTTCTCCACCAGCTCCAACGAGTTCCTTGGTATTGATCAACCCGTGCGGCAGCACGGGCACGCCCTTCAGAATCATCTTGTCTACGTTGGTGTAGCGGTCTTCACCGGATTGCGCGTAGATCGGAACCGCGGCAATCGCGTTCGGAAGAGCCCACTCGTTCGTGATGACTCTGGCCATGAGGTGGTGGCCCGCAGCATGAGACGCGGCATCCAACAAGGCCTGCGAGACGCCATAATCGGTGGCCCTGCCGAGATTGCCGATCTCCGCAACGTGTCCCTCCGTCTCGAGCGCAGCGATGCGAAAATCGGCCACGTTCAGTCCGCGCAGGCGCGGAGCCAGGCGGGTCTCGATGGCGTGAGCCAACTCCGAGGCGTGGAATCGGCGCTCTCGACCGCCGACCCCGGTGTATTGAACGCTGGCACAGTCTCCGGAGGCGACGTATCCATCGTCGAGCACAAGCATGACCGAAACTGATTCTGCCGGTTCGCGAACGGAACGGAATCCGGGGGTGGCGGGCTGCCCGACGTAGGCGGCACCGTCGCGGCGTGCACCGGCCTTGATTGCGGTCTGATCGTCGAAGAAGAATCCGCCGAGCCCCGGCGAAGCCACGACATCGACAATGGTTCGCTGAGGCAAACCGGTCATGAGGGGCTCCCATCTGT
>JAODBB010000110.1 GCA_025463745.1 Subtercola sp.
GCCGGGCAGGTGCTCTGCCAAGGCAAGAAGCAGCGCCTGTTCACGGCGGCGCAGGTCGCCGCGATGGCCGCCCGAGACGGCGGCTGTGTCTGGCCGGGCTGTGACCGGCCACCGTCCTGGTGTGAAAGCCACCATACCGAACCGTGGCTGTCGAAAACCCACCTCCCCGGCCGCACCGACGTCGACCTAGGGGTCCTGCTGTGTCATTTTCATCACGGGGTTGTGCATAAGACCGGGTGGACGCTGATCATGATCGACGGCGCACCGCATTTCCTGCCACCGGCCTGGCTGGACTGGACCAGAACCCCACGCCCCGCGACACAGCAACGCACCCGAACACGACTGAAACCCCTCCACCTCGCCGACCTCCCGGCCCGCCGCGAACCCTGGCAACGCAACGCCACCGCCGACACGGCCGATATGGCGGATACACCATGACCCGCACGAGCACACCACTCTGCCTGCAGCCCAGCTGGCACTCGGCGGTGCCCCTTCCGGGGCTGCCGGGCGTGGGAGAGGGCGATAGTTTGGATGCCTGTCGAGTTATGGATGCCAGCGCCGCCGCACCCCAACATTCCCGCAAGCACAGCGCTGGTATTCATTGTTTGAGCTGGGTAGCCAAACTATCGCCCTCTCCCACACCCACTACGAACAACACACACCGAGTTACTCAGCTGTGGGCGTCGATAAGAGCCGCATGCAGGTCGAGCAGCGGTGCTGTGCGCTCCGCAGGCCCGCGGCCGAATCCGCATTCGGTGCCCACACCGAATCGGTCGAGCACTGTTGATGCGGCGGCGATGCGGCGCTCGGCGCCCTCGATGCCGTCTTCGTGGTGGATGAGACCGAGTTCGAGTTCGGTGCCTTCCGGGAGGTCGAGTCCTGCCAGCGGGGCGAAGTAGGCAGGGTCGTCGCGCTCGATCGGCACGGGCAGGTGGATCCAGTTGACCGTGCGCGGTGACGCCGCGACGATGCTCACCACGACGGAGGCCAAGGTTCCGGCATCTTTCGGCTCGATGAAGTGCGCTTCTTCGACATCGCCGTAGCAGAGGTGGAAGCCCACCTCGATGTCGTCAGGAACTGCGGCGAGCTGGCGGATCGCGCGCTCGGTGACACCGCCGAGAAGGTCATCCCCCCACCCCGCGCTGAAGGGTGTGCCGCCGTAGCCGGCATTGTCCAGGATGCCGAACTCGACGGCCGCATCCCACTGGATGGCGAGATCTTCGTGCGGGATCGCGTCGGCGATACGGGCGATCTCCGAAAACAGGGCCCGCTCGTATGCGGGCTCCACGGCTGTGCGGTCATCTGGCACGATGAACGCGCCGATGACGCCGACCGGCGTCGGTATAGAAACTTGGAAACGAACATCAGCCGGAATCACGCCCTGATCGCGCAGCGCTATGAATGTGGCATACGACGCGATCGCCGCGTCGGCGTAGCCGAGGTTCGGAAATTGCAGGTCTTCGGCGGCGACACTGCCGTCGAGGGCGAACGGCCGTACATCGAAGAGGTCCCGGATCTTGAACGGGAGCTCTTCGCCGACTCGGACAAGTCCGGCGGTTTCGTCTAGTCGAAAGGTCTGAAACTGGATCCAGTAGAACCGTTCGCCGACCTCGCCGTCGGGAATGCGCTTCACACGATCGCCGAGACGCTCCGCGACGATGCGGAAGACAGACTCGGCGTCGGGTTGATTGATGCTGCCGACGAGGTGGGCATTGGTGATGACGGCCATGCGCGTGCTCCTTGTGAACGTGAGTCGCGAGGGGCGCGACTTCACTGTGACGGAAATCGCAGGCGTGTCCTCGAAATGGGACGCGAGGCCTCGCTTGGTGCGCTGCGGTTTCACGGTAACAAGGTGACCCGGTGGGTTGCAACCGTGTGACGATTTGTCTCGGTCGGGGTGCGATCGGCCTACTCGCGAAGAAACAGGCTGCCGGACTATGCGACGCGTCCGACGCAACTTCGAGCCCCCTGTGCAAGCAAGCCGGAGAGCGCTCGGCGGCGTAGCCTGTATCAGGTGACTACTCAGCGAACCGCCCTCGTGACCGGAGCGACCGGATACATCGGCGGCCGCCTCGTGCCGCGACTTCTCGACGCGGGGTTCGACGTTCGCGTGCTGGTCAGGTCTCCGCTGAAACTGTCTGACGTTCCTTGGGCTGACCGCGTCGACATCGTTACGGCTGACCTGAGCGACCGCGACTCGCTCGTTTCGGTGTTCGACGGGGTCGACGTGCTCTACTACTTGGTGCACTCGATGGGCACCTCGGGCAATTTCGACGGCACCGAGCTGCAGTCGGCGAAGAATGTCGCCTCTCTCGCCGTCAAAGCGAAGGTGAAGCGCATTGTGTACCTGGGCGGGCTGCACCCGCAGGGTGTGAACCTGTCGAGACATCTTCGTTCGAGGGCTGGCGTCGGCAGCATCCTGTTGCAGTCGGGCGTGCCGACGGTCGCATTGCAGGCGGGCGTGGTGATCGGGTCGGGGTCGACGAGTTTCGAGATGATCCGGCACCTCACCGAGGTTCTGCCGTACATGCCTGCGCCGAAGTGGGTGCGCAATTTCATTCAGCCGATCGCCGTGCGCGACGTGCTTTACTACCTCGTGAAGGCCGCCGACATCGAAGAGCCGGTGAACCGCACATTCGACATCGGCGGTCCCGATGTTCTGCGGTACGGCCAGATGATGAACGGGTACGCGGTCGAAGCCGGCCTGCACCAGCGGCCCATCGCGGCGCTGCCCGTGTTCACTCCGTGGTTGGCCTCGCAGTGGGTGAATCTCGTGTCGCCGATTCCGCGCGCGCTGGCGATTCCGATCATCGAGTCGCTGCAGTTCGACTGTGTGGCGAGCGAACACGACATCAGAGCGCACATTCCCGATCCGCTGGGCGGCCTGACGGGGTACCGCCGTTCGGTGCGCCTGGCGCTCGAAAAGATGCGCACCGGTCAGGTGGAGACGAGCTGGCAAGACAGCGATGTCGAAGGCGCTCCCGCCGACACGCTGCCGAGCGACCCCGATTGGGCCGGTCACACGGTGTACACGAACGTGCAAGTGCGCGAGACGGATGCCCGGCCCGGCGACGTGTGGCGTGTCATCGAGGGCATCGGCGGCGACAATGGCTGGTACTCGTTTCCGCTAGCGTGGGCCGTTCGCGGATGGATGGACAAGGCGGTCGGCGGTGTGGGGCTTCGCCGTGGCCGACGCAACCCCGACCATCTGCACACTGGTGACGCCCTCGACTTCTGGCGTGTGGAGCAGATCAAGCGAGGCAGCTTCTTGCGGCTGCGTGCCGAGATGAAGGTGCCGGGGCCGGCGTGGCTCGAGCTGAGCGTCGAACCACGCGACGGCGGAGGGTCGACCTATACGCAGCGCGCGGTGTTCTTTCCGCGCGGGCTGGCTGGGCGGCTCTACTGGTACTCGATTCTGCCGTTTCACGGGTTCATTTTTCCGGGAATGGCGAGCCGCATCACGCAGAATGCATCGGCTGAAGCCGATCGTAAGGCCGTGCATCCGGGAACCGATCGAAAGATCGCCTCTGCGCGCACGAACACGGCCGACGAGGTGGCTTGAGGGTCGTTTTTGATGCTGGCGTTAGAATGGGTGCTCGCGTAGCCCACTACCTCGCGTAGTCCACATACCTCGGAGGCGGATATGCCCGAAAACTCAACTCTCGTGTTCTTAGGCGACAGCCTCACCTTCGGTGGCAGCTGGCAGGAGTGGTTCGGCGACTACGAGGTGCAGAACTACGGCGTCGAGGGTGATACGACCGATGATGTGAAGGCCCGGCTCGACGACGTTGTCGAACTGAACCCTGGAACAATAGTACTGCTCATCGGCACGAACGACCTCGGCAAGGGCCGCTCGGTCGAACACATCGTTCAGAACATCGAGACCATTCTGGTGACACTGCGCAACGAGTTGCCGGATGCCGAGATTCTGCTGCAATCGGTGATGCCGCGGGGTCAGGAGTTCGCTGACGAGATTCGCGACATCAACCGCCACATCTGGCAGTTCGCTTCGAGTGTTCGCACCCATTACCTCGACCTCTGGCCGGCGCTGGCGCTGGAAGACGGCGAGCTGAACCCGCAGTACACCCCCGATCAGGTGCACCTGAACGCGCTCGGATACGAAGCGTGGCTCTCTGAACTCGAGCCGGCGCTCGAGCGAGTGCATGGATTGCCGCCGAAGAGCAGGCCCATTCGGCTGCCGGAGCTGGGCAAGACGAGCTGAGCGCGTGGCTGTGTGAGCACCTCTGGCAGGTTGGCCTGACCGCTATTCGGCCGGGTGCGGCACGTTGACCCCGTGATGATGCGTGACGACGCCCAACGGCCGGGCGCCGACGTTCTCGATGGCGTGGGCCGCGGTGGCGGCGCCACGCACCGCGGCGGTATGCAGCCGATCGGCGAGCTCAGCAGTTGAGCCGCTCAGGGCGTGACCGCCCGCAAACGTGCCTTCGAAGAGCCCGGCGAGAAAACCCGCGTTGAAGGCGTCTCCCGCACCGGTGGTGTCGCGGGGTTCGACCGGCACACAATCGACGGCAAAACGGATGGGATGCTCGGGCGAGGCGCCTGAGCGCACGGCCCGCCCCGCACCCGAACGCGTGCCGGCACCGACAAGAGCGCCTGAGCGACCCAGGGTGAGGGCGACCACCGCGAACTGTTCGGTCAGGGCATCCACCATCTCGTCGTTGTCGGTGAGACCGGTGAGCGCCATCGCCTCGTCGCGGTTCGGAAAGAGAATGTCGGCGCCGTGCACGGTTTCGAGAAAAGTCGCGGCGCCGTGATCGGCGATGAATCCCGCTGAGGCGGGGTCGATCGAGACAGTGACGCCGTTCTGCTGAGCGCGATCGATGAGCCGAGTGAAGTCGGCGTGCGGTTGGCCGCTGAAGATGGTGTAGCCGGTGAAGTGCAGATGGGTGGCGACCCGCAGCAGGCCGTCGCTCACATCGGTGGGGGAGGTGAAGGCGTTGGCGCCGCGTTCGGTGAGCATGGTGCGGGTTGTGCCCGCGTGCTCCGCGCTCTCGACGATGACGACGATGGTGCCGGTCGGCAGGATGCTCTCACCGAGCAGATGCGGCGTGACACCCGAATTACGCAGCGCGTTCTCGTGCCGCACGGTGTCGGCCATGTTCGTGCGGCCCACAAAATCGACCTGCGTGCCGAGCGAACCGAGCCAGGCGGCGGTGTTCGCCGCGGAGCCGCCGGGGCGCCGTTCGATGCTCGCGAGGGTGTCGGTGTCGCTGCGGATGGGCGCCGACGGCGTGACGATGATGTCGTCGAAGACATCGCCGAACACGACCACCCGCACGGGGAGGTGCGGGTCGGTCGGCAGCACGTCGGCGCCGCCGGTGAAATCGGGACCAGGCGCGGGCACGTCAGGCACGCTGATCCTGCCCGACCAGCGCACTCCAGGCGGTGGCGATCTCGCCCGCTAGCCGCACGTTGTTGCGTGCGATGTCGAGGTTCACCTCGAGGCTGCGGCCGCCTGAAGCGCCGACGATGTACGAGAGTAGAAAGGGGGTCACCGCTTTGCCCCGGATGCCCTGCGCATCGGCCTCGGCGAGAGCCTCGAGCAGCACAGCGTCGTGCTCTGCGGGCTCCCACTGCAGTTCGGCCGGCAGCGGATTGGCCACGATGATTCCCTGGCCGTGGCCGAGCGCGTCTTGACTCTGCATCACGGCGGCGATCTCGGCGGACGAGTCGACTGACCAATCGATCTGCTCTCCCGACTCGGTGAGCCAGAAGCTCGGAAAGTTGGTGGTGCGGTAGCCGACAACCGGCACACTCAGGGTTTCGAGTCGTTCGAGCGTCCCGGCGATGTCGAGCACCGACTTCACTCCCGCTGCGACAACGGTGACGCCGGCGCGTGCGAGTGAACTGAGGTCGGCCGACTCGTCGAAGCTCGCGCTGGCCCCGCGATGCACGCCGCCGAGCCCGCCGGTGGCGAAGACCCGCACCCCGGCCTTGCCGGCGAGGTAGGCGGTGGCAGCGACCGTGGTCGCACCGCTGATCTTCTTGGCCGCGAGGATGGGAAGGTCGCGCACGCTGGCCTTGACCATGTCTTCGTTCGCGATGCGCGCTACCCCGTCGGCATCGAGCCCGATGCGAGGCACCCCGTCGAGCACGGCGATCGTGGCCGGCGTGACGCCTGACGAGAGCAGAATCTCTTCGAACTCCTGCGCCGCAGCGAGATTACGAGGCCGCGGCAAGCCGTGCGAGATGATGGTCGACTCGAGCGCGACAACCGGTCGGCCGGCTGAGAGTGCGGCCTCGACGGCGTCTGAAATTACGAAAGGCGATGGCATGGTTCTAGGCTAAGCCTTATGCCCAGCACAGATCTGCCGCCCCGCGGCCGGCCACGTTCAGAGAACTCCCCGGCCGGCCCCGACAGCGTCGACGACGCCATTCTGGCCGCATCCGAGCAGCTCGAACAGTTGCGTCAGCAGGAGCGAGCGCTGCAGTTCACGTCGTTCGACTACGACGACGCGTGGGATGTCGGCGCGAAGCTGCGCGACTACGCCCTCGAGGGCTCTTTTCCTGTCGCCATTTCGGTGATCTTCGGCGAGCAGAACGTCTTTCATGCGGCCCTGCCCGGATCCAACGCCGACAACGACGACTGGCTGCGGCGCAAGTTCAACGTTGTGCGTCGGTACGGTGAGGCCTCGTACACGGTGGGCGCGCTGTTCCGCTCGCGGGGAACGACATTCGAAGAAAGCTCCCGGTTGCCGGTTGCCGACTTCGCGGCGCACGGCGGCGCCTTTCCGCTGCGGGTCAACGGCTCATTGGTCGGCGCGGTCGGCGTTTCCGGGCTCGCCCAGGCCGACGACCACGACCTGGTTGTGGATGCGCTGACCTGGCTGCAGGGTCAAGAATGAGAGCGACCACATGAGCCCGTCAGCCAAACGCACCAGCGAGCAGCAAGCGGCTCTGGCGGCCCGCCAACAAGCCAACCGGGCTGCCAGGGCACAGGCGGCGGCAGGCGCTGGAGCAGGCGGCATCGCCGGCAATCCGCTCGTTCGCGACCCGAAGACCGGCAAGACGACGTCGCGGTATCCATCGTTCACCCGCACCGCAATGGCCCCGGGTCTGCTCGGCGCGATCGCTCTGCTGGCGGCCGTGGCCGTCATCGACTCGGGCTGGTTCACGCTTCTCGAGTACGTGATCGCCATTCTGGCGCTGATCATCTGTGTGTTCGCCTGGCAGGCCAAACAGTGGTGGTGGCTCATCGGGCTGATTCCGATCGCGGTGATCTGGAACCCGGTGTGGCCGCTCGATTTTGACCCGCCCGTCTGGTACGCATTCCACCTCGCGGGGGCCGTGATCTTCGTGGCCGCGGCCCTGTTGATCAAAATACCGGTGTCGACGAAGAAGTAACCGTTTGACATCGGGTAGAATGAAGCTACACAGGGGAGATCCGCTCTAGCGTCGACCATGACCCGGTGATCTCACAGGGCGGGCACGTTTACCGCTCGGTGGTGTTATTCGTGTTGTGTTGCACGGCCACGAAATTCCCTGGCTGTCGCTTTATGAGTTTATTGGCACCTCACCACTGCCCAGGAGGAGCATGTCACGATCAGGCGTTCGCCGATCTACCCGCACGGTTGACAACACCGGCCTCATTCCGATTCTCGCCCGCAAGGTGCGCGAGGTCGAGGCTGCGGCCCAACGCGGCAAGGTCGTGCCTTCGAACCGCACGAAGTTTCTCGTCGTCGCGCTGCTCATGCGCGAAGAGCGCGCCCGCATCAAGGGTGATGCCGAGCTGAGCGACGGTGAGCGTGCCGAACAACTCAAACGGCTTGACGGCATCGCGGGCATCCTCGCACAGACAGCCGCTCGCGACACCTCGCTGATCACGCTGCTCGAGAGCGATGCGGCGGTTTCGCCGGTGGCCCAGCGCCTGCGCCGCGAATACCTGACCGACGCCGGCATCGAGGTCGCCGAGGAGGAGGCCCCGCCGCCGCCGCCCTCGCAATTCTCCACCGACCTCGTCTCTGAACGCCAGGTGATGCCGCAGTCGGTGAAGGCCCGCCAGCTCGCGAACCCGTTTCTCGCCCCCGATTTCAGCGCCGCCACCGCTGCGAAGCCGGTGTCTCGCGGCCGCTTGTCGAGCTGGGAACTGCTCGGCCCGCTCTACCGCGCCTTCGAATACGGCTCGGGCGGCACCGTCGCGAGCATGGAGCTCCCGCCGGCGCCGGCGATCGACCGCATTTCGCCCCCCGGCCACGAACTCATGCACCACCAGGCGCGGTTCATTGCGGCCGTGGCCGCAGGGCACCGCTCGTTCTTGCTGGCCGACGAACCCGGTCTCGGTAAGACGGCGCAGTCGCTGCTGGCCGCATCCGTCTCTGACTCGTACCCGCTACTCGCGGTCGTGCCGAACGTGGTGAAGATGAACTGGGCGCGTGAGGTCGAAATCTGGACTCCGCAGCGCCGGGCCACCGTGATTCAGGGTGACGGGGCGAACCTCGACGCCTTCGCCGACGTGGTGATCGTGAACTACGACGTTCTCGACCGGCACCTCGCCTGGCTCGGCACGCTCGGCTTCAAGGGCATGGTCGTCGACGAAGCGCACTTCATCAAGAACCTCCAGTCTGCGCGCTCGAAGAACGTGCTCGCGCTGGCCGAGCGCATCCGTAAGTACGCGCCCGGGGGCGACCCCCTGATCATGGCCCTCACCGGCACGCCGCTCATCAACGACGTCGACGACTTCCGCGCCATCTGGCAGTACCTCGGCTGGATCGACGGCGACAAACCCACGCCCGGCCTCATGGCGAAGCTCGAAGACACCGGCCTCACGCCGGCCGACTTCGGCTTCTTCGCCGAGGCTCGCGAGGCCGTCATCGACATGGGCATCGTGCGCCGCAAGAAAGTGGATGTCGCGGCCGACCTGCCGGCGAAACGAGTGGTCGACCTCCCCGTCGAACTCGACGACGACCTCGGCCGATCCATTCGGCAGGCCGAGGCCGAGCTCGGCAAGCGACTCGTCACGCGGTACCGCCGTGCCGCATCCGGAGCCCTCGGTGCGGGATACGATACGAGCGACGGGCCGAACGTCGAGCTCATGCGCATGGTGGCCCGGGCCGAACTCGAAGAATCGAAATCGTCGACGACCGGTGAGAACGTCTTCACCATGGTGCGCAAGATCGGCCAGGCGAAGGCCGGGCTCGCGGCCGATTACGCCGCCCAGCTCGCCCGCTCGGTGGGCAAGGTGGTGTTCTTCGCCAAGCACATCGATGTGATGAACCAGGCCGAAGAGGCCTTCGCCAAGCGCGATCTCAAGACCATCTCGATTCGGGGCGACCAGACCGCGACCTTCCGGCAGACGCAGATCGACGCGTTCAACAACGACCCCGAGGTCTCGGTAGCTGTGTGTTCGCTGACCGCTGCCGGAGTCGGCCTCAACCTGCAGGCCGCCTCGAACGTCGTGCTCGCCGAATTGTCGTGGACGGCCGCCGAACAGACGCAGGCCATCGACCGTGTGCACCGCATCGGCCAGGCCGAGCCGGTGACCGCCTGGCGCATCATCGCCGCGCAGACCATCGACGCGAAGATCGCCGAGCTGATCGACAGCAAGCAGGGTCTCGCGGCCCGCGCGCTCGACGGCTCCGATGCCGAGATCACGTCGAGCGACAGCGTGCAGCTGGATGCACTGGTGCACCTTCTCGAACAGGCACTCTCATGAGTTCGTTCGGCAATGTGTCGGTTCCTACCGGCAGCGCGGCGACCCACAACGTCGCTCTTGAACCCGAGCTCGAAGCCGAAGCGCCCGAAGAAGTATTCGGCGCGGTCTCTGGCCGGCTTGGCGCTCCTCGCTCCTGGCCGAAGAGCCATGGGCGCAGCGACGTCATCGTGCGCAAAGGCCTCTTGGCCCTGGTCAACACCACGCTCACGCCGCACAAGGCGATGGTCGAAGACCTGCTCTTCATTCGCACCGCCCTCATCGATGCCTCGATTCCGTTCTTTCTGATTCGCGGCAACGACGAGCGGCCGGTGATCGTGGTCGACGCGGCGCGCCGCCGCCGCCTCGAGCGGGCGCTGGCCCGCGCTTGCGAAGACGAGCCGATGTACGCGAAGACCGTCGAGGGCAAGAAGCGGCCGCCCGTTCTCGTCTGCGACGGTGTGCTCTCCGAGAGCCGCAAGGCCCGCATCTTCCGGCTGTACCGCCCGCGGGTCGAGCCGGTGGGCGGGCTGACCTACGGGTCATCGACTGGTATCGAGCTGCAGCTCTGGAGCTTCGAAGACAACGTGATCGTCTGCCCGGTCGAGAACTCGCTGACCCGCCGCATCCTGCCGCGCGCCGAAGCGATCGCGAGCACGGTCGACCTGTACGGCGTCACCTGGAACAGCCTGCGCGGCATGTTCGATGTGCAAGCCAACGACGTGGTATTCGACATCGACATGGTGTTCTCGTGGGTCGACGGCAACGACATCGACTATCAGCAGCGGCGGCAGGCGCAATCCGGCGGCTACGTCGTGGGTGAGGGTGACGATTCGGATGCCCGCTACCGGCAGATCGACGAGCTGAAGTACGCTCTGCGCTCGGTGTACACGTTCGCGCCGTGGGTGCGGCGCATCTTCATCGCCAGTGACTCGCCGAAACCATCGTGGCTCGCCGATCATCCGCGGGTCACGTTCGTGAGAAGTGAAGAGTTCTTCACCGACCCGACGGTGCTGCCCACGCACAACTCGCAAGCGGTCGAGAGCCAGTTGCATCATATTCCTGGCATCAGCGAGCACTTTCTGTATTCGAACGACGACATGTTCTTCGGCCGGCCGGTGCAGCCCAACATGTTCTTCAGCTCGGGCGGGGTCACCAAGTTCATCGAGGCGACCACCCGCATCGGGTTGGGTGAGAACGGCGTGGAGCGCAGCGGCTTCGAGAACGCGGCACGAGTGAACCGTCGTCTGCTGTTCGAGAAGTTCGGGCGCATCATCACGCGGCACCTCGAACACGCCGCAGCACCTCTTCGCCGCAGCATCATGTCTGAGCTCGAGATGGAGTTCTCAGACGACTTCGAGCGCACCGCGGCCAGCCGGTTTCGTTCGAGCACCGACATCTCGGTGACGAATTCGCTCTACCACTACTACGCGCTGATGACCGGTCGCGCCGTGGTGCAGGAGGCGGCCGAGGTGCGGTACGTCGATACGACGCAGCGCTCAGGGCTTGCCCTATTGCCCGCTATTCTGCGCAAGAGGTCGTGCGACTTCTTCTGCCTCAACGACGGCAGCTATCCCGAGGTATCGGCCGAAGAGCGCGCGTCTGTCGTGCAGTCGTTTCTCGAGCAGTACTTCCCCTTCAGAGCGCCCTGGGAGAACTAGCTCCGCGGTTCCCGCCGACGAGAGAAGCCTTTTCAGCCGAGAGAAGGCGTTGCGCGGGGTTCTCTCGGCTGAAAAGGCTTCTCTCGTCGGCGATCGACGGGGGGGGCTACACGCCTGCGAGTGCAGGGATGATCAGCGGCTCTTCTGCCGGAACGTGCGCGTTCACCGGCGGAGCGATCTCGACGTTCGCGTCGGCGAGGATCTTCTGCGTTGCCGCCACATCGGTGTACGACACCTCGGCGTAGTGGCCGATCGGCACCACCGAATGCAACACGGTGTTCTCGTAGACGTGAATGAGGTTGAACGCCTGGGCGCCGTCGCGAGCGAGCGTGCCACCGACCGGAACGTTGAGGTCTTGCGTGTAGCAGGTGGCCGACGCGACCGACACCGGAACGCCGGCGAACATGGCCGTCGACGAATAGTGCAGGTGGCCTGCGATGATCGAGCGCACATCGGAGCCCTGAATGACTTCGGCGAGGGAGGCCTGATCGCGCAACTCCACCATCACGGCGAGGTCGAGCACGCTCGGCACGGGCGGGTGATGCATGGCCAGAATGGTTCCGTGCGGCGCGGGGCTGGAGAGCTCTTCGGCGAGCCAGTCGAGCTGAGCGGGGGTGACCTCGCCGTAATGCGAACCGGGAACGGTGGAGTCGAGAGTGATGATGCGCAGGCCGTTCACGTCGTAGACGCGGTCGATGGGCTTCATCGAGGGCAGCTGGTCGAGCAGGCTCGCCCGGAAGGCGGCGCGGTTGTCGTGGTTGCCCATGACCCAGATCACTTCGGCGCCCATAGCGGCCGCGGCGGGCTCCACCATGGCACGCAGTTTCTCGTACGCCTTGGGGTCGCCCTTGTCGGCGAGGTCGCCGGTGAAGATGATGGCCTCGGGCCGGGCAGCAGAGGCGTGCAGCTCTGCCAGAATCTCGGCGAGATGGCCTTGGGCATCGACTTTGCTGTACAGCAGAGCGTCGGGGCCGACGAAGTGGGTGTCACTGAAATGAAGAACGAAGTGGTCTGGCCGTGGGTACTGGGCCAACGTCGCAGTCATGGGGTGTGCCGTTTCGGGTAGGCGTCCCGGCGAGTAAGCGAACAGCTGTTGGCGCACGACGGGTGGTTCTGAAACTCAACACAAGCAGAGAAAGCTGTACGTGCGGTAAACGCCACGCGGGAGTTTTACGAACGATTACATCAGTGAACACTTGTCGAACTGGGATTTATGCGCCTCGGAGTATGGCAGTCTGAGAGCGTTTCGGCAAGATCTGAAAGGCAGGTGCGTGTATGAAGAGCATGAAGTTCTCGAGCATGGTCAAGGGCATCACGTCGGTGAGATCGGGCAGCAAACCGATCAGCCCGACGCCTGAGACGATCACCGCCGAGCCGAGCGAACCGCACTCCAGCATGGTCGACAACGCCATCTATCAGGGCGGAAAGCGGGTGTTCTCGCCGTCGACGCCGGCCGAGACGATTGCGGCGCTGAACAGAGCACCCGGCTCACTCGCCTGGATCGGGTTGTATCGGCCGAGCGCCGATGAACTGCTTGAAATGGAAAAAGATTTCGACCTGCATCCACTCGCCATCGAAGACGCGGTCGGCGCTCACCAACGGCCCAAACTCGAACGGTACGGCGAGGTGTACTTTGTCGTGCTGCGGGCGGCGCAGTATGTGGATGAACGGGAAGAAGTGGAATTCGGCGAGCTGCACCTCTTCGTGGGCCCGAATTTCGTCGTGTCGGTGCGGCACAGCGAGTCGCCCGATCTCTCCGTGGTTCGCCGGCGCATGGAGCACGACCCGGAATTGCTGGCACTCGGCCCGATCGCCGTGCTCTACGCGATCATGGATGCTGTAGTCGACCAGTACGCACCGGTGGTCGCCGGGCTCGAGACCGACATAGACCAGATCGAGACGCAGGTCTTCGAGGGTGATCCGGCGGTTTCGAGACGCATCTACGAACTGTCGCAAGAGGTGCTCGACTTTCAGCGTGCGACCCTGCCGCTCGGCGGCATGCTCGAAATGCTGCGAGACCAATTCGATCAGGTGGAAGGCACCCTCGAGCTCAAGCGTGCCTTTCGTGACGTCGCCGACCACGTCTCTGTGGTGAACGATCGGGTGGACGGCTACCGGCAGACCTTGCGCGAGATTCTGACGGTGAACGCGACGCTGGTGGCCCAGCGCCAGAACGAAGACATGAAGAAACTCGCCGAGACGAGCAACCACCAGAACGACGAGGTCAAGAAGATCTCGGCCTGGGCGGCCATTTTCTTCGCGCCGACGGTGGTCACGGGCATCTACGGCATGAACTTCGACAACATGCCCGAGCTGCATTTCGTATGGGGGTACCCGGCGGCCATCGGGCTGATGGCGGCGCTGAGCCTGGGGCTGTATGCGATGTTCAAGAAACGTGGGTGGCTGTAGGCAATAGCAGAGTTCGGGCTCACTGACCAGGGTCTGCGCCCGTTATCGCGGCCGAAATTGGGCGGCGTAGGGTGAAAACATGACCTCACTCTGGCTTGCTTCACCTAGGGATTCGACCACCGACGCCTTCGACGACGGTGCACGATACGACGAGATCATCGTCGGGGCGGGGCTCACCGGTCTGGTGACGGCGCTGCTCTTCGCCCGGGCCGGCAAGAAGGTGGCGGTGCTCGAAGCTCGCTTCATCGGCGCGGGGGCGACCGGCAATACCTCGGCGAAACTCTCGCTGCTGCAAGGTAGCCAGCTGCAGAAGATCAAACAGCACACCTACCAGGCGATCACCCAGGCCTACGTCGACGGCAATCGGGCCGCACAGCAGTGGCTGCTCGAGTACGCGCAGTCGCGCGATGTAGCGGTTCAGTTTCGCGACGCGATCAGTTACGCCGCAACTCCCGAGGGCACCCAGACGGTAGAGCGCGAATTCCGGGTCGCCCGCTCGGTGGGCCTCGACGTGCAGCTGCGGGCTGAACTAGATCTGCCGTTCGCCACCTACGGCGCGGTCGTGCTGCCGAACCAGGCGCAGTTCGACCCCATGGCCGTCCTGGAGGCGCTGGCCACCGACATCCGAAAGCTGGGCGGGGTGATCGTCGACCGCACCCGGGTGACCGGAGTCACGGCGGGGCCCCGATCGCGCCCGGCCGTCGTTCGCACCGGCCGGGGCGAGCTGTTCGCCGATCACGTTCACCTGACCACCGGCACCCCCATTCTCGACCGCGGGCTGTACTTCGCGAAGCTGAAGCCGTTGCGGTCGTACGTGACGTCGTACGCCGTGCCGGGGGCCATTCCCGAGGCGATGTATCTGTCGGTGGATGCGCCCAGCCGGTCGCTGCGCACGGCTCCGAGCGGCGACGGCACGCAGGGCAGCGGCAAGCACGCCAGCGACGCGCACGGCGGCAGCGAAGAGCTGCTCGTCGGCGGCAATGGTCACGGTGTGGGTCGTGAGCCGTCGACGCAGTTGCGTGTCGACGACCTGAGGGAGTGGACCGAGCGGTACTTTCCGGGAGCCAGGCTCACCCACTCGTGGAGCGCGCAAGACTACGAGACGCCGCACCGAGTTCCGTTCGTGGGCTACCTGCCCCGCGGCCGAGGCGCGATCTACCTGGCGACCGGGTACGACAAGTGGGGTATGACGAACGGCGTCGTCGCCGCGCTGACGCTGGTCAGCGACATTCTCGGCGACAGCCCGCCGTGGGCGACCGCGATGCATCACCGCGCGACGCTTCCCGCAGCCCTCGGGTCGGGGCTTGGAGCGGGTGCCGCCGTGGGCTGGTGGGCCGCGAAGGGCTGGGCCGGCGCACTTCTCGGTCCGCGAGTGGATGATCTGCCGCGCCCTGGCGAGCGGCAGGGCCTGATCGGGCGGTCGGGCATCCGGCCGGTGGGTGTGTCGACGGTGAACAGTACGACGTGCGCCGTCTCGGGCGTGTGCCCGCACCTTGGCGGGGTTCTGACCTGGAACGCCGCCGAGACGTCGTGGGACTGCCCGCTGCACGGGTCGCGGTTCTCGGCGACCGGCGAGCTGCTCGAGGGGCCCGCTGTGCGGGATCTCGCGCAGAAGTAGCGGCGAGAATCGGCGTGGCGGTTGCGCAAAAGCACCCCGCCGACGTCGCAAGGGTGCTTTTGCGCAACCGCCAACGGCGTGTAGCGCTCCGGCTCAGCCGGCTCGGCCGGCGAGGCGGGCGATGGCGGTCGTGGGAATGCTGATCCAGCTGGGGCGGTTTCTGGCCTCATAGATGGCCTCGTACAGCGCCTTGTCGATCTCGAACGCGTCGAGTAAGGCGCGGCTGGCGTTCAGGTCGAGGCCCGAGCGGGCGACATAGCCGTCGAGAAAGGCGGTCCGGGCATCCGCAGCCCATTGGGCCGCGCTCTCGCCGACGTGGGAGTGTGCGAACGAACCGGCAACGTAGTCGAACGAGCGCAGCATGCCCGCGATGTCGCGAACGGCCAGGTCAGGCTGGTTGCGCTCGACCATCGGGCGTAAGGGCTCGCCCTCGAAGTCGACCAGCACCCACGCACCGCCCGGCACGGCGAGCACCTGGCCCAGGTGATAGTCGCCGTGGATGCGCTGCAACCTCGGCCAGGGGCTCGCCGCAGCTGCCTCGAAGATCCGCTCGATGGCCGCGCTGTAGGCGGCCAGCTCGGGAACCTCATGTACGGCGCCCGCGTGCCGGCGGCGCATGCTCGTGAGCACTCCGTCGATCAGCTCGGCCGAGGGCTCGACGGTGGGCAGTGCCGCCGCGAGCGTCTCGTGCACCTCGGCGGTCGCCTCGCCGAGCGCGAATGCCGCCTCGGTGAACGGATGCCCGGCTTCGGCAGCCTCGAGCGCGACCCGCCAGGCGTCGCGAACGCCAGGCAGAAACTCCTGAGCGAACGCGAGGTGGCCCGAGGTGCGGCCGTCGGGCATCCGCGAATCGTTCCACTGACCCACCACGCTGCCGATCGAAGCCGGAACACGGGTCGAGCCTGCCTTGGCCAGTGCCGACTGCAGCACCACGTCGGGGTTGTTGCCGTGATGCAGCACGCGGAACACCTTGCAGATCACCGGCGGCGGCGCCTGGATCGACGCTGCGTTCGTGGAAATCGGGGCTTCAGGCGATTCGACCGTGATGATGATGGAGGTGTTCGACTGTTCGCCGCTCAGCACGCGCGCGCTGGTGGCGACGAGTGGATGCCCGGGCTCCTGACTGCGCCCGGTCGCCGTGACCGCACCCTGGTGACCCGTCGCGGTGCCGCGACTGATGAGCGACAGAAGCGCTCCGGCGTAGGCGAGATCGCCAGCGCCGTCGTAGACGAACGAACCGGATTCGAGCGTCGTGATCAGCGCCGCGGCCAGTTCGCCCCGCCGTTCGCTGCGCACCGTGAGGGGCACCTGGTAGAGCTTCGGTTGCGGGCCGCCTTCGTCGAGCAGAAGGGCGGTGGTGATCGTGACCGAGGTGTCGACACCAGAT
>JAODBB010000120.1 GCA_025463745.1 Subtercola sp.
GAAACTATACGGAATGCCTTTCCGTTAAGCAATTGGAGGATCATGCGCTCCGACGCACAACGCAACGTCGTCGCGCTGCTCGATGCCGCGAAGACGGCGTTCGCGCACAGCGGCGTCGATGCGCCGGCGAAAGAGATCACCGATCTGGCCGGAGTCGGGGTCGGCACGCTTTACCGGCATTTTCCCCGCCGATCAGACCTCATCGTCGCGGTGCTGCAGAACGAGATCGATGAATGTGTCGACGCGGCCGCCGATCTTGGCGCCACATTCGAGCCGTGGCAAGCACTCGTGAGCTGGCTCGAGCGATACGCCGAGTTCGTCGGCACCAAACGTGGGCTCGCTTCGGCGCTGCACTCGGGCGATCCGGCCTACGACGATCTGCCGCAGCATTTGCTCGACCAACTCGAGCCGGCGTTTCACGCGCTCTTGTCCCAGGCCGTGAGCGGCGGCTATGCGCGAGCGGATGTTCGGGCACGCGATGTGCTCACGACGCTCGCCCTCATTTCCCACCCTGTACCGGGTGAGCAGCCGAGCTTCAATCAGCGGATGGCGAGGGTTTTCGTGGACGGGTTGAGGCTGGTAAATCGCGTGGAATCCGGGCGAGGAGCGCGGTCAGGAGTCGGCGACGGCACCGAGTAGCGCGCAGGCGCGGGCGATGGCGGCCTGGTCTTCGCAGCTGAGTGACTGCAGCCGGGCATCCAGCCAGCCGTTGCGTTGTGCGCGAGCGGCCAGGGCCAACTCGGCACCTTCGGGTGTGCAGCTGAAGAGCACTTTTCGGCGATCGTGCGGGTCGGGCGTGCGGATCGCGTAGCCCGCTGAGGTGAGCCGGTTGACGCTCTGACTCATCGATGCGGGCGCCACGCGGTCGTGCGCGCTGAGTTGGGTCAGCGTTTGCGGGCCGTTCTTCTGCAGACGGGAGAGAACTTCGAGCGCGGTGTCTCCCAAGGTGCCTTCTGGGCGCTCGCTGCGGAATCGGCGATAGAGGCGCGCGATCGTGGAACGGACATCGGCGCCGAGACCTGCCCCTTCGGCAACGCTGGATTGTTGGCGGTTTGCGGCGGGCTCCATAGATCCTTAGTATACCTAAGGATGTTGCTTCGCGTCGGCAGAGCTCGGCGTCGGCAATATCAGAGAGAAGTAAGCGCGACCATGCCCGCAAACCCGCTCGGCCTCATGCTTCGCAATCGAGGCGCCGGGGAGAAGACGCTCCTTTGGGCGAGGCCCGAGCTTCAGGCACCCGAGAGCTTCATGCTGACGAGCCCCGAGTTCGAACACGGTGCGGCCATTCCCGAACGGTTTCGCGGTCACCTATTCGGGCCGAACATCTCGCCTGCGCTGGTGTGGACACTGCCGCCGGCCGACTCCTCGGAACTTGTGCTGATCGCGCAAGACCCCGATGTACCGTTCGGCAAACCCGCAACGCACGCACTCACTGTCGGCATTGATCCGTTGCTTCGCGGCATCCCCGAAAACGGTCTCGGCCAGTCCAGCCCGGCGGCCGGGCTCAGGCACGGCAAAGGTGCCCTCGGTCACCGCGGCTGGGCGGGGCCGATGCCGATCCGTTCGCACGGCCCGCACGCCTATGTCTTTCAGCTTTTCGCCCTTGACCACCGGTTGGATCTGCCCGATTCGTTCACGCTCGGCGACGTACTACGTGCGATGCCGGGGCACGTCATCGCGCGCGCTCGACTCGACGGCATGTACGAAATTCGGTAGTAGCGTGGGCGTCTTGTCCTCCACAATCGGGGTGTCGGTGGGGTTATCCACGGATATCGGCCATCGGCCGCGCTGGCGGCGACGGACGTGCGGCTCGCTCTGGCCAGGATGACGATACGGCTGACACGAGTGGAGGTTGATCGGCTCGACATGGCAGTGCGAGGTGCCTGCACGGCTGCTTCGGATTCGGTTCTGTGAAGCTCAGGCGATAGCGAATACCCTGAAGTGTGGTCTCGGAATAGTGGGAATAGATTGACCCGAGTGCTCGTTGACTCGAATATCGATGCAAACGCATAGAAAATGCAGGCAGAGAATCACTTAGAGAGGGCATCATGCAGTTCGGAATCTTCAGCGTCAGTGACGTGACGGCCGACCCCACAAACAACACCACCCCGACCGAACACCAGCGCATCAAAGACATCGTCACGATCGCGCAGAAGGTCGAAGAAGTCGGCCTCGACGTCTTCGCTCTGGGGGAGCACCACAACCCACCGTTCTTCTCGTCTTCACCGACCACCACGCTCGGGTACATCGCGGCGAAGACCGACAAGCTGCTGCTCAGCACGTCGACGACGCTCATCACCACGAACGACCCGGTGAAGATCGCCGAAGACTACGCGATGCTGCAGCATCTCGCCGACGGCCGCGTCGACCTGATGATGGGGCGCGGAAACACCGGCCCGGTCTACCCGTGGTTCGGCAAAGACATTCGGGAGGGCATCCCGCTGGCCATCGAGAACTACGCTCTGCTGCACCGGCTCTGGCGTGAAGAGTACGTCAACTGGGAGGGCAAGTTCCGCACTCCGCTGCAGGGTTTTCAGGCGACGCCTCGCCCGCTCGACGGCGTGCCTCCCTTCGTGTGGCATGGGAGCATCCGATCGCCGGAGATCGCCGAACAAGCCGCTTATTACGGCGATGGATTCTTCGCGAACAACATCTTCTGGCCGAAAGAGCACTACATGCAGCTCATCGGCTACTACCGTTCGCGCTTCGAGCACTACGGCCACGGAACCGCTCAGCAGGCGATCGTAGGCCTCGGCGGGCAGGCGTTCATGGCGAAGAACTCGCAAGACGCGGTGAACCAGTTCCGCCCGTACTTCGACAACGCACCCGTGTACGGGCACGGCCCGTCGCTTGAAGACTTCACCGAGCAGACCCCGCTCACGGTGGGCAGCCCGCAGCAGGTCATCGACCGGTACGCGTCGATGCGCGAGTACTTCGGCGACTACCAGCGCCAGCTGTTTCTGATGGACCACGCCGGCCTGCCGGTGAAGACAGTGCTCGAGCAGCTCGACTTCTTGGGCGAAGACGTTGTGCCCGTGCTGCGGCGCGAGCTGGCCGAGAACCGGCCGGCATCGGTGCCCGACGGCCCCACGCATGCCTCGCTCGTCGCCGCTCGTGATGCCGCCGAAGCCGATGCCGCGCGCGAGACGCTCACGGTTCAGGATGCTGCGGGCGAATCAGGCTCCGACGGCACTGCCGACTCCGCTGCCGAATCAGACTCCGACGGCAGTGCCGACTCCGCTCCCGACTCCACTGCCGACTCCACCGACGCCGAGCTCGCGTCAGAACGGAGCTAGTCATGAGTGCAGAGAGCAGCACGCCGAACGCCGAGAACGCCACGCCCGCCCGCCTCACGCGCAAGCTCGTCGTGGTCTCGGCCGGGCTCAGCCAGCCGTCGTCAACGCGGCTGCTGGCCGACAGGCTCACCACGGCGACGGTCGATCGGCTCACCGAAAGGGGCGTCGACGTGTCGGTCGAGGTGGTCGAGTTGCGCGAGTTGGCGCACGACATCACCAATAACCTGATCACCGGGTTTGCGGCACCGAAGTTGCAGAAGGCTCTGGATGCCCTGACCTCCGCCGATGGGCTGATCGCCGTCACTCCGATCTTCACGACGAGTTTCAGCGGACTCTTCAAGTCATTCATCGATGTGATCGAGCCGACAGCGCTCACCGACCTGCCGGTGGTCATCGCCGCAACAGGCGGCACCGAGCGGCACTCGCTGGCCCTCGACTACGCCGTTCGCCCGCTCTTCACGTATCTGCATGCCGTCGTAGCACCGACTGCGGTCTACGCGGCGTCGAGCGACTGGGGCAGCTCGGCCGATGCCGGCTCGTCTGCTCTGCCGGATCGGATCGAGCGGGCCGCGGCTGAACTCACCGCGCTCACCATCGCATCTGATCGCTCGTCGCGTGTCATCGATCCGTTCGCCCTGCCGGCCGGTTTCAGTCCCGTCGGCGGGTACGGCGCGCAGTAAGCCCCTCGCAGAGCAGGCTTCGCAGAAAACGTCTCCTCCACAATCGGTGGATCTCGGTCGGTTTCCACAATCGGCCCAGATCCACCGATTCCGTTGCGCGGCCAACTCTAAGGTCGATACATGACGAAAATGATTGATGAATGCTCAGCTGACCAACTAGACTTGGTCAACATGACCGAGATAGTAAATGTGCAAGACGCCAAGACTCGACTCTCGGAGTTGCTCGCGAGAGTCGAACAGGGTGAAGACTTCATTCTTGCGCGTAGCGGTAAGCCGATCGCGAAGCTGCTGGCTGTAGAACAAACTCCGCGCCGGGAACTAGGGTTCGCTCCCGGACCTGACCTTCCAGAGTCGTTCTGGGAGCCGATGAGTGAAGAAGAGCTTGCCGAGTGGGGTATGTGATGCGCGTGCTCCTCGATACGCACGTCTTGTACTGGGCCGTTCGCAGTCCGAAGCGCATTCCGACCGAAGCGTCAGAACTCATCACCGACCCTGCGAGCGAGCTTTTGGTTTCTGTAGTGACGCCATGGGAGATGGGGATTAAACACAGGAAGGGGCGTTTCCCAGACGCCGGGCCATTTCTCGGTGCGTTCACGCAGCATATGGCCCACTTGCGGGCCCGTGAACTACCGATCACGGGGGAACACTCTCTGTTTGCCGGGCAGCTCGAGTGGGCACATCGTGATCCGTTCGATCGGATGCTCGCCGCGCAGGCGATCATCGAGAACGCGGTGCTCGTTTCGGCAGACGGGGCCTTTGCTTCGCTCGGGGGTCTTCGCACGGCATGGTGAGTGTTGGTGTGGT
>JAODBB010000154.1 GCA_025463745.1 Subtercola sp.
TCCTCACGATCGACGCGCGCGGCGCCGCATCCGTGCGCCCGGCGGAGACGTCAGACCGCAGGCAGCCCATCGCCTGCATCAGTCCGGGCTGGGTGGACCTCCACGCCCACGTGTACGACGGCACCACCCAGATCAGCGTCCATCCCGACAGGGTCGGCCTGAACCAGGGCGTGCACACCGTCGCCGACGCAGGAAGTGCCGGTCAGGCCACGCTGTCGGGGTTGATCGACTACGTCGTACCCAGCGCGACGACCAAGGTCCTCGCCTGGCTGAACATCGGATCGCACGGACTCGTGCACCTGAAGGAGACCTCCGACGCGAGCTTCATCGATGTCGCGGCTACGGTCGATGCGGCGGCGGCAGCGCCCGAGTTCGTACGCGGTATCAAGGTGCGCTCCAGCGGTGCGATCGTCGGGAACATGGGCCTGCAGCCGCTGCAGCTCGGAAAGCTTGCCGCACGCACCGCCGGGCTGCCCCTGCTGGTGCACATCGGCGAAGCGCCTCCGCTCATCGACGATGTGCTCGATGTGCTCGACAAAGGCGACACGATCACCCACTGTTTCCACGGCAAGCTCGGATTCCCGTGGGAGGCGAACGGCGAACCGACGCCGGCTCTTCGTCGGGCACTTGAACGCGGCGTTCGGCTCGACGTAGGCCACGGCGCCGCCAGCTTCGATACGGCGGTCGCCCGATCAGCGATCCAGGCCGGCTTCCTCCCCCACACGATCAGCACCGACATCCATGTTCGGAACATCGGCGGCCCCGTGTTCGACATCGCAACGGTGATGACCAAGATGCTGCACTGCGGCATGCCGCTCCCCGCGATCGTCGACGCCGTGACTCGTTCCCCGCGACAGACCCTCGGTCTCGACGAGCCGTGGATCGCCGACGACGGTTCACTCACGCACGCCACGATCTTCGAGTTGTCAGACAGCGCTCCGGTCGGCCGACGCTACGTCGACCCCAACGGCACGACGTTCGAGCCCGCACAGCACATCGTCGCGACGGCCACCGTGAGGCAGGGCAAGATCGATGAAGCGTCTCCGCGCCACTGAGACAGTCGCGGGCTAGGGCTGCTGGCTGCTCAGCGTTGTCATCAGCAGATCGCGTGCGTGCTCGAGGTGCGCATGCAACGCCTCGACGGCACCAGACGCGTCTCCGCTCGCCACACGGTCGAGAATGTTCGCATGCTCACTCGCGATGAGGTCGACGCTGAGCAGACCGCGCCCCTGCACCTGGGCCATGCACAGCTTCACCTCGTTCACGAGCGATCCGTACATCCGGCTCAGTCGCGGGCTGCGGAGGGCATCGACGAGGGCCAGGTGAAAGCGCATATCGGGCTCGACGATTTCGAGATCGCCGAGGGCGCCGGCCAGCACCACGTCGGCGTTCGCCGCGCGAGCGGCCTCGGGCACCAGGCGCAAGGCAGCGAGCCGACGGAGAGCCTCGCCTTCGAGATGTGAGCGTGTGTCGTAGATGTCACGGATGCTCCGGGCGTCGAGCACCGGGATCCGCGCTGTTTTGTGAACCGAGCGATCGAGAAGGCCTTCTGCCACGAGTTGTTCGATGGCCGCCTTCGCGGTGGGCCGGGCGATGTCATAGTGGCCGGCGACGTCAGCCTCCGTGAGCATCGCACCGCCGCGCAGTTCCCCGCCGAAGAGCCGCTGGCGCAGGTCGTCGCTCACCGCGTCGACCATCGAGACGACGGCGAGACGCGGCACGGGTGCTCCTTCAGAATCGAACTCCAGCGTAGTATGAAGTCAGCATCTCAGCCCAGTATACTTGTCTGACAATTACTGATCTCGCCGAGGAGTCGACCCGAATGACCCCCGTTCTCTCCCCGAATTCGCTGCTCGCAACGCTCGCCGCTGCCACCGGGAATGCGGATCACGTGCTCTCCCGGGCGATCGACCGGCACGCCAATGCCCATGACGCTTCGCACTTCCTGCTCGTGCCAGAGGCCGTGGTCGTTGCCTCTGATGCGGCCGAGGTGGGCCGGCTGCTTCGTGCGAGCGGGGCATCGGGCATCCCGCTGACGTTCCGTTCGGGGGGCACGAGTCTGAGCGGTCAGGGCGTTACTGACAGCGTGCTGGTGGATGTGCGGCGCAACTTCCGGTCGATCGAGGTGCAGAACGATGGTGCCCGGGTTCGGGTGCAGCCCGGGGCGACAGTGCGGCAGGTGAACGCACGCTTGGCGCGATTCGGCCGCAAACTGGGCCCGGATCCGGCGAGCGAGATCGCGTGCACCATCGGCGGGGTCGTGGCGAACAACTCCAGCGGCATGTCGTGCGGCATCACGGCGAACACCTACCGCACGCTCGAGTCGATGGTGGTCGTACTCGCGAGCGGCACCGTGATCGACACCGGCGTCTCGGATGCGGATGCACGGCTGCACCACGACGAGCCAGCGCTGCACGGGGGACTTCTGCGGTTGCGAGACCGGATCCGCCAGAACCCGACATCGGTGCGCGAGCTCGAGCGGCAGTTCTCGATGAAGAACACGATGGGGTACGGGCTGAACGCGTTCCTCGATCATGACACTGCGGTGCAGATCCTCGCGCACCTGATCATCGGCTCTGAGGGAACCCTCGGGTTCGTGGCCGAGGCCACCTTTCACACTGTTCCCGCGTACGCACACGCCTCAACCGGGCTCCTCGTCTTCGACGACCTCGTTTCGGCGAACGAGGCGCTGCCCGCTCTCGTCGAGTCGGGGGCATCGGCCCTCGAGCTCATGGATGCGCTCTCGCTTCGGGTCGGGCAGAGCGAAAGTGACGCGCATCCACTGATCGCGAGCCTCGACGTGAACCAGCACGCAGCCCTCCTCGTCGAATACCAGGCCGAGACGGCGGCGGAGCTCGCAGCAGTCGCCGCCGACGGTCTCGCTGTGATGTCGCGGCTCGCCCTCACCAGACCCGGCGAACTGACAACGAATGAGGCCACACGCGATGCCCTCTGGCACCTGCGGAAAGGGCTCTACACGACAGTCGCCGAGAGCCGGCCGTCGGGCACGACGGCGTTGCTTGAGGATGTCGTCGTGCCCGTGGCCTCACTCGCCCACACCTGCGCCGAACTCGGCAGGCTCTTCGACCGATACTCCTACGAGAACAGCGTCATCTTCGGGCACGCCAAAGACGGCAACATCCACTTCATGCTCACCGACCGGTTCGCCGAGCCCGCCGCGAACGAGAAATACGCCGCGTTCACCGAGGATATGGTCGAACTCATCCTCGACGAGGGTGGCTCGCTCAAGGCCGAACACGGCACGGGCCGGGTGATGGCGCCGTTCGTGCGACGGCAGTACGGCGACGAACTGTTCGAGATCATGCGCGAGGTGAAGCGGCTCGCCGACCCGGCCGCTATCCTCAACCCGGGCGTGCTCATCGAAGCGGCGCCGGATGCCCACCTCACCGATATCAAGTCGACACCGACCATCGAGGTCGAAGCCGACCGGTGCGTCGAGTGCGGCTACTGCGAGCCGGTCTGCCCGAGCCGCGACCTGACCCTCACCCCCCGGCAACGGATCGTGGTGAAGCGCGCGGTCGCCGCCGCCCTGGCCGCAGGCGACACCGTGCTTGCACAAGAACTCGAGAACGACTACGAATACAGTAGTGTGCAGACCTGCGCCGTCGACGGGATGTGCCAGACCGCATGCCCTGTGCTCATCAACACAGGCGACCTGGTGCGGCGGCTGCGCAAGACCGATCATGCCGCCCTCGAGAACGCCGTCTGGACCGGTGCGGCGAAGAACTGGGCGACGACCACTCGCATTGCGAGCGCCGCGCTCACGGTTGCGGCCGCCGTGCCGGCACCGCTCGTGCAGCTGCCCAACCATGCGGGCCGCGCCGTCGTGGGCGACGATGTGCTGCCGCTATGGTCGCCGGAGCTCCCGAAAGGCGGGCGGTCACGAAAGAAAACCGCTGCCTTTTCGGCCGCCACGGTTCTCTCATCGGCGAGCGCAGGCACCACTGCTGCCGCCGTCTACGTGCCCGCCTGCGTCAACACGATGTTCGGTCCGGCAGACGGCGGCGATGGCGTTCAGCAGAGCTTTCACGATCTGTGCGAGCGAGTCGGTATCACACTGCTCGTGCCCGACGACATCGACTCGCTGTGCTGCGGCACCCCCTGGTCGTCGAAAGGCCTCCCCGCCGGTGCTGCCATCATGCGCGAACGAGTTCTCGCCTCGCTCCGAACCGCCACCCGCAACGGCGAGTTGCCGGTCGTCTGTGACGCCTCATCCTGCACCGAGGGCATCGCGCACATGATCGAGACCGACACACACGAACCTCGCATGCGCGTCATCGACGCCGTCGAGTTCGCAGCGTCACACATCCTCCCCCTGCTTCCCGATCACAAGAGGCTCGAGTCGCTTGTGATGCATCCCACCTGTTCATCTACGCGACTGGGCACGAATGCAGCGCTGTCCGCTATCGCATCCGCCGTCGCAGAGACCGTGTCGATCCCAGACAATTGGGGCTGCTGCGCCTTCGCCG
The DNA here is from genome assembly GCA_025463745.1 of Subtercola sp. Taxonomy (GTDB): domain Bacteria; phylum Actinomycetota; class Actinomycetes; order Actinomycetales; family Microbacteriaceae; genus Subtercola. The sequence goes on from JAODBB010000154.1 coordinate 4,491, forward strand.
GCGACCGAGGGATGCTCCACCCCGAACTCACCGCGTCAGCCACCCGAGCCCAAGCCACAGAAGTACGCGCACTCGGCGCATCCGCCCACGCCAGCTGCAACCGCACCTGCGAACTCGGCATGACCCGTGCCACCGGCCAACAATACCGGCACATCCTCGAGCTACTCGCCGATGCAGTCGCCAACTGAAGAATGTGTCAGCGGATTGTGTCGTGATCTGCTCAAAAGCCGAGGAAGCGGCCTACGATTCAGAGCGCACCCATCAGCGGGCCGTGATTCTGGATGATATGCGAACGCAACTCGGCGAGAAACGCCGCACGATTGCCCTCTTTCGCCCGATCGAGGAGACGACGGTGCTCGGCGATGAACTCATCCCAGCGGCCGGTGACCTGCTCGTAGGTGCGCAGCATCATCACCGACTGCCGATCTCGCATCCTGTCGTAGAAGTCGATGAGGAGCGGGTTGTCACCAGCTTCGACGAAGGCACGATGGAAGTCGATCGTCAGCGGAACGAGCTTCTCGTAACTGCCCTGCTCGAGTTCGGCGATCTGCTGCCGAATCGAGTCTTCAAGGCGTGAGCAGAGCTGCGCCCGCGCATCGTCGGAGAGCGCATCGATGTGAGCGGATTCGAGCACCACGCGCGCATCTGACACTGCGATCGCCTCGTCGATGCTGAGGGTGCGAACAAGCGCGCCCCGTTGCGGGTAGATCGTCACCCAGCCGTCTGCCTCCAAACGGCGCAGGGCAGCGCGAACCGGGGTTCGGCTCATGCCGAGTCGCTTGGCCAGATCGTTCTCACTCAGCATGCTGCCGGGCGGGAACGTTCCGTCACGCAACCACTCGCGCAACTGGGCGTGGGCCTGCTCGACAGCGCTCGGAGGGGTCGTCGTCACCGGTGCCGCGACAGCTCCATTCGTCGGTACCAGACGCTCGGAATATGGGGCGACCCGCATCAGCGCACCTCCACGGCACGGGAGCTGAGGATGCCGCGCGAGGCGATCACAGCGCACAGTGAACACGCAGCCGCGACCGCGACGAGCAACACCCACATCGGCGAAACCGCAGTGAGCGCGGCGAGGATGGCCGGCAACAGAAAGCCGGCGTAGGTGAGCGAGTAGAACACCGCGGTGAGGCCGGCCAGATCATCCGGCGTCGCCATCGCCTGCACTGCTATCAGCCCTGACACCATCGCGAGCCCATAACCGGCCCCGAAGACCGGTGCGGCGACGAGAACCGCCCACACCTGGCCAGAGGTGGCGGCCGGGATGAGCAGCAGCGCTCCGGCCGCGATCAGCCCCACACCGACCAAAGCGGCCCGCCCGCGCAGCAGCACGATCAGCGGCCCCGAGAACACCTGCGTGACCCACCCGCACGCCAGAGTGATGACAGTGACGAGCGTGGCGAATCCCACCGCGTAGCCGGGAAGCGCATCACCCACGAGGCTCGGCCCCACGGCGAACGCCAGAGCAGGGGCGGCGAACACCCACGGGGCCAGGGGAAGCACGACCGCGGCGAACCGCGAGCGCGACCGCGACGGCACCCGCAGATCGCCCCACAGGCTCTTCACTTTTGCGTTGACAGAGCGCGTCTCGGCCGCGATCACTAGGGCGCCGAGCGCGGCCAAACATGCTGCGATCTGCACGAGATAGGGAAGAACGGAAGGCCACGGCGCCCACTGCGCCAGGGCACCGCCGATGCCCGCGCCTCCCCCGAATCCCAACGTCAAGGCCACGGAAGCCCGGCGCGCGCCGGCCTCAGCCCGTCCACTCGCCACCGAAAGCTCCTTGATCCAAGCGGTTCCGACGACCATGCCGGCGGCGACGCTCACACCGCTGACGAACCGGCCGACACACAGCCCGGCCAGACTCGAACCAGAATTCGCCAGAATCACACTTCCGACGATGCCGATGACGACTCCGGCCACCAGAATCGGTTTGCGCCCGAAGCGATCCGACCATGCCCCCGACAGAGCGAACCCGGGCACGATGCCGAGCACATACACCGCGAGCAGCACGTCGACCTGAACCTGCGTGAATCCGTCGACGTGCCGGTAGAGCTGCATCAAAGGGAGGAACTGATTGCCGCCCCACGCGAGAACCACAACGGCCGGGGCGACCGCCAGCCAGCTCCGAGCATGACTCTGTACTTCGCGCGTTCCGTTCATCGTCACTACTGTACAACTAGGATCCCAGTTGTGATCGCATGTATCGGCTCTTCTCTCGGGGGCGGCAAGAGATTACCGTGAGGCTCATGATCGAGTGCATGGTCGACGGATGCGGCAGCGAGCCCGACGACCGTCTCACCGTGAATTCGAACGGACTGCTGCTCGTCTACGCGATCTGTTCCGAGCACGCTCAGGATTTTCGATGGGGCGCCATCGCCGTCACGCCGGCCGAAGTCACGCGCGGCCTGATCGGGCCAGCCGCTTCTTAGCGCGCTGCGAAAGCAGCGGACTGCCGAACGAGGCGGGTGATACCGACATAAGCGCATCCGAGCTACGCTGACCCGGTTCGCCCCGTGCCTAGCTTCGACGCAGGAGCTTATAGTGCAGACGGACCGCGGTCGTCGATCGCAGCCGGAGCGTGTGGTCGGTTCGAAGGGTGCCTTCGTCATCGCAACTTCTGCAGTTCTCCTGAAGTGCAGACCTATGACCCGGGCTTCACCATCTTGACGATGCGGGTCACGGCGTTGCGGTAGCCCGGGCGTTTCATCTGCAGTCGGTGCCAGGTGATGACGCCGACGGCGGCGCTGACAACTCCCGGGAGGGACACCCCCGCGATCAGCGGCCCGGTCTTGTTGGAGAGCAGTTGTGATGCTGCGAGAATCGACGCGCTGGCGAGGACGCCATCGACGAGCTGCGGCACGGAACCATCGGCGTCATGCACCTTGAAGTCGACCGCGACTGAACCCGCACGCAATTGCGCGAATACCTTACGCACGTCGTCGGGCAGGGAGGTGAACAACCGCTCCCATGACTTCGCCGTGCGCGCGACGTGGTGAGCGAGACGCCGGGGATCGAGCCGTTCCAGCATCATCTGGCGAAGGTAGGGCTGGAGCAGCTCGGTGATCGACTGAGAAGTGCCGAGCTGCTGGCCGAGGCCCTGAAGCCGCAGCAGCACACGAAACAGCAGTGCGAGGTCGGATGGGAATGTCAGTCTGTGCTTGCGAAGCATCGCGGAGCCGGATCGCAGCATCCCGGCGGTGTCGAGGTCGGCGACACCTCCTTTGAGGTATTGGCTCAACCAGAGGTCGATATCGCCGCGAAGTGCGTTTACATCGACGTCGGCGGGTGCGTCGGTGATCTCGATGACCGCATCGGTGACGCCATCAACGCTCTTCTTCGAGACGGCCAAAAGCAGGTCTTCGAGCTGCTCTTTGCGCGAACCAGAGAGCCGGCCAACATCGCCGAAATCGAGGATGGCGATGTGTTCGGGGTCGGGAAGCAGGAAGTTTCCGGGGTGCGGGTCGGCGTGGTAGACGCCGTCGCGGAACACCATCTCGAGGTAGATGTTCGAGGCGCGACGACTCATGGCGTCGACATCCCAGCCGTCTCGCTCGAGCGCCGCTCGATCGGCGAACGGCCGCCCGGTCATCATCTCCATGGTGAGCACCTGCTTGGCAGACCGCTCGGGGTAGGGCTTGGGTATCAGCACATCCGGTTCTTCGGCGAAGTTCGCCCGGAACGTCTTCAGGCTGCCCAATTCCTGCGTCAGGTCGATGGCAGCTCGCATCATCGTGTCGAACTCGGCCACGAGCGTCGTCGGCGAGAATCGCGCAAGCTCCGGATCGTTGGCCTCGGCGAACTTGGCGAGGGCGCTCATCAGTTCGAGATCGCTGACCACACGTTCTTCGGCTCCGTCATGGAGCACCTTGACCGCGACCGCCGTGCCGTCGTCGAAGGTAGCGCGATGCACCTGCGCGACAGAGCCCGAGGCCATCGGGGTGCTCTCGAACGTTGCGAAGGCCTTGTCGACCGGCATGCCCAGCGCACTGACTATACGTTTCTCTGCCAAACCTGGCGCATCCGCCGGAACGGATGCCTGCAGCTTCGAGAGCTCATCGGCAACGTCGACACCGACGAGGTCGGGGCGAAGGCTCAACATCTGGCCGAACTTGATCCAGGTCGTGCCGAGCTCCGACAGCGCGGATCGGAGTCGCACGCCGGCGCTCATCTGCACGAGCTCGGGATCGGCGTTCCGCTCGGCGAACGAGGCGTGTGTGCTCCCGCTCTCTCCCGTTGCCGCAGCGGCATTGGCCGCGAGACGAGCGAAGCCATACCGGCGCAGTACGCCGGCGATCTCCGATATCCGGTGTCGTTGCCGTACGAGCACTCCTGCGACGTCGGTCATTCTCGCGACCCTCCTGCTTACTTCGTTGATTCTGCGTCGGTGGTCGCCGGATCGTCGGAGCCGGCCTCGAGCGTCTGGCCGAGCGCGGACTTGATCTGCAACAGCGACTCGTGCAGCTCGCTCGCCCGCGCCTTCAGCTGCGCGTCATTGTCGGTGTGCAGTGCTGACGCCGAGTCTTCGAGGTTCTTAGCTTCGCTCCCAAGCCGGAGGACGAGGTCTGACAGTGCCATGAGCGTTCCTTTCGAGAGATGTTGTTCCGGTGGGTGCGGCGACGCCGAGACACCACCACACTGGTCTGTCGCTGGTGACGAGGCGTGCGGCGTTCCGGGCGGAGAATGCTGAAGACTTCGCCGATCGCAGCAAGCAGCATCAAGATGCCGCAGGGGTAGAGGGGCCGGTCCGGCCAGAGAAACCCAGTGGCCTCTGGCCGCACCGAGTGCGTTACACGTAGTAGGGATAGGCGGGGTAAACGTAGTCTTCGTACCAGTAGGGCGCGTAGCCGTAGTAGCCGTAGACGTCGACGTAGTAGGCCTCGTCGTAGACCAGCGTCGGGTCGTACGCCGGAGCTGCACCGATCTTGTCCTTGACTTGGTCGATCACGACTTCGTCGGCCGTGATCGACGAGACGGCCTCGACGGGGATCGCCGACGTGGTCTTCGACAAGAAGTGGCCGTGGTTGACGATCAGGGCACGAACCTTGTTCGTCGTCGGGTCGACCAGCAGATCGTGGACCTTTCCGAGGTCCTCCCCGACACTGTCGACAACCTTGCGGCCGCGGATGTCTGCATTGGGGTCGAGCGTGATCTCGTCGGTGTCGCTCAGTCGGACGAGTTCGTTGGGGTTGTAGGTAGCCATTACTTTCTCCTCAGTTCGGTGTTGAGACGCATCGACTGCTCGACGCGCTAACTACGATAGAAACCGAGCCGACCGGAGTCTTGCACGAGCGTGAACGACAACCTCCAATTTGTGCACTCTCCCCTCCTGCACCCCCTGTCGGCGCGAATCGTGGTCACGGAACTCCTCGGCACGTCTGCGTCAGCTGGCGTCGGCGGCCTTCTGCGCAGCTTCGCCCGCCTTCGCGTCGGCCTCGTCACGAGCGTCGGCGGCGTCCAGCACAGACCACTCCGCCTCCTGGATGGCGTAGATCGCGAAGTCGATCGCATCGAGCGCGTCCATCTCCGCCTCGTCGGCCGCGCGGCCAGCTCGCTGAGCCGACCAATTCGCCCGCCGAGCCTTCGTACCCGCGCGAAGCGACTGGAACGCATCGGATACCGACTTCTGCGCGTCGTTCCAGTCCGCGGTCAGGTCGTCGCCGGCTCGTGCGAACTTGCCGTCGAGCTTCTCGCGCGTTGCGGTGAGTTGGGTGTCGAGCGTTGTCTTTCGTTCGGCCAACCGGGACTGGTTCTTGGCTTTAGCCGCTTCGATCGATTCCTCGAGTTCGCGGGACTGGTTCGACAGCTTCAGCAGTTCATTTGAGAGCGCCATGCTCGTCTCCTCCGTGCATCCTGTGATCAACCGCACCAGCAACCGGCACGGTAGGAAGACGCGACCGCGCCACCTGTGTACATGCTGGCGATGAGGGCGACCGTCGTGGGGCGTACTGGTGAAATCGACATCCAAGAACGTATCGAGATGTTGATTTCGCTAATCAGACCACGTCGGCCGCGCCGTGGGATGCAGTGCGTCGTCCCCACAGGGCCAGATAGAGCTCTGCGGCTTCGCGAGGGCGGAGCGGATCGCGCCCGGTAACCGTTGCGATTCGCCGGAGGCGGTTACGCACCGTGTTCTCGTGCACGCCGAGTCGGTCGGCAACGCCCGACACGGAGCCATCCGAGCCCAACCAGGCCTCGAGCGTTTCGAGGAGCAATACCCGGTCGGCATGAGCAACCGATGACAGGCTGCCGAGTACGGATTCGACGATGCGCTCAGTGATGTCTGGGGAGCCAGCGGCAGCCATCGCCACCGGCGCCTGGTCGAATTCTGCGATCACGCCGGGTTCGGCTGTGGCGAGCGCGATACGGGCGAGTCTGACCGCAAATCCGACGCGCGTATAGTCTCCGATGACCGGGCTCGCGCCGACCGATGCGCCCCACCTCGCCACTTCCACTGCCATCTCCTCAGGCCACGATGGCGCGGCCTGGCTGATGATGCCGAGTTGCACGTTAGCGACCATCACCCAGGCGGAGGGTACTCCCGCGTCAGTGAAACTCTGCTCTATCCGGGGCAGCGGTATACGGCCGGCCGTGGGCGTTATGGCCGCAACCACCACGAAACCCACGCTGCGAGAAAGCCCCAGACGATCAACTGCATTCCATGGTGACGCAGCCTCGCGACCTCGCGCGGTGAGAAGGCCATAGACCAGGCCGAGCCGCTCCTGCTGGCGGCTGAGCAGCACCCGCGCTTGTTCCTCCCGGTAGCCGGCGGCCATGGAGCGAACATAGGTGTCATGCATCATCCATACTTCTGATGCGATGTCGACCAGCTCCGATTCAGTCGCCGCCCCGGTTCTGCGCGCATAATCCACAATCTGCCCCCAGAGGAAGTTGGCGCCGATACGCAACGCATCGAGAACGTCGGCGAGTTCCACCCCATCGCGCGCCCGCTGCTCCCCGAGCGCGAGTGGAACGGCAACCGGCCTGTCGGGAAAGGCCGCTTGATCGACGAGCGCGCTGAGATGTTCGCGCACCGACTGCTCAAGCGCATCAGCCGGAACACGGTGGCTCGCTCGATAGAACGGGATCTCGGCTCTGATCCTCTCCGCCAAGTGATTAGCGAGGTCTGGTTGCTCGGTAAGCATCCCTCTGGTCAATCGCATCAGGAGGGGCCACCTGTTCGATTCGTCATTCATGGGGTCACGGTACCGCGCTGCCGCGCCCGCGGCCAGGTCTAGGTCTTCATCTCGCATCCGTCGCCAGCGACACATGGCGTAACCCACAGGAGGGACAGTCCGGCATTGTGGATTCCTCCATCTGGAGCATTCGGCCACCGCTTGGGCACGAGAGTGAAGTCATGGTCTTGCGATCCCTCTTCGATTTCCCACAGCGTGAGCGGGCCGAGGCGTTGAAGTCGTGGTTTCAGGACGGAGACGCTCCCGCCGAGTTCCGAGTCGACCATGATCGTGGCCTCTGCGGCCACTTCGGCGTTGGCCGCATTGGGGAACTCGATGTTGCCGAAGTACACATCAGCGGTGTTGATGGCTCACTTCACCGACGAGCGAAGCCTGGTGCGAGCGACCCGGAATTGCTGCTCTTCACTGTGATGGACACAGGCACAGGCGCTGTGCGGCAGAACGGTCATCAGGTGTCTCTCCCGCCGACACGTATGGTTCTCACCTCGACCCGGTTCGATCTCGAAGCGCGCCAGTGGGAATCCAGCCATCGATACTCAATCGTCATCCCTTACCAGACCTTGGGTTTGCCAGATAGGCTCGTCGACTCGTTACTGGCCTCTGACCTGCAGATCGATGAGGCGTTGTCTTCTACGGTTTCGAGTTTTCTGCTTCGGGTCGCGCGCCAGTCGATCAGGGGGGACGAAGCGATGGCCCTGCTATCCTCGCCGATCGTCGATATGGTGCGCGGTGTGATCTCGGCGGCCGCACACGACGCCGCGCTGACGAGAGAATCGCTTGCCGACTCACTTTTCCCCCGCATCATGGAGTACGTGCGATTGCACGTGTTCGACCATGAACTCTCTGCCGCCCGCATCGCTCACGCCCACAGCATCTCGGTCAGATACCTCTACATGATCTTGGCGAGAGAGAGCCTGTCGCTCGGCGACTGGATCCGCGAACAGCGCGCTCACCGTGCGGCCGGACTTCTCACCGATTCGGCTTTCGACCTCTCGATCGCCGATATCGCACACCGAACCGGTTATGCCGATCAAGCTCATTTTTCCCGGTCGTTCCGCCGTTGGTACGGTACGTCGCCGCGGGAGTGGCGACGAATGCATCGCTAGGAAGAGACATCACTTCGGCGCCATTCGAATCGCGCCGTCGAGCCGGATCGTTTCGCCGTTGAGCATTGTGTTGTGAACGATGTGCTCAACCAGGTCGGCATATTCGTCGGGCTGACCGAGGCGTGAGGGATGCGGAACCTGGGCACCGAGCGAATCGCGCGCCTCCTGCGGCAGCGAGGCGAGCAACGGCGTCTCGAAGAGCCCCGGCGCGATCGTCACTACCCGCACGAGTGAGCGGGCGAACTCACGCGCGAGGGGAAGCGTCATTCCAACCACCCCGCCCTTCGAGGCCGAGTACGCCGCCTGGCCGATCTGCCCGTCGAAGGCAGCGACCGACGCCGTGTTCACGATCACGCCGCGCTCTTCGCCGATCGGCTCGGTCTCGATCATCGCCACCGCGGCGAGGCGGATCACGTTGTAGGTGCCGATGAGGTTGATGCGCACAACCCGGTCGAAGTCTTCCAGCGGAGCGGCCACTCCCCCGCGAACCGTGCGGAAGGGCGGCCCGATTCCGGCGCAATTCACCACGACACGCAATGGGCCCCTGATGGAGCTGGCTTCGACGGCGGCCTGAACCTCCGGCCCGTTCGTGACGTCAGCGGCCACGAATTGCACCCCATCGCCGAGTTCGTCTGCGATGCTCGCTCCCGCCGACGACGCCAGATCGACGATGGTGACGAACGCGCCCGCGGCAGCCAGCCGCCGAACCGTAGCGAGTCCGAGCCCCGACGCACCGCCGGTCACGAGGGCGCTTGCTCCGCTGATGTCTTTCACGTCATTCTCCCGTCCATTCTGGTTTTCTCTTCTCGGCGAAGGCCCGCGCGCAGCAGGCGACGACGCCTGTACAGCGAGTGGGGCATTCTCGACGATCGTCTGAGCGAGCGCCAGCGCCGCGCCGAGCGCACCGCCGCTCGGCGCGATCGCAGCCCAGTAGAGAGCGCGGCATTGACCGAGTTGAGCGCCGAAGGACGATTGAGAGTCATGAGCAGAATCGCGCCGCGCCGTTCGACGATCACCGCCTCGGTCGACGCGGAATCCGCTGCTGACTGAGTCACCACGGCCTACAACCGTTCCACGATCGTGGCGTTGGCCATGCCGCCGCCCTCGCACATGGTCTGCAGCCCGTACCGGCCGCCCGTCGACTCGAGCTGCGAGATCAGCGTCGCCAGCAGGCGTGTTCCCGACGAACCGAGCGCGTGGCCGAGCGCGATCGCACCGCCCCACGGGTTGAGTTTCGCCGGGTCTGCACCGGTCTCCTCAAGCCAATACAGGGGCACGGATGCGAACGCCTCGTTGACCTCGTAGCTGTCGAGATCGTCGATCGTCAAGTGCGCCCTGGCCAGAACCTTCTGCGTGACAGGTACCACGCCGGTCAGCATATACAGGGGGTCGCTGCCCACCGCCGCGAAACTGTGCAGCCTGGCCCTCGGCCTCAGCCCGAGCGCCGCGGCACGCTCCGAACTCATGATGAGAGCAGCGGATGCGCCATCCGTCAAGGGTGAAGAGTTACCGGGCGTGATCGACCAGGTGATCTGCGGAAAGCGTTCTGCCATGCGCTCGCTGTAGAACGCCGGCTTCAGGGCGCCGAGCCGTTCGACATCGGTACCCGGCCGCACTGTCTCGTCACGCAGGGCCTCGCCCGCATCCGTTCGCACGCTGACTACTTCGCGAGCGAAGTCTGCGCGCTGCCAGGCCTCACTCGCGAGAGCATGGCTCCGCGCGGAGAACTCGTCGAGCTGTGCTCGCGAATACTTCCACCGCGCGGCAATGAGTTCGGCCGAAATGCCTTGACCGACCAGACCCTCAGGAAACCGCTCCGCCAGGCGAGAGCCGAACGGATCAGCGACGCCAGCCGCGGTACCGAGTGGAACACGGCTCATCGATTCGACGCCACAGGCGATGACGATGTCGTTCATTCCCGACATCACGGCCTGCGCCGCGAACGTCACCGCCTGCTGGCTCGACCCGCACTGCCGGTCGACGGTCACCCCCGGCACAGAGGTCGGGAAACCTGCGGCCAGCGCGGCGTTACGCGCGATGTTCAGCGACTGCTCGCCCACCTGCGAAACGCAGCCGCCGATCACGTCATCGATGAGCTCCGGGTCGAGACCATTGCGGGTCACCAGTTCGTCGAGCACTCCGGCAAGAAGGTCGACGGGATGCACTCCGGAAAGTGACCCGCCGACCTTCCCTCTGCCCGAGGGAGTTCGAATCACATCGACGACGACGGCATCGTTTCGCGCCACCTTTTCTCCTTCGAAAACGTCTCCCCGAGCCGCAGACCGGAGAACTGCATTCGCCAGCGCTGACCGCTACCGAAAAGGCTACGCCACGGTGGCCCGAAACGGGCTAGGTCGTGTTGATGAGGTGCGGGCCCGCGCAGCCGGCCTGCACTTCATCAACACGGGCTAAACGGTCAGCGCGACGTCAGCCTCGCCCTCGCGGTTCAGGCCCGACGCGTTCGGCGGTGCGACATCGGGGTCGATGTCGCCTGCGGCAAGCAGTGCTTCGACACGCTCGCCGAGGCTCTGGTCGACGTTTCTCCAGTACTGCAGGGCGCGGGCCTTGATCTCGGGAACAGTCACCTGGCCCACGTGACCGGCGATGTTGTTCGCCAGACGCTCGCGGGCGGCGTCGTCGAGCACCTCACGAACGAGGGTGCCGGCCTGGCCGAAGTCGTCGTCTTCGGCGTGCAGGGTCGCGGCGGTGCGCTGAAGCTCACCGTCGTTCTGCCAGCCGGCCGAGTCTGCAGCGGCAGCCGCAGACGCCGCAGGGCCGCCCACCGAATTCGGAGCGTAGACGGGCACGGCCGCCGGGTTGTACGCGTACCGTGCGGCGCCGTCTTTGCTGTATGAGTGAACCTCGGCAGCGTGCGGCGCGTTCACCGGCAGCTGAGCGTGGTTCGTTCCCACACGGTACCGGTGAGCATCCGCATAGCTGAAGATGCGCGCGAGCAGCATCTTGTCGGGGCTGGCCGCGATGCCGGGTACGAAGTTCGACGGGGCGAACGTAGCCTGCTCGATCTCGGCGAAGTAGTTCGCCGGGTTGCGGTTCAGCGTCAGCGTACCCACGCGGTGCAGCGGGTAGTCGGCGTGCGGCCAGACCTTCGTCAGGTCGAACGGGTTGAAGCGGTAGGTCTGCGCTTCGGCGTACGGCATGATCTGCACCGAGAGCGTCCACGACGGGAAGTCGCCACGGTCGATGGCCTCGCCGAGGTCGCGGATGTGGAAGTCGGCGTCTTCGCCCGCGATCGTGTTCGCGGCCTCTTGAGACAGAATCTCGATGCCTTGATTGGTCTTGAAGTGATACTTCACCCAGAATCGTTCGCCCGCCGCGTTGATCCACTGATAGGTGTGCGAACCGAAGCCGTCCATGTGGCGCCAGGATGCCGGCAACCCACGATCTCCCATCAACCAGGTCACCTGGTGCGCCGTCTCCGGCGACAGCGACCAGAAGTCCCACTGCATGTCGTTGTTGCGCAGGTGCGAACCCGGCAGACGCTTCTGCGAGTGGATGAAGTCAGGAAACTTGATTCCGTCGCGAATGAAGAACACCGGCGTGTTGTTGCCGACCAGGTCGTAATTGCCCTCGGTCGTGTAGAACTTCAGTGCGAAACCGCGGGGATCACGCCACGTGTCGGGGCTGCCCTGCTCGCCGGCCACGGTCGAGAAACGGGCGAGGGTCTCGGTGGTCGTGCCGGGCTGGAAGAGCGCCGCACGCGTGTAGGCCGACACGTCATCGGTGATCTCGAGAACACCGAATGCGCCACCACCCTTGGCGTGCACGATGCGCTCCGGCACCTTCTCGCGATTGAACTGTGCCAGCTTCTCTACGAGATAGTGGTCGTGCAGCGGAATCACACCGTCGGCACCCACACTCTGCGAGTGTTCGTCGCTCGCGACGGGGGCGCCCGAGTTGGTGGTGGTCACATACTCTGTCATGCGGTTCTCCTTCAGTTTCGTATTCAGCTTCGGTGCGTGAGAGTGAGAGTTTCGGGTTACCGGGTCGACGACTGACAAGCGGGGCAGAGCCCCCAGTACGTGACCTCAGCGGTCTGGATGACGAACCCGCCGGCCTCGGAGGGCTCGAGACAGGGCGCCTCACCGACGGCGCAGTCGACGTCTTGTACGGCGCCGCATCGCGTGCAGATCGCGTGGTGATGATTGTCGCCGATGCGCCGTTCATACCGTGCGGGCGAGCCGGCCGGTTCGATGCGCCGGATCAGGCCCGCCTCTGTCAACGCGGCGAGAACGACGTATACCGACTGCAGCGTGATGTCGGGCTGGCTGAGCCGTACGCGCTGGTGCACGGTGTCGGTGTCGGCATGCGGGAACTCCGTCAGTGCCTCGAGCACCGCGAGACGCTGCGTCGTCACGCGCAGGCCGGCAGCCCTGATGCTGTCTTCCGGTTCCGGGGTCATGCAATCAGTCAAGCACTTATTGTTAGCTATTCATAATAGAGCTTTCTTCGGTGCTCTCACCATGTGAGAAGAAGTGGCGTGATCATTGCAGATCACCAGCGGCGCGGGCACACTGGAATGATGCGACTCAACGAAGACTCGACACCGTTCATGCCCGCCATTCCGGTGATGACGGCCGATCCGGCCGACGTAACGGCAGAAGCCGGCCGTGATTCCGGAGTCGCGACCGTTGAGAAAACTCTGGCCATTCTCGAGATCGTCGCTGAGCGCGGTGGAGCGAGCGCGAAAGAAGTCTCCGGGGCGCTCGGCTACCCCCTGCCGACGGTGTACCGCTTGCTCCAGGCTCTGGTGCACAGCGACTACCTGGTTCACCTCAAGGGCCAGCGGCGGTTCGAGCTCGGGTACAAACTCGACAGGCTGGGCGTTTCGCTGCACCGCCAGATCGGTGTGCCGAATCCCGTGCGCGCCGAGGTCACGCACCTGCACGAAGTCGCTCAGGCGGCGGGCTACTTCGCGGTCTACCGGGGTGCCGATGTGGTTGTGGCGTACCTCGTCGACAGCCCCGAGCATCCGCGGCTCACGCCGCTCGGATTCGGCTTTCACGAGGCCGCCCACGCCACAGCGTTCGGCAAGATCATGCTGGCCGGCATGACAGAGGAACAGGTTTCTGCGTACCTCGACGTGCACGGCATGCCGCGCCTCACCGAGACGACGATGACCTCCAGAGCCGAACTCGACGAGCACCTTCAGGCGGTGGCCCACCTCGGCGTGGCCTGGGAGCACGAGGAGTTCGTGCCGGGCATGACCTGCGCGGCGGTGGGCGTGCGAAACGGCGCCGGCATGATCGTCGGCGCCGTCGCGATCAGCGCACCCAGTGCCCGCATCTCACCCCTTCGCGAGCACGCCCTCGAACGGCACCTGCGTGATGCGTCGAACCACATCAGCACGTACTATCGGTCGGGCCAGCTGCGCAAAGAGCTGCCTGCTCGGTAGGGGATGGTTCTTACTTCGCCTCCCACCACGGCGTGATGACCGCGCGGGCGAGCGTGTGGCCCGACATGTTGAAGCCGAGGAACGCGGGGGTGGCACTGGCATCGAGGCCTAGCGACTCGACATCGAGTGCATGGATGCCGATGTAGTAGGGGTGCTTGCCGTGCCCTGCCGGCGGTGCGGCACCCAGAAAACGGGCCAGGCCGGCGTCGTTCTTCAGCTGGAAGGCACCGGCCGGCAGCCCCGAACCGGTGTCGTCTCCGGCGCCGGCCTCGAGCGAGGTGACGGATGCGGGAAGGTCGACGACGGCCCAGTGCCAGAAGCCGGCCCCGGTCGGTGCCGCGGGGTCGTACACCGTGATCACGAAACTCTTCGTGCCTTCGGGAAAGCCGCTCCAGCTCAGCTGCGGGCTGGTGTCGGTGCCGCCGGCGCCGAAGATACCGCTCACCTGGGGGGTCGGCAACTCCTGGCCGTCGGCCACGTCGGTGCTTGTCACCTCGAAGGCCGGAACCTGGGCGATGGCGTCGTAGGGAGTCGTTTGTGTCGTGGTGCTCATTGTGTTCTCCATTCGTTTCGAATCGTGATCGGTCGCGTGAAGCTGTGCTACCGGCTTCCAGCCCGCAGGCTAGATGCCGCCGGTCTTGAGCTGGTCGGCGATGTACTCCGCCTGCCTGATCGCCAGCGCCACGATGGTGAGCGTCGGGTTCGCCGCCGCTCCGGTGGTGAACTGCGACCCGTCGCTGATGAACAGATTGGGCACATCGTGCGTGCGACCATACCGGTCGACCACACCATCTTGCGGCTTCTCGCTCATGCGCGACGTGCCGAGGTTGTGCGTCGACGGGTAGGGCGGCGTGCGGTGCGAACCCGTGGAACCGACGGCGTCGTAGAGCAACTCGGCCTGCGTGTAGCCGTGGCTGCGCATGGCGACGTCGTTCGGATGATCGTCGAAGTGCACATTCGGAACGGGCAGCCCGTTCTTATCGCTGACCGAGGTGTTCAGCGTGACGCGGTTGGACTCCTGCGGCATGTCTTCGCCAACGATCCACAGCCCCGCGGTGTTCGCGTAGGCGTCGAGAATCTCGGTGAACTCCCGGCCCCACGCTCCGGGTTCGGCGAAGCTGGCGAGGAACGCCGGGCCGAGCGAGATCGTCTCGAGGTAGTAGCCCCCGGCGAACCCGCGATCGGGGTCGTGCTTCGACTCGTCGGCGACGACGCCGGCCATGGTCTCGCCGCGGAACATGTTCACTTTGTCGGGAAAGCGGGCGTATACCGACCCCGTGGTGTGCCGCATGTAGTTGCGGCCGACCTGTCCTGACGAGTTGGCCAGCCCGTCGGGGAACATCGGCGAGGCCGACTGCAGCAGCAACCGCGGCGTTTCGATCGAGTTTGCCGCGACGGCTACCAGCGCAGCGGCTTGACGCTGAAGGTTGCCGTCTTTGTCGAGGTACAGTACGGCATCCGCTCGCCCGCTCGAATCGTGCGTGATCTGCACCGCGTGAGATTCAGGCCGCAGGTCGAGCAGACCGGTCGCCTCGGCGCGAGGGATCTCACGCACGAGCGTCGACCACTTCGATCTGTTCTTGTCACCCTGAAAGTTGAACCCGTCTTGAATGGAGGCCGGCCGGCCGTCGTATTCTTCGGCGTTCGTCGCGTAGGGCCCTGTCGCATAGAACGAGTAGCCAAGCCGCTCAGCCCCGTTGGCCATCACGATGTAGTTGTTATTGGCCGGCAGGGGCTTTCGGCCGTGCACGTGGGTCGAGCCCATCGCGATTTCTGCCTTGTCGTAATACGGCTCCAGCTCGGCCAGCGTGATCGGCCAGTCGAGCAGGCTCGCACCGTCGATGCGGCCATAGGTACTGCGCGCGGCGAACTCGTGCGCCTTGAACCGTGGCGTCGCTCCAGACCAGTGGGTGGTCGAGCCGCCCACCGCCTTCACGATCCAGCACGGCAGGTTCGGAAAGTCGCGGGCCACCCGCCACGATCCCGATGTGGTACGCGGGTCGAGCCAGGCCATCTGGTTGAACGCCTCCCACTCGTCGTTCACGTAGTCGTCGTTGGTCAGGTAGGGCCCGGCCTCGAGAACGACGACCGGAATGCCTTTGGCCGTCAGCTCGTAAGCAAGGGTTCCGCCGCCGGCACCCGAGCCGATGATGACGATGGCCTCTTCGCCGTGCTCGATCGCGGTCATTTCTTCACCTCCGCCATCTCTGCCGCGCGCTTGCCCGGCTGATTGCTGGTGTCGCGCTCGGCCTGACCGGCGGGAGCGGGCACGGCTGTGCCGGCGCCGGTTTCGGCGCCTCGATGTGCGGCGAGCGGAACGTTGCCGGCGAGTTCGACGAACTTCTTCGGCCCGTCGTAGAGCTCCACCCGCGCCTTCGGCAGCCAGTCGAGATCGTCGAACCCGCGGTTGATGTACCCGCCCTTGTCGAAGCTCGGGCCTTCATAGCCCAGAACCTCCCAGACGTCTTTGTTGTCGTAGAGGTTCAGCACGGTGGTGCGGCGGATGAACCCGAAGAACTCGGTCGATTCGATGCGCCGCAGTACCTTCGTCGCATCCTCTTCGTTCAGGTCTCTGAAGTCGCCGCCGGCCAGATGACTGAGGGTCAGCAGACCTTGGGTGAGGGCGACACGGAACCACGTCGAGTTCTCGGCCTCCTTCAGAATCGTGTCAGCGGTGCGTTCGTACGGGCCATCGGGAAAATTGTCGTGCGGAAACGCCACACGAATGACCCGGATGAGAACGCTGCGCGCTTCATCGGTGAGCTCGGTCTCGTTGAGCTGTGGGTATTTGGCGGGAAATGCCATCAGGTGCTCCTTTGCTTCTGATTGTCGGTCGTGCTGATTGCGTAGCGCCGGGAGGTCAGGGAATCAGGATGCCGCGGCCGACGAGGCGGCCCGCTTCGAGATCGCCGATCGCGTCGTTCACCGCGTCGAGGGGGTAGATCGAGGTGTGCAGTTTCACCCGGCCCTGCTCGGTGAGCGTCATCAACTCGACGAGATCGTTGTAGGTGCCCACCAGGTTTCCGATGACGTTGATCTCGCGGGAGATGATGTCGATGGTCGGAATGTTCACCGCACCGCCGTAGCCGATGACGTAGTGCGACCCGCGGTTGCGCAAGAGCCGCGGTGCGAGAAGCTCGGCGCCCCTCTCCCCCACGAAGTCGAACACGATGTGCGCGCCCCCGCCGGTGATGTCGAGCACCTGCTTCTCGACCTCTTCGTCGCTGGTCGAGAGCACCGTGTGATGGGCGCCGAGCGTGCGGGCCAGTTCGAGCGCTTCCTCGCTGCGGTCGACGACGGTGATGGTCGAGCTGGTGATGGCCGCGAGAGTTTGTATGCCGATGTGACCCAGACCACCGGCCCCGATGACGACCGCCTGTGTTCCGGGGAACAGCACGTCGGCGGCTTTACGTACCGCGTGGTAGGCCGTGAGTCCGGCATCCGCCAGCGCAGCCACATTGCGCGGCTGCAGCCCCTCGTCGAGCTTGACGACCGCTCGCGCGTTGGTCAGCAGTTGCTCGGCCATGCCGCCGTTGACGTTGACCCCGGGAAAGGTCGCGTTCTCGCAGTGCGAGTCTTGCCCGACCCGGCAGGCAGGGCACAGGCCGCAACTGGTGAGCGGATGCATGATCACGGTGTCGCCGGCCTTCACATTCGTGACGGCGCTGCCCACTTCTCGCACCCAGCCGGCGTTCTCGTGGCCGAGAATGTAGGGCAGCGACGGGTGCTGAATCGGCTCCCACTGCCCTTCGATGATGTGCAGATCGGTGCGGCACAGCCCAGCCGCACCCACATCGACGATCACATCCCAGGGGCCTTTGATCGCGGGTTCAGCCACCTCTTCGACTCTCGGGTTTTCTCCGTACTGATGCAGGCGTACCGCCTTCACGAGATCCTCCTCTTCGAGGTCAAGCGATTTTCGAACAATCGCGACACCCTCATCGTTCGGCACGAAGGCGCCAACCTCCAGCTGCGTTATCGCATGGTGAGAATGTGCTTCAGTTTCTCTGGCGTGTCGTTTTCGGCGCGGCTATGCTCATGATCTTAGAACATATGTTCGAATGTTGGAGAGGCCGAGATGAACGCAATTGACGCGACCGGCATAGCTACCCTGTGGCCGCACGAGGGCACACCAGAACGGCTCGTCTGGTTCGGCCGGCGCTGGAGAATCAGCGATACTCCAACCGAGCTCACCGAATTTCTCTACGCGATCACCCACCCGCCGGCACTCGATGGGTGGCGATTCCAGGCGACGAATGAGGATGGCGAGTCTCGTGTGTTCGATGTCGCACGTGACGGCGACCGCTGGGCCGTGCTGAGGGTGTACGAGTAGTACCAACCGCACCTCACTCGATCTCTGGCTTGCAAGTGGACCCAACCGCGGTCACACACGATCGAGTTGCGTCCAATCCCTTTCCACGGGGAGTCTTCCTATTCGCCCCAACCCTTGATCTGGCAGCACGCGGTGATGAACGACACTTCCTCCATTCCCTTGGGAGGCTCAGCGACACCAACCATCCGGAACCCCGCAGGTTCGGCTGTGGCCGTCCGCCTCGTACTTGTCGACCCGAGTGCGCGCAAATTCTTGGAGATGAGTGGAGCGCTCGCATTGGACTCGAAACACTCCAGTAGCGGAGCGTTCGGCTGAAAATCGAACGGACGGGTTACCGCGAGCGCGGCGCCCAGCCGAGCAGCGGGCCGAGGTGCGTCGCCATGTCGGTGAGGATCTGCACGTAGTCGGCGTGCTCGAACGAGAACGGCAGGGCGAACACCACCTCGTCGACAGCCTGGTATCCGGCGTGGGAGTGCAGGGCATCCGCGATCTCACCGGAGGTGCCGACGATGTCGGGGGCGAACAGGATGCGCTGCGGCCCCTGCGGCGTGGTCGTTCGGGCGTAGCGGCTTGCGGCGTACGCGTCGTACTTGCGAATCTGCGCGGGTGAGGCGCTGTCGGTGGGGATGACGACGAGGCCTTGCGAGGCACGCGCGGCTTCACCCAGGGGATGCGAGGCCCGGAACAGGTCGATGTGCGCCCGCTGAATGCGCGCGAAATCGTCGTCTTCTTCGGCCCGAACCACACTGCTGCTGAGCAGGTTCAGCCCGTGCGAGCCCGCCCATTCGGCCGACGACAGGCCGGCAGCGCCGTACCAGACCCGGTCGATCAGCCCCGCCGAATGCGGCTGGATGCTTGGAGAATAGCTCTCGATTCCCTCCGTTCCGGTGAAGGTGCTCACAGTCTCGCCGCGCACGTTGTGGAGCAGCCGCTCGACACGCTCGTGCCCGAAGTTCTCGACGCCCCACGAGTCGGGATAGAGGTGCTCTTTGATGGCGTCGAAATGGGTGGGCCGACCGACACTGACACCCGGGTTGAGCCGGCCGCGGCTGAGCACATCGACCGTGGCGAGGTCTTCGGCGAGGCGGAACGGGTTCTCGAGGCCGAGCGGGGTGACGGCGGTGCCCAGCTCGATGCGAGTCGTGCGCTGCGAAGCGGCGGCGAGCACGGCCAGCGGCGACGAGATGCCGAATTGCAGGTGCCGATGCCGCAGCCAGGCGCTGTCGAAGCCGAGTTGCTCACCGAGTGCGATGATCTGCAGCGTGCTCTCGTGGCCGGCGAAGGGGTCGTGCTCGTCGAACAGGCCGATCGTCAAGAACCCGAGTCTGGCGAGCGGGCGAGCTGTGGCGGTCATGGTCTCCTCTGCAGAAACTACGTTAGCGCGCGACGGGATGCCCGTGGCCGGGTCACGCTCTGGCTGGTCTTGAGGTGGCCCGGTCACGCTGTGGCCGGATCCTCGCGCACCATGGCCATCGTGCCGAATCCGTGCTGAACTCGAGGCAGCAGAACGTACCGACAGGAGGAGACTGTGGCCAGAAGCATCCACCGCGTCGCCGTACTCGTACTCGATGGGGCGAAGCCGCTCGACGTGGGTATTCCGGCGCAGGTGTTCACGCACCGGCCGAGCATGCCGTACGAGGTGCACGTGTGCGGTGCCGCGGCCGGAATCGTTGCCGGCGGCGACGGCCTCGCCTACCACGTCGCCGAGGGGCTCGAAGCGCTGCGCACGGCCGACACCGTGTTCATTCCCGGTTACCGCGAGCCGGCGCGCGAAGACCCGCCGGCCGCGGTGGTGGATGCCCTGCTGGCCGCGCACGACCGGGGCACCCGTCTCGCGGCGATCTCGACCGGCGCCTTCGCCCTCGCGGCGACGGGGCTGCTCGACGGCAAACGGGCGACCACCCATTGGCATTACACGAAGGTGCTGCAGGCGAAGCATCCACTCGTGCGGGTCGATGAGAACGTGTTGTTCGTCGACGAGGGCGACGTGCTCACCTCGGCGGGTGCGGCGTCGGGGGTCGATCTGTGCCTGCATCTCGTGCGGCGCGACCACGGCGTGGGGCTCTCGAATCAGGTGGCGCGCCGGCTCGTGGCGGCGCCCTATCGCAGCGGCGGGCAGGCGCAATTCGTGCCGCGTTCGGTGCCAGAGCCGCTCGGGGAGTTCTTCGCCGAGACCCGGCACTGGGCGTTGGAGCGACTCGAGACTCCGCTCACCGTTGCGCAACTGGCCGAGCACGCGCGCGTCTCGACCCGCACGTTCTCGCGGCGCTTCGTCGAAGACACGGGCTACACGCCCATGCAGTGGATTCTGCGCGCCCGCGTCGACCTCGCGCGCGAACTTCTCGAACGCAGCGACCTCGGCATCGAGCAGGTGGCCGATCGCGTCGGGCTCGGCACGGGCGCCAACCTGCGGCTGCACTTCAACCGCGTGCTCGGCACGTCGCCGAACGAGTACCGGCACACGTTCTCACGCCCGGCGGCGTGATGCGTGATTGGCACGAATCTTGCGACACCTGTCACTACAGCCACTGCCACGGAGGGCCGACGTCGGCGAACGTTGTAGCGACGAAAGGAACCACCCCTCATGACCCGCATTGCCGTGAATGGATTCGGCCGCATCGGCCGCAACGTACTCCGCGCTCTCAGCGAGCGCGACACCGACCTCGAGGTCGTCGCCATCAACGACCTCACCGAGCCCGAGACGCTCGCCCATCTGCTGCGCTTCGACAGCTCGCTCGGTCGTTTCGACCGCTCCGTGGAGGTCGACGGTGACACGCTCGTCGTCGACGGCCGACGCATCCGTGTGCTCGCCGAGCGCGACCCGTCCCAGCTGCCCTGGGCCGAACTCGGTGTCGAGATCGTGCTGGAGTCGACCGGCCGCTTCACCTCGGCCGAGGGCGCCGGGGCGCACCTCGCGGCCGGAGCCAAGCGGGTGCTGGTGAGCGCGCCGACGACGGGCGCCGATGTCACGCTCGCCTACGGCGTGAACACGTCGGCCTACGACCCGGCGCTGCACACGATCGTTTCGAACGCCTCCTGCACCACGAACGCGCTCGCGCCGCTCGCCGCCGTGCTCGACGATCTCGCTGGTATCGAGCACGCTTTCATGACCACGGTGCACGCTTACACCCAAGAGCAGAACCTGCAAGACGGGCCGCACCGCGACCTGCGCCGCGCCCGCGCCGCCGGTGTGAACATCGTGCCGACCACGACGGGGGCCGCGAAGGCCATCGGTCTGGTGCTGCCGCGATTGGATGGCCGCCTCTCGGGTGACTCGATTCGAGTGCCCGTTCCGGTCGGGTCGATCGTGGAGCTGAACGCGACGGTGTCGCAGGAGGTGAGCCGGGACGAGGTTCTCGCCGCGTACCGCACCGCTGCCGAGGGTGCGCTCTCGGGCATCCTCGAATACAGCGATGACCCGCTCGTGTCGAGCGACATCACGGGCCGCCCGGCGTCGGCGATCTTCGATTCGGCACTGACGCGCGTCGACGGCAAACACGTCAAGGTGGTCGCCTGGTACGACAACGAGTGGGGGTTCTCGAACCGGGTCGTCGATACGCTGACCCTGCTCGCCGCGAGCTGAGTCGCGCAGGCGAAGGGCTGCGCTCTGCCGAAGAGGCGGGCGCGCCCAGAGCCAGCGGTTACACACCTGAAACCTCCCCGCCACGCGCGCTCGCTAACGTTGATTCAGCACGCACCCCGCCCCGTTGATTGGATCACTGCCGTGGCTCACGATTTCATCGTTCCGACCGTCGACATCACGCCCTACGTCGCGGGTGGCACTGCTGTCGAGAAGGCCGCCGTCGCCGCCGCTCTGGATGCCGCGTGCCGCAGTGTCGGCTTCATTCAGATCATCGGCCACGGTGTGCCGGCGGCCGCCATCTCGGGTCTCGCCGGCGCTATGGACGACTTTTTCGCCCTCAGCCTCGAGGAGAAGAAGCGCTTCGTGCTGCCTCCGTCGAAGAACCGCGGTTACAGCCCGCCCAAGAGCGAATCGCTGAGCTACAGCATCGGCGTCGACTCGGTCACACGTATGAATGATTTCTTCGAGGCGTTCAACGTGGGCGCGTCGGCAGCCGACTACCCCGGCTCCGACCTCTCGACCGACGACTACGCCACCAACGTCTGGCCGAGCGATGTCGACGGGTTCGAAACCCGCGTCTCGGTCTATTTCGACGAGGCCTCCCGGGTGGCGAACACACTCATCCGGGTGTTCGAAGACGCCCTCGGCGTCGAACGGGGCTCTCTCGATTCCATCACCGACCACTCCATCGATGTGATGCGCATGAACAACTACGCCCTTCCCGAAGGCGAGATCGAACTCGGCGCCGAACTCACCGGCATGGGCGAGCACACCGACTTCGGCATTGTGACGGTGCTCTGGGCCGATCAGGTCGAAGGCTTGCAGGTGCTCGACAGCGATGGGGTCTGGCACGACGTGAGCCCAGCCGATGATGCATTTCTGATCAACCTCGGCGACGTCGCCGCCCGCCTCACCAACGATCAGTGGTCGTCGACATTGCATCGGGTGAAGCCGCCGATCGTCAACGGCACGATTCGCCGGCGTCGGTCAGCTGCTTTTTTTCACGACGGCAACGCCGACGCCGTGGTGGGGCCGCTGCCGCATTTCGTGCCCGAGGGCGAAGAGCCGCACTACGAGCCCGTCACGATCAAAGAGCACATCGTGGCCAAGCTGAGCGGCTCACGCGCCGGCAAGAAGAACGTGAGCGCGGTTCGCGAGGCGGCGCGGGTGAACGCCGCCATCCTGTGACCGTCGGGCACTGACCCCGCCCCGCTGCGGCGTCGGCCGCGCCTGCCGCGCCTCGGCAACCTCGGGCGCACCCTTCGAATACTCGCGTGGCACGGTCAGGCAATGATCGGTGCACCCGCAGGAGTTGGCTCTACGCTGAGTGTGAACGTGCGAAGCGCGCACGAAGGGAGACGAAGTGTCTGAGCTCGACCTCACCCAGCCGCTGACACCGCCTGATCCGCAACCGAGCACCGACATCGTGCTCACTCCGCCGGCCGTGGTACCCGAAGTCGAAGGCGAACAAGCCGTCGGCATGATTCCGCTGCCGCCTGAGACGCGAACGAAGCTCCAGCAGACCGCCGCAACGTTCGTCGCCGATTTGGCCGAGAAACAACCCGGCAGCCCGGGCTTTTCGAGCAAGGTCGACGACATCACCCGCATGGGCGAACAAGAGATCAGGCGCAGCGCCGAGACCTCCAGCCGCATGCTCTCACGGCCGGAGTCGTCGCTCGCGGCCGCTCGCGGGCGCGGCGAGGCGGGCGACCCTCAGGTGAAAGTCGCGCGTACGCTGCAAGACCTGCGCACCACCATCACCGACCTCGACCCGGGCCGGGCCGATCTCACCGGTGCCAAGAAACTGTTCAGCCGCCTTCCCGGGGGCAACAAGCTGACGCACTATTTCGGCCGGTACCAGTCGGCGCAGAAGCAACTCGACGCCATCATCACGGCCCTGGTCTCCGGGCAAGACGAGTTGCTGAAAGACAACGCCGCCATCGAACAAGAGCGTGCGAACCTCTGGGCGACGATGGGCAAGCTGGGCGAGTACACCGCGTTGGCCGCTGCACTCGACGATGCCGTCACCGCACGTGCAGAGGCCGCGCGGGCCACCGACCCGCGATTGGCAGACGCACTCGTGTCAGACGCGCTCTTTCCCATTCGCCAGCGCCGGCAAGACCTGACCACGCAGATCGCCGTGTCAGTGCAGGGCTACCTCGCCCTCGACATGATTCGCAAGAACAACCTCGAGCTGATCAAAGGGGTGGAGCGCGCCCGTACGACGACCGTCTCCGCCCTCCGCACGGCGGTCATCGTGTCGCAGGCTCTCGCCAATCAGCGGCTCGTGCTCGACCAGATCGGCGCTCTGAACGACACCACGAATTCGATGATCGAACGCACGAGCGAAGCACTCAAACAGCAGACCGGTCTGATCCACGAGCAGGCCGCCTCGTCGGGAGTGAGCGTCGAAACGCTGCAACGCGCCTTCGACAATGTGTTCGCGACCATGGATGCGATCGACGGCTACCGCGCGCAGGCCGTCGACAACATGGCGGCGACCGTCACCGCGCTCGAAGGCCAGGTCGCGCGTTCGAGGAGCTACCTCGACCGGTCGCACGCGACCGACGGCTCGGAGGGCTGACCGCACTGGCACGGCGGCGTCAGGAGAGGTCGAGACTCGAGATCGCAAACCTGTCGGAGAGAAACCGCCCGTTCACGAGCAGCGCGTCGGCGTCGTTCGCCACGGCGGAGTCGCGGAGCTTCACGATCGCCTGCTCCAGAACCGCGAGCTGGGTGAGCAGTGCGGTGTCGGGCGTCGATCCGTCGGCGAAGACATGCGCCTGAACCCAGTCGGCCGGCAACGCGAGGTAAGCGCGAAGCGTGTCGGGCAGGTACAGCGTCGCGGCCCGGCGCACGATCACGTCGGGTTGCCCGCTCGCGGCAAGCCGCTGCAACGTATCGACGAGCAGCGCCGCAATGCGCCCGACGGCCTCGGTCGCGGCGGCCGGCAGTCGCCCGGCCACACGGGTCGGCAGCGAACGCAAATCAACCTCGACGCTCGAATCGGCGACCGCGACATCGGTAGACGGCGAGCGGATGCCGAGTGCTTGCAAGGCGCGAGCCGAGGCCGCGGCGTCACCCACCGCATCCCCCGCGACCGCGGCGATCCGCCCGGCGAACGCGTTGAGCCATTCGCCCAGCGTCTGCGTGCGCCGCGCGATGACGACCCCGCCCGAGACCCGGTGTGTCTCTGCCACCCATTGCGCGTGGGCGGCCGGGCGAAGCGACATGGTCTCGCCGCCCGCCGAGAGCCGTAGCTCGGTGATCTGCCCCGGGCGCCCCGCGAGCCGGTCGCCGAGCGACCGGTTGCGTTCGACCGTGAGCACGCTCGCGGCAACGGGTTCTGAGAGTGCGCGGCTTGCACCGTCGACGAGCGAGGTCAGAAAGGCCTGCGGGTCGGCGGCGGCATCGGATGCGCCGATGGCGACGGCGGCTCGGTTCGCTCCCGCGGCACCGGTCGCGGCATCCGCACCGCCCGCACCAGCCCCGACTCCACTCGCGCCAGGGCTGACCGCGCCAGCGCCGGCCGCGCCAGCACCGGTGCCCGCCGGCACGCTCACCACCGCCCGCCGTCGGTCAGCGGCAGAACGAGACTCGGAGTCGCGATCACGTGATCCGGCCGCAGCGACCGCACGGCGCTGCCGATGGCGAAGAACTCGGTGGTGTGACCGCCCCAGCGGTGCGGCAGAGACAACAGCTGCACGCCCACGATGCCCTCCGCATCCAGCGTCTCCGCCTCGGTCTGCATACGGCCCATCGCCAGCTCGCGGGCGTCGTAGAGCGCTTCGGTGAACTGCGTGATCTCGACGTTGGCCCCGATGTTGTTCAGCGACGACATCATTCCCAGATGGGCGATGTGATAGACGCAGGTACCCATGACCAGGCCGAGCGGTGCGTAACCCGACTGGATCAGAGTCCAGAAGTCTTGCCCGGAGAGGTCTGAGGTGAACGGCAGGCCCTTGTTGTTGCGCCACTTTCCGGTGGCCGGCGGCTCATCGGCGACCACAGCAGTGCCGATGGCTACGAATTCAGCGAGATCGTTGCCGTACTCTTTGAACTCGATCTCGAGCCGCACCCCGACGATGCCGTCTGCACCGAGCGCATCGGCCTCGGCCTCCATGCGCGTCATCGCCAGCTCGCGAGCGTGGTACATCGCGCCGCTCAGTTTGTCGAGCTCCATGTTCTTGCCCCAGCGGCGGGCCTGGATGCCCACGTGATACACACTCGATCCGAGCACCAACCCCACCGGCCGAAAGCCCGCCTGCTTGACCAGCAGAAACTCGTTGACCGAAAGGTCGGAGGTGAAGAGGTTCTTCTTGCCGTCGGCGAGGCGTGCGCGGGCATCCGCCGGAAGCGAGATACCGGAGAAGGGGTCGGTCATGAGCAGTGCATCCGTTCGCGTGTCGAAAAGGGGTGAGAGTGTCTGGGGGCGGCGCTGGCGCGCGCGGTCGTGGGTGGAATTCTGTGCGGGTTCATGTGCGGGTTCATAGGTCGGTTCATGCGCCCGTGCGTCGAGCCGGCCGCGGCGGTGCGTCACGAAGGGGCAAGATCGTCAGGGCGGTTGTGCCGTCGTTACGCCGCCTGGAACGGGGAAGCGGAATGAGCGTCGTGCCGATGACCACCGATTCGGCATGCAAGTCTCTGCTGTCTTGGCCGCCGCAGGGCGTTTCGAACTCTGAGAGCGTCATGCTGGTGACGGCCAGCTCGGCGCTGCCGGTGTGGGTCGCCCGCGCGGCCAGGCGCTGGCGCGACTCGTGCCGGGCGGCTTGAATCAGCAGCGTCATTCCGCTGACCTCGCCATTGACCCAGCTCGACCGCTGCTGGCGCAGCTGCCAGTCTTCGTGTTTGGTCGAGACAGAGATGCCGAGCACGATCTCACGGGGCATGTAACCCGAGAGAATCGCGGCCGCACAGTCTTCGCCGCTCAGGTTCGTGCTCCACACCTCGCCCGGGGTCGCCGGCACCGGCGCGAGGGAGGGGTCTGTCGAACGCACGGCGGTGCCGAGAGCGCTGAACTCCCACGCCGAGCCTTCCAATTGACGGCGGACGATACGGATGTCGACCACACCATGCGCACCCAGCCCCTGTGCCTCGGCGGTCATGCGGCGCAGTGCCCCGTACCAGCCTCGCTCGAACGCATTGACGTACGGCGCGAAACTGGCCCATTTGCCACCCTCGCCCGAGGTGGTGACCGGCGAAACCGCGCCCATGCTGCCGAGCCCGAACCCGTAGCCGCCGGAGTTCCACCACGAGCATCCGGTGCCGGCCCAGCCGAGGTTCATCACGACGCAGCCGAACACCTCGCCCACCGGGGCAAGACCCGCGCTCTGGATGCTCGCCGCGGCCGCCGCAGACAGCAGCGACCCTGCGGTGCGGCTCGAGCGCTGCCGCTCGACGCGCTCGTGTGCGGCCGGGGGTAGTCCGTTGATCCAATCGTCCACCTGCTCATCCAACCACTCGACGCTGCCGTTCAGCCGATTCGATACTGAGAGTTTTCGATGCGCGCCGATTCGCCGTCTTGTTCTATGAAACGTTGGCGAGCACAGTCTGCGCGATTTTCGCAAGGGCCCCCGGCGTTGATGCTCTCACCTCGATCCATCCACCATTGATGAGGATGCTCACCCACGATTCACCGCCGAAACTCGACACGTAGGCCTCGCCGGGGAACTGCGACGAACGCTGCCAGTCATATTGCTGGTCTCCGGCGATGTGCTGGTCGTAAGCCATGAACGTGGCGAAGTACGAGGCTCCGCCCGGCAGTACTGATGCGAATGCTTCAGCCGACGACCCGGGCACTGTGTCGCTCCAACTGCACCAGAAGGCGTTCACCTGCGTCGGCGTCTGGAATTCAGAACTCGAATACTCTCCCCCATCTGATTTGAATTCGTCGACCTTCGGCACCGCCAGATCGGCCGCGAGTTGATCGGTGGTGATGAAATCGTCGCAGCTGGATGCGCCGGCGAGCGTTGCGCCGTCTGGCTGCCAGAGGGGCGAGGGATCACCGAAAGCCATCACCTTCTTGACGACCGAGACGAACAGGGCACGCGTTTCGCGCTTCTGCTCATCGGTCAAAGCCGTGCCGCTCTGCAAGCTGAAGTCGATTCCGTATCCGTCGACGTAGTCGATGTACGCGCACTGATTGGGCTCGAACGTGTCACAGCGCGAATGGGTGTTCTCGTCGATACCGGGCTCCGCCTGCGCTCCTGTCCAGCTCTCACCGTTCAGATACAACGCGTACGCGTCTGGGGTCACGCCAGGCACGATCGAATAACCGAAGGCGGGTTGATTTGGGGTGTATGACGACGACCCATCGGTGTTCCACGAGCATTCAAGCGCTCCGACGCGTCTGTCGGAATAGGAGGCGGGATTTGCCTGCTCGAGCGACACAGCGGGCTGCAGACTCGCACCTATTATCGCCTCGGCATCAGACGCCGTGGCGAGCTGATCGCAGGTTGCGGGTAAGCGAATGACAGGCGCCGGCGGATTCGACGGCGCCGTGGGCGCCGCCGACGGGCTGGCCGGCGGGTGAGACGTTGCCGGAGGCGAGACGGTGTCGCTCGGCGGCACCGTGGCGATCGAAGGGGCGGCACCGAACCAGGCCCCACCGTTGAGGGCGAGGGCGGTGGTACCCGATCCGATGAGGCCGGCTAGAACCACCACCAGAATGATGAGGAGCGTACGGCCCCGCGAGCGGCGTGGCCGTACTGAAGCAGATGACGTCGCTGAAGCAGTTTGCACGAGCATCCGCCTGATGGCATCGCTTCGGCGCGGATCGAAACGTGGTGCGTCGTTCATTGGGCACCTCCTGAAGCGCTCGGGTGAGGTGTGACAATCTGAGTAGTGAGAACAGCGAGACGCTGTTTGGCGCGCGAAAGGCGCGACTTCACAGTTCCGAGCGGAACATCCAGCGCCTGAGCAGCTTCGGGCATGCTGAACTCTTCGAGCACGCAGAGCGTGATGACGTCTTGGTCGCGCTTGGATAGTTGCGAGAACGCGTCGTTCACTCGAGCATCCTGACCGAGGCGGTCGAGACGGTCGTTGACGGCATCTGAATGATCGAGTTCATTCTCCAGCGGCGGGATGCTCCGCATCGCGGTCTCGAATCGCCGCCGTGAGCGAGCGACGTTTCGCGCTACGTTGTTGGTCGTCACCAGCAGCCAGCCGATGATAGAGCCATCGACGACTCGAACGGAGTCGCGGCGCCGCCACGCCTCGAGAAACACCAATGCAGCGACGTCTTCGGCGTCGTGCGAAGAACGCATCTGTCGCAAGGCCTGGCCGAAAACCCGGTCGCGGTGGGCATCGAACATCAACCCGAACGATGCCGCGTCCCCCTCCCGCGACAAGGCCCATACCGCCGCCTCATCGAAATTAACTTTCCCCATACCTGAGAGTGTCCGGTCACGGACGAATGGTTCCATCTCGCGACGGCGTGGGCGGAGGGGGCGTGCTCGGCGTACCCCACCGCACCCACGCCCGCACATAGATGGCGAGCCCCGCGACGAGGCCGACGATAACCCACAGCACGATCAAGAAGTCGATCCACGAACCGATGGGCGGCGAGCCGGGCAGAAAGCTGCGCAGCGGAATCGTCGCGAAGAGCATCGCACCCATCCAGCTCAGGAACGACGGTTCGACTTTGCGATGCCCCCGATAGGCGGTGATCGCGACGAAGAGAACGAGCACCGGCATCACGACCATGAGGCTGAGAAGCACGATAGCGAAGGCAAGTGTGCTGCCCGAGCGGCCGGCCGACAGGTCATGCACCGGCCAGTCGACAAGCCCGTCAGGTGTGCTCACGGTGACTTGCCCGGTCAGCGATGTGCTGTTCGAGATATTCCAGCCCGGCAGGTATCCGCCTAGCTCGACCGTGGTCGGCACTGCCTGTTCCACTCCGTCTGTCACGATGTACGCGATGACAACCATGCGTGCGTCATAACGATCGAACGGCCAATTCTCGATGGCGCCCGGGGCCAGTACGTTGATGCTCTGGATGCCGGGAATGGTGTCTTTCGCGAGCGTGATCGTCTGCTCACCCGACACGGGCGAAATGATCACGGTTACGTCTTGGGCGAGCGTCGAAGATCCATCGACCTCCAACTCCGTCGATGGAATGACGTTGACCGACATCGAGATCGTCTCCGCGCTGGCGTTGACCGAATCTTGTTTCAGTTGAACGATCACGCCCGTCGCCGGCTTGGCCTCGTTGTCCGCCCACGAATCAGAGCGCCCGTTCGGCGCATACAAAGAGATGACAGCCAAATACACCAGCACGACGAGCACAATGAACGCAATAGGGCGCCACGGCCATTTGCGTTTGAGCCGTGCAGAGGCGGCAGGATGTTCGGGGTCAGCCCCCTGGGCGGCAACCACCTGCTCGTCACTTCCGCTCGCACTCACGCTCGAAGCCTACCGACCCGCCGCCTTTTTCGCGGTGACAGCAGGATTCGGCCCGCGTACCCTTTAGGCATGTGCCGAAACATCCATACTCTGCATAATTTCGAACCAGCCGCTACCGACGACGAAGTGCACGCCGCGGCGCTGCAGTTCGTGCGCAAGATCAGCGGGTCGACGAAACCATCGAAGGCGAATGCCGATGCGTTCGAGCGAGCGGTCGAAGAAATCGCCCACATCTCGCGCCACCTGCTCGAAGACCTCGTCGCGAGCGCTCCGCCGAAGAACCGCGAGATCGAGGCTGAGAAGGCGAAGGCCCGATCGGCGAAGCGCTTCGCCGCGGCCTGAGCACGGTCAGCGAAACGGTTCGCCGCGGCCCGAGCGCGGCCGGCGAAGCGGTTCGCCGCCCGCCTGACGTCGACGCGAAGCGTCGGGCGAGCCCGAGACCCCGGATGCACGCCCAGCGCCCGCCGGGCATCCACCGCCTCCCCGCGCTTGACCGCCCACCCAAAGCAACCTAAGTTGCTCGCATGGCCTCTTTCACCCCAGCCCCGACCGGCGGCGTCGCCGACGAACTCGCCGCGGTGGCAGCGCTGCGCGAACTCGCCGACCACCTCGAAGACGCGAGCGTCGAACGCGCCCTCCGAGCGGGATGGTCGTGGAGTGACGTCGCCGCGGGTCTCGGGGTGACCCGCCAGG
This sequence comes from Subtercola sp., assembly GCA_025463745.1. Classification (GTDB taxonomy): domain Bacteria; phylum Actinomycetota; class Actinomycetes; order Actinomycetales; family Microbacteriaceae; genus Subtercola. Next base: position 35,218 of record JAODBB010000154.1, read on the forward strand.
CCGTGCACAAGAAGCACCAGGGGCGACTGGCCGAATCCGGAATCGAGTTGAGGCGCCGAAATGGATGACGACTGGCTCACCCAGGGTATGCGCGGCCTTGTGGCGAGTGCGGTCGCCGAAGCTGCCCGCCGCGGAACCACGACCGTGGAGGCCGAGCACGTGCTGCTGGCCATCGTGGCCGATACGGCGAATCCCGCCTCGCGTGCACTGGCCGACTCGGGCCTCGACCACCAGATTCTGGATGCCGCACTCGACACCGAGCGTCGGCAGAGCCTCGCCGCGGCGGGAGTCCAGCCGCTCGACCCCTCCGTGCTCGCGGCCACGCCGCGTGCGGCGAAGGCGAGCTGGGGAGCATCCATCGCCGCCGCCCGTGCCCGCGCCGGTCGATTGCGCGGCCTGGGGCACGGGGCTCGTGGCGCAGCGGTCGGCCTGGCCATCGGGATACTGGGGGCCGACCTCGGCACCGTGCCCCGCGCGCTCGCCTTCGCCGCAATCGACCGCCTCGCGCTGCTCGAACGTCTTGAGCGGGCACGTCCGAGGGTCTAAGAAGCACAGCGTGTCCGGCCAAGCCGCAGACCACTTAAGCAACTTCGGTTGACAAGGCCGCATAAGCAACATAAGTTGCTACTCTGCTTCATCCATTCCACGCTCGACGCCCGACATGGCGCTGACCATCGTCTTGTTCCTCAGCATCCTGCTCTGCGCCCTGCTCTTCGGAGTCTTCTGGGGCCCATGGCTCGCGCTCAGCCGCTCGATGGCGACATTCACGCCAGCCGTTTTCATCGCGATCACCCACCGCATGGATCACAACCTCGGCACCCTCATGAGCCTTCTCATGCCTGTGGCGCTTGCCTCGATCGTGACCGTGCTCATCCTCTCGTTCAGCGTCAGCACGCTCACCTTCGTGCTCGCCGCGTGCGCACTCGCCCTCTTCGTGATGACCCTGCTCGTGACGATGCTCGTCGAGGTGCCCATCGTCACGAAGATTCGCGACTGGCAGGTGGATGCTCTGCCGCCCGACTTGGCCGCCCAACGCGATCGCTGGGTGTCGTTTCACCTATTCCGCGTGGTCGGCGGCTTCGCGGGCCTGGCCCTACTCGTGTCCGCCGCCCTCTTCTGAGGTGCTCGGCGCTCTCGTGACACAGCTGCGTCACGGCACCTCAGTGCACCACGCCAGCACCCTGAGTTACGCCATTCGTGCGTGCCGCAGGCCCTCGAGCGCGCCGCCGCTCTGCTGCTGTCAGACCTCGACGGTCAGTTCGAAGACCTGGTCAGTGGGATGCCCCGTTTTCTCGTGCACCCGCATGACGGCCTCCTTCGACGGCCCCGTCGAGAGGCAGAACGCCTTGCCTGTTACGGGGTCGAGCCAGGCCCTCTCGAAGTGAACACCCTCCACGCCCTCTGCCTCGAGGTCGGCTTGGTGAGCTTCTACCAACTGGTCTTCGGTCACCCCGACGAATCCGTCGTGAACATCCATGAATCGTGCCATGAGGCACCTCCTCTTTCAGTGGTCCCATTCTCCTCGTGTCGTGCCCCGAGCGCATCAGTCCTACGCCGATCGATGCTGCTTCCCCTAGATTCCAGCCCCTAGACCCCAGCGCTGTGGCAGCTCCTCACCCTAAGATTGCAGGATTGACGGGCACCGTACCCGTCGGGTAGGAAGCCGTGACACGCATGAACCACCAGGAACCACCCGCAAGCCTCGTTTCGCGCCGCACCGTCGTCACGGCCGCCGCCTGGAGCGTGCCGGTCGTCGCGCTGGCCACCGCCGCACCCTCGGCCGCTGCCAGCGGCGGCGACCCGACCTTCGTCGCGGTTCCGGCGTTCGGCACCGACACCTCGCAGATGTTCGGAGTGCTCGCAACGAACCTGCCCGCCGCCCCGGCCAGCGGCGAAGGCAACTACATCGGCGTACTCATCGACTTCTGCCTGCCCGAAGGCTTGCGTGTCACCTCGGTGGCCACGACGGGCTGGGCGTTCACGAACTCCGACGAAGTCGGCTATGCCGGTGGCGACGCCTTCGTGTACAACACCGACGCAATCACGGCGGGTACCACCGTCGAGATCGACGTTGCGATCGGCAAAGATCCGACCCTCGGCAACCTCGACGGAACCCTCGGCGCCGACATCTCGATCGGCACGACCGGCTTCTTCACGGGCGTCGAATGGACCTACGTCTACGGCACGCCCACGGGCACGCCGTTACCGAACTGCTCGTCATCGGGCCGAGGCTGAGCCACAGTTCACTCGACCCAGACCTGAGGATTTCGGATGCCCGTTCCGGCCGCACTGCGCCTTCGCCGTGAATCGTGGGGTTTCGCCGTCGGCTCGCTGCTGTTCATGCTCGGTGCGGTGCCGCCCTACCAAGACGCCGTCGGCAGTATCGCGACGAACACCACGTTCTTCGTCGGGTCACTGTTCTTCACCGCCGCGGGCTTCATTCAGCTGAGCATGAGCGGTAAGCGGCCGCCCTCACGGTCTGTCAACCGGCCCGACACCTTCGACTGGTGGGCCGCCACGGTGCAGTTCGTTGGAACCCTGCTCTTCAACGTGAGCACCGTCTCGGCACTGATCGTCTCGGCGAACGCGGCATCCCGTCTCGGCGGCGGCTGGCGCCCCGACGCCTACGGCTCGATCGCGTTTCTCGTCTCGAGCGTCTTCGCGGTGGTGGCGACCACCGAGCGTGACAAATTGTGGGATCCGCAGGCCCGAACGTGGCGCTGCACCTGGCTCAACCTGACGGGCTCTGTGCTGTTCGGTCTGTCGGCGATCGGCGCGTATGTTCTGCCCTCGACCAATGACCTGCTGAGTCTCTTCTGGGCCAACGTCGGCACCTTCGCCGGAGCCGCATGCTTCTTCACCGCCGCGGTGTTGAGCCGCCCCGGCATCGCAGCCGTTCGGGCGGCCCGCGCCCGCGCCTGAAACGAGATCCGGTGGAAGCGGCGGCGCACAATTGGCGCAGCTAGTGCGTGAATCCCGAGACCAGCCCTTCGGTCGGCATCGGCGACTCAAGCCGGTCGAGGTAGTCGACCGCCTCACGGATATCGCTCATCAGGCTCTCGGCGAGGTTGCGGCTGAGGCCGTTGCGAACCACGATACGCTGCACCGTGATGTCGGAGAGGTTGTCGGGCATCGGGTAGGCCGGAATCAGCCAGCCCTTCAGGCGCAGTCGCTCGGAGAGGTGATAGAGGTTCCAGTTCTTCGTGTACCCCTTGCTGAGCTGCCAGGCGAACACGGGAATGTCGGTGCCGTCGTTCCACAGGTCGAACGCGGGCAGCTTGCCGATCTCGGTGGCCAGATACACGGCGACGTCTTGCGACGCCTGCTGCACGCGTCGGTAGCCGTCGAAACCGAGGCGCAAGAACAGGTAGTACTGAAGCAGCACCTGGGCGCCCGGCCGCGAGAAGTTCAGCGCGAAGCTCGGCATGTGCCCGCCGAGGTACGTGACGTCGAAGACCAGCTCTTTGGGCAGGTCGTCGACGGTGCGCCAGATGACCCAGCCGAGGCCCGGGTAGACGAGCCCGTACTTGTGGGCCGACGTGCTGATGGATGCGACGCGCTCCACTCGGAAGTCCCACTTGAGGTCGGGCTGCAAGAACGGCGCGATCATGCCGCCCGAGGCACCGTCGACGTGGATGGGAATGTCGAAGCCGGTCTCGGCCTGAATCGCATCGAGCGCCGCTGCGATCTGCTCGACCGGCTCGTACATGCCCGTGTACGTGACGCCCATGATGGCGACGACGCCGATGGTGTTCTCGTCGACATACTTATCGAGGTCGTGGCCGTCGAGCACCTTGTGTTCGTCGGTGATGGGAACGTAACGCGGTTCGACATCCCAGTAGTTGCAGAACTTCTCCCAGCACACCTGCACGGCGCTCGAGAGAATGAGGTTGGGCTTCTCGGTCGAGAGGCCCTTGGCGCGCCGGGCGAGCTGCCAGCGGCGTTTGAGGGCGAGGCCGCCGAGCATGCACGCCTCCGACGAGCCGATAGTGGATGTTCCAATGGCGTTGTTCGCGTCAGGTGCGTGCCACAGATTGGCGAGCATCAGCCAGCAGCGCGTCTCGATGGCCGCGGTCTGCGGGTACTCGTCTTTGTCGACCATGTTCTTGTCGGCGGACTCTGCGTAGATGCGTTGCGCGTGTTCGTCCATCCACGTGCCCACGAAGGTGGCGAGATTCAGCCGCGAGTTGCCATCGAGCATCGCCTCGTCGTGCACGACCTGATACGCCGTCTCCGGCAGCGATTCGCC
>JAODBB010000160.1 GCA_025463745.1 Subtercola sp.
AGCGAATCCGCCGTCACGACGCGTCGCTCGCGCGCGGTTTGGTGCGGGTTGTGCTCGCGGCGGCCGGGGTGTTCGCGTTCGCCGAAGTGCCGTCTGCAGCTGCCACGACGTCGGGTGACGTGGATGCGGGGCCCGCGGCCGCACCTGCGTCGTGCTCGACCCGAAGGAGGGCAATGGCCGCCTCGAAGTCGTCGAGCGAATCGAAGGCCTGGTAGACGCTGGCGAACCGAAGGTAGGCGACCTCGTCGAGCTCACGAAGCGGGTGCAGAATGGCCAGCCCGATGTCGTTCGCCTCGACCTGTGCCGCACCCGTGGATCGCACGGTCTCTTCGACCCGCTGAGCCAGCACGGCGAGATCGGCGTCGGTGACCGGCCTGCCCTGGCACGCCTTGCGCACGCCGTTGATGATCTTGTCACGGCTGAAGGGTGCGACCACTCCGCTGCGCTTGACCACGTTGAGGCTGGCCGTCTCTGTGGTGCTGAAGCGTCTGCCGCAATCGGGGCATTGTCGCCGGCGCCTGATGGCGACACCGTCATCTGTGGTGCGCGAATCGACGACGCGAGAGTCTGGGTACCGGCAGTACGGGCAATACATGGTGACGCCAGTTTACCGGTGAACGGCGACCGCCGATCGTGCTGGCCACCACCGCGCGGCACATTCTCAGACCACGGCGCGGGCGCGCAGGCCGCCGCCGAGCTGACCGGTGCCGCCGGTCTCAGCGGGGAAAGCGAGCCGCAACGGCCTCCGCGTGGGCGGGCAGGTTCTCTGAGTTCGCCAGAGCATGGATGCCCTTGCTCACCTTCTGCAGCGCCTCACGATCGTAACGAATGACCTGCTGCGGCTTCAAAAACGTGTACGCCCCGAGCCCCGATGAGAACCGGGATTGGCCGCCGGTGGGCAGCACATGGTTGGAGCCCGCGAGGTAGTCGCCGAGACTGACGGGCGAGTACGACCCGATGAAGATGGCTCCCGCAGAGTGGATGTTCGCCAGCACCGCGTCGGCATCCTGAACCTGAATCTCGAGGTGCTCGGGGCCGTACGCATCGCTGAAGCGGGCCGCGGCGGCGAGGTCGTCGACGAGCACGATGGCCGATTGCTGCCCGCGCAGAGCCACGAGAATACGCTCGGCATGCAGGGTGTCGTTCGCGCAACCTTCAAGTTCAACTCGAACTTCATCTGCGAAGGCGGGTGAGTTCGTGACGAGCAGCGCTGCCGCGAGTTCGTCGTGCTCGGCCTGGCTCACCAGATCGGCGGCGACGTAGCGAGCGTCGGCTTTCTCATCGGCGATGATCAGAATCTCGGTGGGGCCTGCTTCGGAGTCGATGCCCGTGCGCCCACGCACGATTCGCTTCGCGGCGGCGACATACACATTGCCAGGGCCGGTGATGATCTGCACCGGCTCGAGACCGATGTCTGCGACGCCGTACGCCAGTGCTCCGATCGCCCCGGCACCGCCCATCGCGTACACCTCCGTGACTCCAAGGAGGCCGGCTGCGCCGAGGATGGTCGGGTGCACGCTCCCGCCGAACTCCGCCTGCGGTGGTGAGGCCAGGGCGATCGACTGCACGCCCGCGGCCTGCGCCGGTACCACGTTCATGACCACGCTCGACGGGTAGACCGCCTTGCCGCCGGGAACGTACAGCCCGACACGTTCGACGGGCTGCCAGCGCTGCTCGACGATGGCTCCCGGGCCGAGCTCGGTCGACTGCGCCGGCGGAATCTGCGCGGCGGTCGCTTGCCGCACCCGGTCGATGGCCTCTTCGAGCGCGGCCCGAACATCCTGAGGCAGGGCCGCGACGGCAGCACTGATCTCACTTTCAGGCACTCGGATGCTCGCCGCCTCACCCCCATCGAACCGTGCAGCCTGGGCGCGCAAAGCATCCACGCCACGCTCGCGAACGTCGTCGATGAGCGTCTGCGCCGCCTCCCGGGCGACGGCCACATCGGTCACCGCCCGCGGAACGAGCTCGAGGTACTGGGCGCGGCTCGGGGTCATGCCCCGCAAATCGATGGTCTGTATCATAGCCCCCCCAGCCTACCGGCGGCGAGAGAAGCCGTTTCCGACGAAAGAAGGTGGCGCAACTGCTTCTTTCGTCTGCAGAGGGTTCTCTCGCGAGAGGAGGCGCGGGGCGCGCTAGGTGAGGCAGGCCGGGCCGAGGAGGGACTTGAGCTCGCCGTAGAGGTCTGCGGTGACCCGCACCCGGAACGGGATCTCGAAGACGCGCGCCGTCTGGCCCTTGATGAGTTTCAGGCGCACTTCGCTGTCGCCCGAGTGCCGGATCAGCACGTCGTTCAGCGCCTGCACGGTCTCAGTCGTGGCACGGGCATCCGCCATCGAGATCTCGATCGGGCCGTTGTCTGACCCGGCCTGCCCGAGATCTGGGCTGAACAGGCTGAAGGCGTGCAGGTTCAGCCCGTCGTCGCGCATCGAGACGCGCCCGCGCACCACCACGATCGAGTCGTTCGTGAGTGCCGGGGAGAACTCCTGGTACGCCTTGCCCATGAACATGGCG
>JAODBB010000018.1 GCA_025463745.1 Subtercola sp.
GTGTTGCGTTTCACGCACACCACGAAGCGTGCGAAGTTTCGCAATCTGCAGCTGAACAAGTCGATGTCGTTGATGGTGATCGACACCGCGAACCCGTTCCGGTACATCGAGGTGCGCGGTGCGCTCATCGAGGTGGTTCCCGATCCGACCGGAGAGTTCTACGTGACGCTCGGCAAGCGCTACGGCAACCCCGAGCAGCAGCCGCCGGCCGACAGGGCCGATCGCGTCATCCTGACCATGAGCGTCGAGCACACCACGAAACAGTGAGCGACGCGGGCGCGGCGAGAACGCGGCGTGAACCAGGTCACAAGCCGAGCAGCGCGGCCTCGCGTTTGACCACGGGCGCCACCTCGGTCAGGTAGAGGTCGAGCGAGCTGCGAGTCATCGACCACGGTAGGTTGCCGACGTCGATCTGGGCCGTGAAACGGTCCGTTCCGAGCAGCTCGACACGGCGCATGATCGCGTCGATGACCTGCTGCGGGCTGCCGACCGGCAGGCCACCGGCGATCCACGAGTCGTACGCCTGTCGTGGAAATCCGTTTGCCGCAAACGACGCTCCACCGGCCTGGAAGTACCGGGAATAGAACGGGTAGAACTCGTCACGGGCCTGCTGCGACGTCTGCCCGACATACAGATGGCCGGCGGATGCCAGCCGGAGCTTCGAGCGATCGTGACCGGCCTCTTCGGCGGCACGATAGTACAACTCGACCCGCGAAACGAACTGCTCGGGGCCGGCGAAGAAGCCCATCGTCATCGGCAGACCCAGCGAGCCCGCCCGAACCGCCGAGGCGAGCGTGCCGCCGATGCCCACCCAGATGGGCAAGGGGTCTTGCACGGGCCGCGGTGAGATCTCGACGCCATTCAACGGCGAGCGGAACCGCCCGCTCCAGGTGACCACTTTCTCGTCACGAATCTTCAGCAGCAATTTCAGCTTCTCGTCGAACAACGCGTCGTAGTCGGCCAGGTCGTATCCGAACAGCGGGAACGACTCCGTGAATGCACCCCGGCCGGCGATGATCTCGGCCCGGCCGTTCGACACATGATCAAGAGTCGCGAACTGCTCGAACACTCGAACCGGGTCTTGGCTCGAGAGAACCGTCACCCCGCTCGCGAGCCGCAGCCGGCTGGTCACCCCGGCGATCGCAGCGAGCACGATCTCCGGTGCCGACATGCTGAAGTCTGAACGGTGATGCTCACCCAAGGTGATCACGTCGAGTCCACCCTGGTCGGCGAGCTTCGCCAACTCGATGATCTGACCGAACCGCTCGTGCAGGCTCTCGGCCGATCCCCCGTCGGGGTTCGCGATCAGCTCGCCGAATGAATAGATGCCGAGTTCCACTGGGCGTCCTCTTCTGTTCACTTCACTGTGCCGTTTGCTTCACTGTGCTGTTTGCTTCACTGTGCTGTTCACTTCACTGTGCTGTTTGCTTCACTGTGCTGTTTGCTGCACTGTGCTGATTGCTTCACTGTGCTGTCTACTGCACAGTTCTGTGTACTGCACTGTCGCCTGCGGCTCCTGAACACCCCACCGCCGGCCAAATCACCTCCTGTACGAGGTACAGTAGATCCATGGCAACTGTACGTGAACCGAAGCACCGCGAGCGCCTCAACCGCGAATCGCTGGCGGCCTGTGCGCTGCAGATCGCCGACAGCGAGGGGCTCGAAGCAGTGACCATCAGGCGCCTCGCCACCGAAAACGCCGTGACGCCGATGGCCTTGTACTGGCACTTCGCCGACAAAGACGCTCTCTTCGACGGCATCGCCGAGCGCATGTACGCCGAAGTGAACCTGCCGGAGCCAGCCGGCCTGCCCTGGCACGAGGAGCTCCGTGCCGCGCTGGTCGCCGTGCTCGCCGCACTGCGGGCGCATCCGCTCGTCGCCGACGTCGCGCCGCCGCGCATCATGAAATCCGAGCCCGGTCTCGCACTGGCCGAATGCGTCATCGGCCTGTTGCGCACGGGCGGATTCTCGCCGGCGCAAGCCGCCCAGATCGGCACGTTTCTGCTGTGCTCGATCGTCACTCTTGTCACTCGGGAGCCCGGCCAAGATCAGCGGCTCGACCCCGAAGCGCAAGATGAGGCGTTGCGCGGCAAGCGTGCGCAGCTCGAGTCGATGAACCCGAAAAAGTATCCGAACCTGCTCGATTCGAGTGAGTTCTTCTTGTTCTGCCCGAGTGAAGATGTGTACTTCAGCCAGGGCATCGACTTTCTCGTGGCCGGCGTGACGGGCATCCAGCCGCGCTGATCGACATCTTCTGAGGCGTTCTTCCTCTGCCTGTTGTTTTACTGTACGGCGAACATGTACAGTGCATATGTACAGTGCATATGTACAGCGCATATGTACGTCGTATAAGACCGCAGCGCAGACATCTCCGAAGACCGACGAGCGAAGGAAGAACAATGAGACGCAACCCCTGGAGCACCCTGGTCGTGCTCGCGATAGCGCAGTTCATGGTGGTGCTCGACGTGACCATCGTGAACGTCGCGCTGCCGAACATGCAGACCGACTTGCAGTTCTCACCGGATGATCTGCAGTGGGTCATCAGCGCCTACACGCTGATCTTCGGTGGTTTCCTGTTGCTCGGCGGCCGCTCGGCCGACCTCATCGGGCGGCGGCGCATCTTCGTGATCGGACTCGGGGTGTTCGCGCTCTCGTCTCTCGCGGCAGGGCTCGCCACCTCGCCACTCGAACTCATTCTGTTCCGCGGCGTTCAAGGGCTGGGCGGGGCGATGCTCTCCGCCTCGGCGCTGACACTGCTCATGGTCACCTTCGAGCACGGCCGCCGGCGCAACATCGCGCTCGGAGTGTGGGGCGGCCTCGCCGGCCTCGGTGGCACGATGGGGGCCATCCTGGGCGGCATCTTGGTCGATGCGCTCAGCTGGCGGTGGGTGTTTCTCGTGAACGTGCCCATCGGCATCCTCGTCGTCGCAGCCGCGTTCTTCATCATTCGGGAGAGCCGCGCCCCTCAGGCCGGGCGTCGCACCTTCGACATAGCCGGCGCGGTGCTCAGCACGGCCGGACTGCTCGCCATCATGCTCGGTGTCATCCGTGCCGAACCGCTCGGCTGGGGTTCGGTCGAGGTCATCGGTCTGCTGGCCGGCGGGGTTCTGCTTCTCGCCGCCTTCGTCGTCGTGGAGTCGCGTTCGGCCGCGCCGCTGATTCCGCTGCGGCTGTTCCGCACGCGCAGTCTGTCGCTCTCGGTGGTCGCGCTCGGCCTGAACAGCGCCGGATTCCTGTCGATGTTCTTTCTCACCGCCATCTTCTTTCAGCAGGTGCGCGGGCTTTCGGCCCTCGACACGGGATGGGCGTTTCTGCCGATGGGTATCGCCGCCATCGCGGGCGCGGTCGTCGCCTCCCGTTTGGTGACAGCCTTCGGCACTCGTGCGGTGCAGGTCGTCGCGGCGGTCATCAGCGTCGCCGGCCTGTTGCTGCTCTCCGGTGCGGATGCCACCGATGCGTACACCACCAGTCTGCTGCCGGGGCTCGTTCTCTTCGGGCTCGGCATCACCGCAATGGGTGTGCCCGCGCAGGTCGCGGCTCAGTCGAAGGTACGCCAGGATGACGCGGGAGCCGCATCCGGAGTTCTGAACGCAGGCTACCAGGTGGGTGGCGCGCTCGGACTCGCGGTGATCACGACGCTGGCGACGTCGCACATCGCCGATGCTCTGTCGAGTGGAACCGCCCCGGTGGCGGCCTCGGTCAGCGGCTACCAGTTCGGGTTGCTCGTGGCGGCCGTGTTCGCAGCGGCGAACATCGTGATCGCGCTGGTGTCACCGTCTGTGAAGGTCGATCAGGCGGCGGCGAACGTGGCCGCCGAGCTCGACCCCGTTTCGATCTGAGGCTGCGTCTGCCGCCCGACCGCTGCGGCCGCACTCCACTTTCGTCGGAGCAGAGAGCGAAACCGTGGCATATACGGCCGAGGTTTTGCTCAGCTCCGACGATTGTGCGAAAAACGCGAACCTGCGATGCCGACTTTCACCTGCCTACCTCACAGCGCCCGGCCCCGCAGCTCCCAGGTTAACGCAGACCTGCTATTGTGCCGTCCATGGGATTCCGTGGGGGAGACACCCCGAACCGTCGACCGTCGTCAGCAACCTACCTCGCCGCAGCATCGCTGTTCGTGCTGGTGTCTGCACTAGTGACGGGATGCACCTTCAGTGGCAGCCCGTCGGGCGCAGCATCCTCACCCACCGCCTCGGGCAGCACCGCCTCGGGCAGCGACCCGACCGTCGACGGGCAGTTCGACATTCCCGACTTCTACACCCCGCCGTCGCCGCTGCCCGCCGGAAAGCACGGCGACATCATCAGTTCGATGGAGATCAACGCGCCGGCCGGCGCCCGGGCCTGGAAGATTCTCTACCTCTCTGAGCTTCACGACGGCACAATGGTCGCCGCATCGGGCATCGTGGTGGCGCCGAACGGCCCCGCGCCTGACGGCGGCCGCAAGGTGGTGGCCTGGGCCCACGGCACCGAGGGCGGCGGGCGCAACTGCGCTCCGTCGCTTCCGACCAACCCCGCCATCGATCTCAACGACTACTTCACCTACGACAGCCCGTTTCAGCAAGACGTCGGTGTTCCGGCACTGACCGACATGCTGAATGCTGGATACGTCGTCGTGGCCACCGATTACCAGGGCCTCGGCACCCCCGGCGTGCAGCAGTACACGGTCTTGGATTCCGAGGCGAACAACGTGTGGGATTCGGTCAAGGCCGCCCAGCAGCTGAAAGACACCGGTGCCGGCGACGACATGGTGGTGCTCGGCTGGTCGCAGGGTGGTGGCGCCTCGGTGTGGATGGGCCAGAACACGAGCTACGGCGCACCCCTGAAGCTGCTCGGCACCGCCGCCCTCGCGCCGGCCGCCGACAACGGGCCGCAGTTCGCCGGGCAGGTTGCACCGGGCCCGGAGAATTCCGTCTCCGTGGCGCACGCAGCCGCGTTGCAATTGAACGTCTACCGGGGATTGCTCGCTGCGTATCCGGAGCTCACAGCGAGCGAGGTGGTGACCCCGGCCGGAGAGGAAGCACTCGCGGGCGCCGGTATCGAGTGTGTCAACCACCTCGCCTACGTGCTCAGCTCGAACCTCACCACGCCGTTCTCGACGCTCATCCAGCCGACGACACCCGCCGACTGGCAGCAGCGCCTCAATGAGAACACCCCGGGTTATGTCGCTCCGACCGCCCCGGTACTCGTGATGCAGGGAACGGCCGACACCGTCGTCAACCCCAACGGCACGACGCAGTACTACCAACGGGCCTGCGGATTCGGCCAGCCGGTCGAATACACGATCTACGAAGGTGCCACGCACCAGACGATTCCCGCCGACGCCAAGGGCGAATACCTGGGCTGGATCGCCGACCGGTTCGCCGGAACCGCCGCGCCGACCACCTGTGCGCCGGCGGGAAGCACGCAGACGCCTCCCGCGCCCGTGCCGACGCCGTCACCCATCCCGGTGCCGGGAGCGGCGACGCCCACACCGACTCCGTAGCCGCGCGCCCCAGACGGCTCGTTTCCCTGAGACGAGCCGCCGGGCATCCGCGCGCGACAGAGCCCGGCGGGCCGTGCCCGCATTCGGCTAGTCTCCGATGAGCGATTCGCCGGGCATCCCTTCGCCACCGGCGCGATCGAGCACGATCGCGACCGTTTCCGGTCGGCCGAGGAGACGAAAATGCCCCCCGGTCGGCAATTCGACGTTGTCCGCTCCCTCGAGCGCGCTTCCTTCCGGAATATGCGGGTCGAATTCGCCGTACACCGAGACGATGCGCGGGTTGACCTCCCGGAGTTCTGTCAGCCGAACCGTTGTGGCGTCGTTCGGCGACAGAGCGCGCAGGCTCGGAAGCACCAGAAACCGCGCGTACCGCGAGCCCGAGAACGGCGCGCAAACCGCCACCATGCCGCGGATGCGCTGCGAGCCGTCGAGCAACGCCATGGCGTATTTGCCGATCATGCCGCCCTTGCTGTGCGCGACGATCAGCACGTCACGAAGGTCGCGGCTCTCGACGAACTCGGCGACGATCACCGCCGATGCTCCGACCGCCCCGCGATTCCGGCCCAGCGACGAAACGACGTAGACGGGATACCCGGCATCGTGAAGTCTCTCGACCAGGGGCCTCATGAACGCCCAGGTCTCCCAGATTCCGGGGAGCACCACGACCGGGTTCAGCGCACCCGACTCGTAGCGCTCCGGATGACCGGCGCCGAAGAGCGAACGTGCCTGCCGAGACGCGGCGTACGCATAATCGGCGATCCACCAGGCGAGTCGGCGAACGAGCATCCTCATCGCCCACACCCCTGCCCACGTTCTGGCGGCAATTCTAACCAGCAGCTGCCGCTCATCGGATCACCCGTTGTGGATGACGACCACTGTCGGAGCCGGAGCCACTATGAGGGGGTGACGACCCATTCTGAGCACCCCACGGAGCCTGCCCGCCGAGAACGCCGGCTGCCTCGGCGCCCTGCCTCGGCCCTGGCAGAACGATGGACGAGGGTCGATAACATCGACGTGTTCTACCGCGAATCACCCGACCAGGTGCTGGATGCTCCGACCATGATGCACCTGCACGGCTTCGGCCTCTCGGGGCGGTACCTCTTGCCGACGGCCGAACTGTTGCGCGACGAATTCCACACCTTCGTGCCCGACCTGCCGGGATTCGGTCGAAGTGGCAAACCCCCCAAACCCCTCGACGTGCCCGACCTCGCTCACGCCGCGGCACGCTTTCTCGACGACCGCCAGATCGAAAAGGTGACGCTGGTCGGCAATTCCATGGGCTGCCCTGTCATCTGCGAGTTCGCCTACCACTATCCGGAGCGGCTCGAACGGGCGGTGCTGGTGTCGCCGGCCGGCGGGGTGCACAACCAGCCGCTTCGCCGCGCGATTCGGCAACTCGCCCGCGACGGCGCCCGCGAGCCCACCCGAATGGTGCGCGTCGCGGGGCCCGACTACCTGCGCTTCGGCGTTCCCAGCACGGTACGCATGTTCAAGGCGCTCACCCGGTACCCGTCGCTCGAGCGGCTGCTTGCGCTTCAGATTCCCACCATGGTGGTCATCGGCGACCGCGATCCGCTGATGCCCGACGCCGCGCGCATCCAGGAAATCGCGAGCGGCACCGACAATCACGTACTCGTCGTGCTGATGGAGGGGGCCGCCCACGCCATCAACTTCAGCAATCCCGGCGAGCTCGCCAACCTCATCCGCCTCTTCATGGCCGACCAGCCCATCGTCGACGACCCCGACTCGCCGGGTCACTCCCGCGCGTTCGAGATTCACCGGGGTTCGCTGCACCCGCCCACGAAGCCGTAGCGAAGCGACTACCGTTTGACTATGACCATCGACACGAACCCCCAGGTCGAGGCAGACACTGCCGACGCTGCCACCGGCTTCTCCGACCTCGGGCTGAGCGACGCGGTTCTCAAGGCCGTTCGCGATGTCGGCTATGAGACTCCCTCCGCCATTCAGGCCGCTACCATTCCGCCTCTGCTCGCCGGGCGCGACGTCGTCGGGCTCGCCCAGACCGGCACTGGCAAGACGGCCGCCTTCGCGCTGCCGATCCTCTCGCGCCTCGACGTATCGCAGAAGAAGCCGCAGGCCCTTGTTCTCTCGCCCACCCGCGAACTCGCCCTTCAGGTCTGCGAGGCGTTCGAGCAGTACGCATCACACCTGCGCGGAGTGCACGTTCTGCCCGTGTACGGCGGCCAGGCCTACGGCGTGCAGCTGTCGGCCTTGCGTCGGGGCGTTCACGTGGTGGTCGGCACACCCGGCCGCATCATGGACCACCTCGCCAAGGGCACGCTCGACCTCTCCGAACTGAAGTACCTCGTGCTCGACGAGGCCGACGAGATGCTCAAGATGGGCTTCGCCGAAGACGTCGAGACGATTCTCGCCGACACCCCCGACGACAAGCAGGTCGCGCTGTTCTCTGCGACGATGCCCGCGGCGATCCGGCGCATCGCGAAGAAGTACCTCAACGACGCCGAAGAGATCACGGTCAAGAACAAGACCACCACCTCGGCGAACACCACCCAGCGTTACCTGATGGTGTCGTACCCCCAGAAAGTGGATGCCCTGACGCGCATTCTCGAAGTCGAGAACTTCGAGGGCATGATCGTCTTCGTGCGCACCAAGAGCGAAACCGAGGTTCTGGCCGAGAAGCTCCGGGCACGCGGATACTCGGCGGCAGCCATCTCGGGCGACGTCGCCCAGGCGCAGCGCGAGCGCACCGTCAACCAACTCAAGTCGGGCAAGCTCGATATTCTCGTGGCGACCGACGTAGCCGCCCGCGGACTCGACGTCGACCGCATCTCTCACGTCGTCAACTACGACATTCCCATCGACACCGAGTCGTACGTGCATCGCATCGGCCGCACGGGTCGCGCGGGCCGCAGTGGCGCCGCGATCAGCTTCGTGACCCCTCGCGAGCGCCGCCTGCTCGGCGCCATCGAGAAGGCCACGCGCCAGCCGCTCACCGAGATGAAGCTGCCGACGGCCGAAGACGTGAACGTCACCCGTCTGGCCCGGTTCGACGAGGCGATCACCGCGGCTCTCGAGCAACAAGACCGCATTGCGGCCTTTCGCGACATCGTCGGTCACTACGTCGAACATCACGACGTTCTCGAGGCGGACGTCGCCGCTGCTCTGGCGGTGGTCGCGCAGGGCGACACCCCGCTGCTCCTGTCGGCTGACGACACCCGCTCGAAGCGCTTCGAGCGTGACGAGCGGCCCGGCCGCGAAGACCGGGGTGACCGAAGTGACCGGGGCAGCCGCGATGATCGCGACGGCCGGGGCGGTGCGGATGCCCGTGGCGAACGCCCCGAACGACGCCCTCGTAGCACCAAAGCGATGTCGCCCTACCGCATCGAGGTCGGCAAGCGTCAGAAGGTCGAGCCGCGCCAGATCGTCGGCGCTCTCGCCAACGAGGGCGGCCTCAGCCGCGAAGACTTCGGCCACATCGAGATCCGCCCCGACTTCTCCCTTGTAGAGCTGCCCGCCGATCTGTCGGGTGATGTGCTCGACAGGCTCCGCAACACGCGCATCAGCGGCAAGCTCATCGAGATCCGCCCCGACCGTCGAGGCGGCCCGCGTAGCAGCGGCCCCACCCGTGACGACCGGCCTCGAGACGACGACTACGCGGACCGGCCCCCGCGCAAGCCGCGGCACAAGTAACCCCGCACCCCCGCCGAACCCGCGCATCCCGCCCGCACCCCCGCATCCTGCCCTACCCGCGCACTTACCCCGCCCCACCCGCGCATCCCGCCGTGCCCGCACATCCCGCCCTGCCCGAGCACCCCGCCCCACCCTGCGCACCCGCGAGCGCCATCCGTTTTGCGGAGAAGCGCGCTAAGAGCGTGAATAGCGTACTTCTCCGCAAAACGGATCGGCCGGGTGTGGGGGTGGGGGTGGCGTGTGGGGGTGGGGGTGGGGGTGGGGGTGGGGGTGGGTGGCGCAGAGCGGGACAGGGTGGCGACCCGGAGCGCTCCCCCTGAGCTTCTCCGGGTCGCCACGACGGTCATCTGGCGCTCGGCGTCAGCACCACGCTCACCCCACGCTCGGCGTCAGCACCACGCTCACCCCACCCTCAGCGTCAGCACCACGCTCACCCCACGCTCAGCGTCAGCACCACGCTCACCCCACGCTCAGCGTCAGCACCACGCTCAGCCGGCGTTCGGCGTAGTGATCTCCGTGCCCGCGGGGGTGATCACATGCCACACCCCGCCGAACAGCTGACCCTTGGTGTCACCGGGGGTGGTGTCTGACGCGAAAGTGTAGATCGGCATGCCGTTCACGGTGATCTGCTTACCGCCAGCGACTCCGGTGATCGTGCCGACCGTGCCGGTCACGCCGTCGACGGTCGGAGTTGCCGAGGTGGTCGTGATCGCGGGCCAGGCCGAGGCGCACGCCCCGGTGCACACACTCGAGCCCGAGTTCGCGGTGTCTTTGTCGTAGAAGTAGGCCGTCATGCCTTTGCCGTCGACAACGATGGAGCCCAAAGCTGTAGTCGCCACGCCGACGTCGGCCCCGGTGGCTGATGACGAACCCGACGACGAACCCGACGGCGAACCGTAGGCGGGGCCTGAGGCAGAACTCGAGCTCGTCGAAACGGCTGCGGGCGTCGACGACGATGACGAGCATCCGGCGAGCGCAATAAGCGCACAAGCCGAAACGGCGGCTGACAGCAGAAGCGACTTTTTCATGAGAATCTTCTTTCGAAATGTGACTGGGGCGCGCACGAAGGGTGGCGCGTGGCGACGGGATGCCGCCACCCTCGAACGACGAGATACGCTCCGATTTGGTTCAGTACCCAGCCGAACCACCTGCGAGCACGACACACACGGGCACAATGTGGCCAAAACCTGAGAATTGGTTGAAGACCCCGCCCGAATTGAACGTTTTGCCTGCTCACCCCGTTGTTTCGGGTGGAGGCGGCAAATGGCAGATGATCAGGCTGAACTTCTGCGCGGCATCAGTGATGCGCACGGCGCAGCACTTTTCCGGTACGTTCTACGGCTCACTGCAGACCGCGACCTGGCGCAAGACATCGTGCAAGAGGCATTGCTGAAGGCGTGGAAGAAGCCGGCGATTCTCGAACAGGGTGGCGACTCCGCCCGGGCGTGGTTGTTCACGGTGGCCCGCAATCTCGTCATCGACGATCGGCGAAGTGCGAGGCATGTGCACGAATTCGCCACCGACACCCTGCCCGAGCGCGGCACAGCCGACCGAACCGAGAACATTCTCGACAAGTGGCTGCTCTCTGACGCTCTCGCCTCGCTCTCGTACGACCACCGCTCGGCCATCGTGGGTGCGTACTACCTCGGGCAGACCGTCGCCGAGATCGCCCGTACTGAAGACGTTCCCGAAGGAACCATCAAGTCACGACTGCACTACGCGCTTCGCGCACTGAAACTCGCCCTACAAGAAAGAGGCGTCACCGAATGAACGACCCCGTCGATCCCGTCGAGCGGAGCGCCGACGAGCGCGACCGTTTTCGAGACTGGGATGCGGCCTATGTGCTCGGGGCGCTCAGCCCCGATGACCGCCGAGCCTACGAACGGCACCTGGCGAATACCCCTGCGCGCGCGGCCGAGGTGGCCGAACTCGCCGGGCTGCCCGGAATCCTCGGCAAATTGAGTGCCGACGAGGCCGTGCTGCTGCTCGCCGGCCCGAGCGCTGTCGCTCCGTCTCCGGCGGTAGCGGATGCCCGGCACCAGCACCACAAACACCTCCCCCGCTCTGGGCATTCGCACTCGGCCCCCACCGTGGTTCGGCGTCGTCGGCTGCGCATCACCTTCAGCGCGGTCGCTGCCGGCGTGGCAGCCCTGCTCGTCGCGGGCAGCCTGTTCTTCGGAGTGACGCTCGCGCCCTCCACCAATGAAGCGAACCCGGCAGCCCCGTCGGCGACCCCGAGCGCGCCCGCCGAACTGGCGATGACACCCATCGTGCCGGGCGTCATGACGGCGAATCTCGCCGTCACCGAGAAGGGCTGGGGCACCCGCTTCGACTGGAACTGCCAATACACGTCGGGCGGCTGGGGCACGACACACTCAGACACCACGGCGCCCGTCGATTACGACCTCGTCATCACCGACACCAGCGGCACTCAGACGACCGTTGCCACCTGGAGTGCGACGCAGAACGGCGCCGCGGGCCTGGTTGCCTCGACGAGCGTGCCCACCGCGAACATCCGCTCGGTCGAAATCCGCCCGACCGGCTCGAGCACCGTTCTGGTTCGCACCGACCTCTGAGCAGGCCGGTGACGTGACGCCTTACGACGACGCGGCAGCGAGATTCGCGCTGATCAGCGACGCGGCGCGCACAAGCGGCGGCAGCAGCGTTTCGGTCATCTGCGCCACGGTGAAGGTTCCGGCGGAGACAGACACGTTCACCGCGGCGACGACGCGGCCGCCGGAGGTGACCGGCACCGCGATCGAGCGGAGTCCGAGTTCGAGCTCCTGGTCGACGAGGGCGAATCCTTGGCTTCTGACGCGATCGAGTTCTGCGACGAGGTCTGCGCGCTCGTGCAGCGAGTGCGGGGTTCGCGCCTCGAGCCGCACGCTGTCGAGATGGGCGGTGAGGGCATCCGGTGCCAGGCCGGCGAGAAGCACCCGGCCCATCGAGGTGGAGTAGGCCGGAAACCGCGTGCCTACACTGATCGAAACGCTCATGATGCGGCGCACCGCGACGCGGGCGACATAGACGATATCGTCGCCGTCGAGAACCGAGGCCGAGCTCGACTCCCCCGTGGCCCGCGAGAGTTCTTCGAGAAAGGGTTGGGCGATCTCGGGCAGGCTGAGCGCCGAGAGGTAGCTGAAGCCGAGTTCGAGCACACGAGGGGTGAGCGAAAAAAGCCGGCCATCGGTCTGCATGTAACCGACCTCGACCAGGGTGAGCAGAAACCGCCGGGCCGTCGCACGGGTGAGCGACGTCTGCACGGCGATCTCTGAGAGCGTCATCGAGGCGTGATCGGCGTCGAACGCACGGATGACGCTGAGCCCTCGAACGAGAGACTGAACGTATTGGTCGCTCGGCTCGGGCGGCTCGGTCGGTTCGGGCACGGTTTTACCTTACTGCCGACGACTTCGCTGGCGGCGAGTCCGCTGCCGACGACCTCGCTGGCAGCGAGTCCGCTGCTGACGAGTTCGCTGCTGACGAGACCACCCCCGGGCGACTTCACTCCCGGCCGCTTCAGCGCTCGAGCACGACGGCGAGGCCCTGGCCCACACCGATGCAGATGGCCGCGACCCCGACGCCCCCACCGCGTCGTTCGAGCGCTCGGGCGAGGTGCAGCAGAATGCGCGCACCCGATGCGCCGAGCGGATGCCCGATGGCAATAGCGCCCCCGTCGATGTTCACGATCTCGGGGTCGAGCTCTGGCCAGAGTTTCAGGCAGGCCAGCGACTGGGCGGCGAAGGCCTCGTTCAACTCGACCACGTCGACGTCGGCCCAGGTCTTGCCTGCCCGCGCGAGCGCCTTGTTCGCTGCCTCGACCGGAGCGATACCGAAGATGTTCGGGTCGTTGCCGGCCACCGCCCGAGACACGATGCGTGCCAGCGGTTCGGCGTCGAGCGCACCCTCCCGGCCGATGAACATCGCCGCAGCACCGTCATTCAGCGGTGACGAGTTGCCGGCGGTGACCGTTCCGGCGGGACGGAACGCGGGCTTCAGCCCGGCGAGCGCCTCCATCGACGCATCGGCACGCACGCCCTCGTCGCGCAGTAGCGTGGTGCCGGCAACAGCGACGACCTCGTCGTCGTATACGCCGGCATCCCAGGCCGCTGCGGCCAGGCGGTGACTGCGTACCGCGAAGGCGTCTTGTTCGTCGCGCGAGATGTCGTAGCGGTCGGCCAGAATCTCGGCCGTCTCGCCGAGCGGCACCGTCCATTCGCTGGGCATCTTCGGGTTCACCATGCGCCAGCCGAGAGTAGTCGAGTGCAGCGTCTCCGAACCCGCGGGGTAGGCGCGCTCCGGCTTGAGCAGCACCCACGGGGCCCGACTCATCGACTCGACGCCGCCGGCCAGAATCAGGTCGGCGTCTCCGGTTTCCACAGCACGCGAAGCTTGAATGGCCGATTCCAGCCCCGACCCGCAGAGCCGGTTCACGGTCGCCCCGGGAACGGATGTCGGCAGCCCGGCGAGCAACGTAGCCATGCGGGCGACGTCACGATTGTCTTCGCCGGCCGCGTTGGCGTCACCCAGAATGACGTCGTCGATGCGCGCGGGGTCGAGACCCGGGGCACGAGCAACGAGTTCTTTGATCACGTGTGCGGCCAGATCATCCGGTCGTACACCGGCGAGTGACTTGCCGAAGCGCCCGATGGGGGTGCGGATTCCGTCGAAAATGAAGCTGCTTGTCATGAGGTGATTCCTTTGTATTCCTGCGCGAGACTGTATTCCAGCGCGAGGCCGGTGAGCTCGCGAAGTTCGTTCAGTGTGGTGTCGCCGACCAGCTCGGTGACGGTGGCGCCGCGGGCTCCGAGTTCGAAGATGGCTCGGTCGGTGTACAGCCGGTCGACGCAGCCGATTCCGGTGATGGGGTAGGTGCACGTGTCGACCAATTTGGAGACGCCGCCCTTCGTTGCGAGCTCCATCATCACGTAGACCTGCTTGGCGCCGATAGCGAGATCCATCGCACCGCCCACTGCGGGAATCGCGTCGGGCGCGCCTGTGCTCCAGTTGGCGAGGTCGCCCGTCTGCGAGACCTGGAACGCGCCGAGCACGCAGAGGTCGAGATGGCCGCCGCGCATCATGCCGAACGAGTCGCCGTGGTGAAAGTACGAGGCACCCGGCAGTTCGGTGACGGCTATTTTGCCGGCGTTGATGAGGTCAGGGTCGATCTCGCCGGGCTGCGCCTCGGGGCCCATGCCGAGCATCCCGTTCTCGGTGTGCAGAATGATCTCGCGATCGCTCGGCAGGTAGTTCGACACCAGCGTGGGCAGCCCGATGCCCAGATTCATATATGCCCCATCGGGAATGTCTTGGGCGAGGCGCCCGGCGATCTCTGCCCGCGACCAGGAATTACCCGACATCGGCCCACTCTTCTCTCTCGAATCGGTCACCGGTCTCGACAACACGGTTCACAAAGATGCCCGGCGTGATCACGGCCTCGGGGTCGAGTTCGCCGAGCTCCACAATGCGGTCGACCTGAACGACCGTGGTCGCCGCGGCACTGGCCATGATCGGCCCGAAGTTACGCGACGTCTTTCGGTAGGTGAGGTTGCCGAGCCGGTCGGCACGGTAGGCGCTGATCAACGCGAAATCGGCGGCGATCGGATGCTCGAGCACATAGTCGCGCCCGTTGATCGTTCGCGTTTCTTTACCCTCGGCGAGGCTGGTACCGAACCCGGTCGGCGTGAAGAACGCCCCGATTCCCGCTCCGGCAGCCCGGATGCGTTCGGCGAGATTTCCCTGCGGTACGAGCTCGAGCTCGATTTCGCCCGCGCGGTACAGCGCATCGAAGATATGGGAGTCGGTTTGCCGGGGGAACGAGCAGATGATCTTCTGCACCCGTTTCGCGCCGAGCAGAGCGGCCAGGCCCGAGTGGCCGTTACCGGCGTTGTTGCTCACCACGGTGAGGTTCGCGGCGCCCTGCTCGAGCAACGCATCGATGAGCTGCACGGGCTGGCCGGCCAGGCCGAAGCCGCCGATCATGATGGTCGCGCCATCCGGAATATCGGCGAGCGCGCTGGCCGCGCTTGCACTCGTCTTCGAAATCATCGGCGTCCTCGGTATCGGCGTTCGTACGGGCGACCACTCTCATCCAGAATGTTCATCTGTTGAACTTTTGTTCGCATATTGATACTAGCAGGAAATATCGGTGCAGTTCCGTATCGATCTCGTTCGTGAGGCAACTCTCGACGAGGTAGTCGCGGTGGTCTACGTGGCGAACCTCCCGCAGCCGAACCCGACTCGCACGGCGACGGCGATCGACACCGAAAAAACGGTGCGAACACACCATTGTGATTCCCAAATGTTCCGAACAGATACCGAGATTGAAACTAAACCATCATAAAATGTCCTATTGACAACATTTTCTCTCTCGTGTTCAATTGGCACTACTCGCAACGATGCGGGTCCCCGAGCACTCGATTGGGAGTTAGTCAATGAAGATCAAGATTCTCTTAGCCGGAGCCGTCACGGTTCTGGTCGCCACAGCAGTAGCAGGATGTTCGGGAGGAGCCCCCAGCGGTTCAAGCTCGACACCCGGCAGCCTCGCCGGCACGACCATCACATATTGGGCCAGCAATCAGGGCGCCAGCATCGATGCCGATACGAAGACGCTCGCCCCGGAAATCGCGAAGTTCACCGCGCAAACCGGTATCAACGTCAAGTACGAGGTCGTTCCCTACCCCGACCTGACGAACAACACCCTGTCGGCGGCAGTGAGCGGCCAGGGCCCGGATGTTCTGAACCTGGGTTCGACAAATGCGAGCTCATTCCGCGCAACGGGGGCCTTCTACGAATGGACAGACGCCGCGCTGGCGGAGGTCGGTGGCAAAGACCACTTCATCCCCGCTGCATTCGCCACGACCGGCACCGCCGACCAGGTACCGACATCGCTTCCGCTGTATGCCACGGTCTATTCGCTGTTCTAC
The DNA here is from genome assembly GCA_025463745.1 of Subtercola sp. Classification (GTDB taxonomy): domain Bacteria; phylum Actinomycetota; class Actinomycetes; order Actinomycetales; family Microbacteriaceae; genus Subtercola. The sequence continues at coordinate 16,081 of JAODBB010000018.1, forward strand.
AACAAGCAGATGTTCGCCGATGCAGGTTTGCAGCCGCCGACGACCTGGGAGGAGATGGTCTCCGACGCCAAGACGCTGACGAAGCCCGCTCAGGGCATCTACGGTCTGACGATTCCGGGTGGCACGGTGAACGTCGGCATGCACCTGTCTTTCATTCTCGGCAGCCAGAGCGGCGGCGCACCGTTCGATGACGCGGGCAACCCCACGTTCACCGACAACGGAATGGTCGACGGCGTGAGCCGGTATGTCGACCTGATCGGCACCGACAAGGTCGTCAACCCCTCCGATGCTCAGTACACCCAGGGAAACCAGTCGGCCACGGCATTCGCCAATGGCAAGGCGGCGATGATGTTCCAGCAGTCGACCGGTGGAACGGTCCTCGCAACGAACGGTATGACGGAAGACAAGTGGGGCGTCGTTCCAATCCCGGCGCCGCAGGGCGGCCAGAAGATCAGCAGCTTCATCGGCGGCGCGAACATCGCCATCATGAAGTCGAGCAAGAACATCGACGCATCTGTGCAGTTCGTGAAGTTCATGACGAGCACGGATGAGCAGGGAATCCTGAGCAAGGCGTTCACGTCTCTGCCTGTCGTGAATGGTGCGACTGCAGACTTCACGACCGATACGGCCAAGATCGCTGTCTTCCAAGACATTCTCGCCAACGAGACGAAGCCGGCACCTCTGGTACCCGGGTTCCAGGCCTTCCAGACGAATGTCGGCGGCGCCGTTGTCGCCCTGATCGCCCAAGCGGCGACGGGTACCGACCCCACGAAGAGCGACGTGACCAGTGCTCTGAATGACGCTCAGGCGAAGATGAACGGCTGACGACGAGCGAGTCGTGTTCGAGCAGGCCGTCTGAAGCACGGTGCCGGCGCGTTGATTCGCGCCGGCACCCCCCAATGACCGGAGACATCCCATGGTTACCACCATTGAAAAGAAGAAGGCACCCCCGCTGCCTTCTCCACCTCGCCGAGCGCCTCACCGCCGAAGCTCACGGTCGAACAAGCGCGCGGCGCGGTGGTCGAAAGCGACCCCGTACCTCTTACTGATACCCGCGATCATCTTCGAACTTATCGTGCACATCGGCCCCATGATCGTCGGGCTCTGGATGAGCCTCATCCAGCTCACACAGTTCTACATCACCAACTGGTCGGCGGCCCCCTTCGTCGGCCTGAAGAACTTCGCGGTGCTCGTCGACTTCAACTCCGTGGTCGGCAAGACGCTGCTGAACTCGTTCGTCGTCACCCTGCTCTTCACGATCCTCGTGGTCGGGTTCTCCTTTCTCCTCGGCCTCGGCGGGGCACTCGTTCTGCAGAGAAAGTTTCTCGGCCGCGGCGCACTCCGGGCGCTTTTCCTCATCCCCTACGCCTTGCCGGCCTACACGGGCATCATCACCTGGAAGTTCATGTTCCAGCGTGACAACGGCCTCTTCAACGAGATCATCGTCAACGTTCTGCATCTCACCAACGACAAGCCGTTCTGGCTTCTGGGCACCAACGCCTTCTTCGCCATCGTCATCGTGTCGATCTGGCAGCTCTGGCCGTTCGCCTTTCTGATGACGACCGCGGCGATGCAATCGATCCCCGGCGAACTCTACGAGGCCGCCGCCATCGACGGCGCGAGCGTCTGGCAGCAGGTGCGACACATCACGATGGGCATGCTGAAGCCGATCAACTCGGTATTGCTGCTGCTGCTCTTCCTGTGGACGTTCCGCGACTTCAATACCCCCTTCGTTCTCTACGGGCCGACGGCGCCACCGGCGGCCGACCTGATCAACATCCATATCTATGGAACGTCATTCATCAACTGGAACTTCGGAGTCGGCTCGGCCATGGCTGTGCTGCTCATGCTGTTCCTCGTGCTCGTCGCCGGCATCTGGGCGATCTGGCGCAGAAAGGTCGTGCG
>JAODBB010000006.1 GCA_025463745.1 Subtercola sp.
AGCTGCTGGGTCGCCTCAGCGTCATCCCCCACAGCTGCAATGAGCTTCGTGTTCGCTCCAGCTCTGGCTGCCGCAGAGGCCTGGTTGGCGCCTTTCCCACCGAAACGCCTCGTAAGGTCCGTCGCGAGAACGGTCTTGCCGCTCGATGGTCGTTCTGGAACGGCGGTAATTAGATCTGCGTTTATGGATCCGACAACGGTGACAGTGTTTCTCATGGGCTATCCGTCTCTGAGAGAGTTTTGAAGCTCAGAGCCCCCTCAGTCAATCAATGTGGGCTCAGGAGCTCGTTGCGTAGTGGAAGCGCACTCGGGATCCGAGCCACACTGTCCTTGATGTTTCGATGAGCTCGCCGTCCGAGCGCGTTATAGACCAGTCGACGAAAAGGTTCCCGTCTTCACTGGTCTGGAGCAGAACCGCTTCAGACTGGCTGACCGTTCGGACCTCGAGGAAATGGTGGGCCTCCGTACCCTCGACGCCGAATGTCTTCATCGTTTTTGAGAGAGATCCCTCGACGAGGGTCAGGCCCTCAAGGAGCACCGCAGTGCGGCCAACGGCCCACGAATCGGTGATACCGATAGGTCGACCGTTGACCAAGTGAAGTCGTTTCAAGTGCAGCCGCTTGAGTTCGCGCTCAGACGGTTCAAGTTCCAACGTCAGTTCGGCCGGCTCATGCTCGGCTGGACGATCTTGAAGATGAATCGAGACAGCATCTTCTCCGGCCGCCCTAAAACGATCCCGCCACGGAGTCATCAGTCCAAAATCGTGCTGGACCAACTGGGGTCTATCGATGACAAACGTCCCCGTCCCCTGCCGCCGTTCGACGTAGCCGTCTTGCGCAAGCGCGGCCAAGGCTTGCCGAATGGTGATCCGGCTGATGCCGTAAATTGCCGCCATCTCCATCTCGGTCGGCAACTGTTCCCCGATACCGGCGGCCTGATCGATCAGCGTCTTCAGGTCTCGATGGACTTGTGCCCATGCCGGCATCGGAGACTTCCGGTTTACGGGTGTAGCGAAGTCGCTCAAGGCAGATTCATCGGTTGAGACAGTCATGGAGCCCCTTCGTGATTACCGTCGTATTACGTGATTATAACGACATGACTTCACACGTGGGGCACCATGACTCATTTGCATTAGCTAACGGGTATGCCGTCCAGCTTGATGTGGCTTGCGTCCATATTGACGGCGCCACCACGGAAAAGAGGTCGACCCCAGCGGGCAGCTGCGGCCTCGGCGACGAGGGTTCCAAGCGCCGCTCCCGCGAGTTCGAAGATAATCTCATCCCTCGTTGACTGCTCGGCTGTGTTCGCCGGAGCCACGACCGGAAGGAGCGTCTGGCCGGTCAGTTCCAATGCAAGAGCGAGGCGCTCGAATCGGAACCCGCCGTGTTGTCCGATGAGTTGGATCGTCAGGTGAGGCTCCGGGCCGACGAAGTAGTCGACATGGCCGCTTTCCTCTAGCGCTACCGTTCGAACAGTGATTCCCGTTGCTTCGATGAGTTTCAACATCCAGAAGTCCGCTGCACCTCTGAGATCCGGGAGCGAGAGGACCGACACCCCTGTGGGCGCAGTGGCGGGCAGCCGCTTGATGGCGCTTTCAAGGACGGAGGCGAAGCCACCGAGTTGGGTAGCGAGGGCGGAAGTCGCGCCGCTCGTGTCTTCACCGCAGACTGCCGCGACACCCAACCCCAACATTAAGTGGCCGGCACACGGCACATTCTCGTCGACCGAAAGCGTGGGAACGATCTGAATCTCATCTGCGGCGTCTGCTAGAGGAGATGTCGCATTTGAGGTGATAGCGATCGTGTGCAGACCTGCTTCTCGAGCTAGGCGAATGGCCTGCACAGTTGCACCGGACGTGCCCGAGTAGGAAATGCCGACGACGGTTTTCGCGCCAACGGGAACACGTCCCATGAAGGTGATGTCTCCCGAAGAGAAGGCTCGGTGGCCGTAAGCCTGGGCAAGCAGAGCCGACGACAGCGAATCACCGGAACCTACAAACACCGCCGAAGACACAGGCTCAGAGATCGCGGGGCGGATGTCGACGGACGCGGTTAGAGCATCGGTGAGGTTCTTGAGATTTTCGAGGTATGTCATTATCTTTCCCGGTTTGTACGGATGCCGTTGAAGGGCTTGGTTAGAGGTTCTGCTTCGAGCAGGGCGGCGGAGCCCCAGTCGGCCAAAGCAATACGAGCGATGCTCACTCCGAACATCGCTGCGGTCACGATGTCAGCTCCGATGGCGAGAGCAGCCATGATCGCTGCCGCGGACGAGTCTCCAGCTCCGGTTGTCTCGCTTACAGTCACGTGATCGTCTTGGACGGTCCACTCTTTTGAACCGTCAAAGACGTGGGCACCTTCCACGTCGAGCCGGGCTATCACCGGCACATCAAGTTCGGCTGAGATCTGCCTAGCTGCGACGCGGACGTCAGGGTGGATGAGCGCCAACTGGACTCTGCTGGGTAGCAGAACGCCTGCCTGTGGCACGACGAGGCGGAGATACTCCGTGCCGGCTCTTCGCAGCGGGACTTGGTGAGGGTCTATGCCGACCACCGTCTGTTCGTTAGATTGCGGTCGGGACAGCGGCGATGAGTCCAACAGCGCGGTGAGTCCGGCGAAGAACTCGGCGCGCGCTGGTTGTTCCGCTTCGTCAGCCTCAACACTGGTGGACACTTCAAGCTCGACCTCGCCGGACGGCGAGGTGCTGACGATACGTCTGCCCTCAGCGCTGTTGAGGATCCACACTCGCGTGACGTTGGTCTCGACGTCACAGTATGCATCGTCGATATCCAAACGTTTGAACAGCTCGCCGAATCTTGGCTCGTCTGAAGGGAGTGCAGCGGAGAGACGGATCGCCACGCCCTCAACCAGTCGGCCGCCAAGCGCCCCATAGAGCCCCGGACCGCCAAGCTCATCGAAGCGAGCGCCCCGGCCCACCACTACGAGATGGTCGACAGACAAGCCGCCGCGTACACCGACGTTGAAAACCATTAGAACGCCTGGACCGCGTACTGGATAGTCCGGTCACGCGGGCCATCAAGCTCGAGCAGGTACACACCTTGACTGTGACCGATGCCGAGTTCCCCGCTGATGATCGGCAACTGGATTGATTGCACGCCGAAGACGAGTCGCACGTGCGCGGCGGCGTCTTGAGGCCCGTCGTGCAGGTGTACAAACGGACGGTCCACAGGAATCGATTGCTCAATGAACAGTCGTATGTCCTGAAGCGTTGTGCCATCCACACCCGAATTGAAGATGATAGTGCACGTAGTGTGCGGCACGAAGACGTGAAGTACTCCGTCTCCGCCAGAGCCACTAACGGCGTCCCGGAGCTGCTGCGTCACGTCCACGTATCCGGTAGGGGCGGGGAACCCTTCGGCCGGCCTCGTGTTGACGGAGAAACTTTCCCATGTTCCGGAAAGTGCTGTCATTGTGTTGCCTTTCTTTGTTTCTGATGGTCATCAGAGTCATATCGCCGAACGGAGAATCCGTCGGCTGTGAACGTTCCGCCTTCAACAATGAAACCCGCTCCCCCGCCTTCGTTGCGTGTCGTCCGGGCGTTCACGAGCCTCTCGCCGCCGACGCTCATCGACAGTTCGTCACCAATGCAGACAAGCTCAACCGCCAGGGGCAGATCGAGTGGAGGGTCATAGGGGACGCGTGCGAGGACCCGGCGTTCAGCGTCGATCTGATCGATGAGCAAAATGCCGCCCTGGGCGAAGATTCCCGCTAAATAGTTCCGATGCCCCCGTGCTCGGACGACAAGCCCCGCGGATCGGTGTAGCGACAGCGTCATCGTCGTGGATACCGTGTAGTCGACCCACTCGCGGCTGCCGATCGTCACCACCCCGCCGTCTCCGGGGTGGGAGACACAGTAGGTGCTGCCGAAATCAGCTTCCCAGTTGCGCGCAGAGCTGACCCACGGGGCCAGTCCTGAGGGTTTCGTATCCCAGATCGACGAGAGCAGAATGCCGGACTGTTCGAAGTGTGACGGCGCACCCCGCCAGTCGACGCTGTCGACTTCGACTGCGGCATCTGCTTCGGCCGCTGAGATTTCGACGCCAAGCCGAAATGGCACGAGGTTGCCAACGCTCGGGATCAGCCAGGAGATCGTGTGCAAGGCGGAAATCGCCGTGGCTGGGCTGTAGCGATGTTCGACGACCTGCCCGTGTTCATACAGGGCATAGAGCCTGATCGAGGTGGGAACGTTGCTCGACACGCAGACATCGACGGTCTGACCCGGATAGAGGGTGGGGCTCGCGACAGTAGAGAAGTTTGAAATGCGGTCGAGCGGGTCAAGGAAAGTGGGCGTCGACACCGAGACGACGGCGTCTTTCTCCACGTCAATCCGGAGTGCGTGTCCGACTGGATTGGAGATCCGGACTTCAGAGTCCGATCGCAAATGCGGGCATGCTGTGAACCCGTGTCTGGAGCCGGGGAACGCAAAATCGAACCGGGCGGCAGAGACCTGCGGGGGTAACTGCCGCAGCGTACGGGCCGAGTTCACGATACGCATCGCCTCGCGGGAAGCGTCTGTTATGGCCTCGCCCCCGTCCGCGCTGACGATGATTGCTCGGTCCGCTACCGGTTCGCGCAATTCGGTTGCTGCTTCTATGGCCCGGATGCCCAGCCTCACCCCATTGAGGCACCCAACGGTGCCCGCATTGCTGTCGGTATCGAAGCCCACCGAAGAAGCAATCGCGACCGCCCTCCCGAAGTCATCACCAGCCACCCGGAGGGATGCAAGCACCATTGCGGTGTTAGACAGGGAATGGCAGGGTCCTGGGTAGAGGTGGTAGCCGTACTGGTCATCGACCCACTCTCGAGTTTTTTTCCAGTCGTCTCCGACCTGCACATGATCGGTCACAGCGGCAACGAGTTGTCGTAGCCTGGGATCGCTGACGTACGTCAGCCCAATATCGGTAAGTTCGTCGAGGTCTGAGCACAAGAACGCTTGTGCACGCATTGCAGCGAAGAAGGCTGCCGCATCGAGAGCAACCCCGTCATGGCTTACACTTGCCGCTGCTCTGGTCAGCTTCGCGGCGCTTGCCGGGTCTCCGGGATGCATCAAACCGAAGGCATCAGAGAAGATCTGCGCGCCAATCTGTTCGGCCAGAGTTCGGCCGTTCGTCTTGATTGACCCGCTAAGCGGTGCCGGTATGCCGTTCGCGAGGTTAAGGAAGGCAGTGTGCTCGGTCGATCGACCATATCCCCCCCACCAGAGAATGGTTCGGTCTTCGATGATGTAGTTGAGCCACGTCTGTCCAACGTCGACGGCGTCAATGGTTCGGTCGGCAAAGTCCTCCACTGATCTGCCGAACGTGAAGGTTCCCGAAATGTCGTCATCCGCCACGATGAGGGGCAAGTTGAGTGATTCGTTCACATATCGGTCGACAAGACCGTACGAGGTGCGGATATCGTCGTAGGCCCAGCCCTCGACTGGCCGGCCGAGATACACGCCAATGAATTTCCCCAGCACACCTGCATACACTCGTTCTGCGTAGACGGTGTCCAGCTGCATCGTGTTCGTCACCCTTTCACCGCGCCGCTGGCCATCCCGTCAACGACGTAGCGTTGCAGCGCGATGAAAACAGCGAGGATCGGCACGATCAGGATCAGAGCTCCGGCCATCATGGTGCCAATGTCGGTACTGAAGGTTCCGTTCATTGTCAGGAAACCGAGGGTCAAGGTTTTTGTGCTGCTGTCCTGCAGAAAGGTCGACGAAATGAGAAATTCGTTCCAGGCGTTCAAGCCGACAATCACGCCTACGGTGATCAGCCCCGGTCGGACCATCGGGAAAAGTACTCGTGTAACGAGTTGAATCGTGTTCAGCCCGTCCATCACTGCAGCCTCTTCAATCTCAACCGGCACGTTCAAGAAGAAAGTGCGCATGAGGAAGGTTGCAAAGGGCATGTTGATCGCGGCAAGAATGACGCCAACGACGAACACGTTATCGGTGAGCCCCGCACCGGCGATGACGGAGTACAACGGAAAGATGAATAGCTGGATCGGCACGGTCATGGCCATCGTGAGATAAATCATGATGATCGGCCAGGACTTCACCTTTTGGACCGCAAGCACGTAACCGGCAAGGCCCGCGCAGACCAACACGACGACCACAGTCGTTCCGGTGAGCAAAATACTGTTGATGAACCCTTGAGCAAATTTTCCGTAGGTCCATGCGGTCACAAAGTTGTCGAAGCTGAGGCTCGTGGGCAGCGTGAAAGGATTCCCGTAAATCTCCGAATTGTTCTTGAAGCTGTTGATGAGCACGAGCACAAGCGGAATGAGGGCGATAACCGCGAACCCGGCAAGCACAAGATGACTGATCGTGGCACGAAAGTAAGTTCTCATCGGGTGAGATCCCTTCGACTAATCCAGGTATAGAGGACGGACGCGAGCAGACCGAAGAAGCTCATGATCAAACCGACTGCCGCCGCCTTGCCGAATTCGAATGATGAGAACGCGAACGCGTAGGCATAGGTGCCCATAACCTCGCTGGAGTGCGCCGGACCACCTTGGGTCAGCAGGTAGACGTAATCGAAGGCGAGGAAGGAGAAGATCACCGTCATGACGCCCATGAGCAAAAGGGTTGGCCGGATGCTGGGCAGATACACATGCCTGAATACACCCCAACCACCCGCACCATCAAGCGATGCCGCTTCGACCTGGTCGACGGGTGTTTGGCGCATTGCGCCCAGGTACACCACCGTCAAGAACCCCCAGTAGTGCCACATGTCAACCGCGGCTGCGGCGTAGAGGGACGTCGATTGTGATGACGTGGGCGGCTGAAGACCGAACAGCCCGAAGACTCCGCCGTTGGGGTTATAGATGATTGTCTGCCACACCAGCGCGTTGACGACCGGTGCGAGAACGTAGGGCATGAGAAAGATGACTTGATAAAACGTGCGCATCTTCTTGCGGCGCAGCAACAGTGCTGCCGTCAAGAGTCCGACTATGACGGGGATTACCAAAAAGAGTACGAGCCACTTGATGTTGTTCGTGAGCGAGGTCGCGAACACCGGATCGGCGAAAATGTCCTGAAAGTTTTGGATTCCGACGAAATCGAAGTTGAATCCGATTCCACTCCAATTCGTAAAAGCGAAAAGCAGCGTGAGGATCCCTGGGATGACGACAATAACGATCGAGAGCAGCAGTGCTGGCGCGATGAGCAGATAGTTGGTTGCTGTCTGTTTTCTGAAGTGGTTCCCGCGGCGTACCGGAACGGGCCGCGGTTTCCCTGAGCGGCCGGTGTCGGGCGCAAGGGTGGTGAGCATGAAGATTCCTTCGTTAGGAGCAAGGGTGCGGGCCGGCCTGAGGCAGGCAGGCGGGCCCGCACCTTCACCTAGTTGGTGGGAACGGGGAGAGGTGGAACCAGTCCCTTCGCCTTTTCGTCATCGAAGGCCTTTTGCACGTTCGCAAGGAACTGCTCAGCTGTCTCGTTTCCCAGCCAGACCGAGTCGATATCGGTCAACGCTGCAGCTGTCGCCGGCGGGAAGAAGGTCCCCACGAAGTAGCCGTAGTTTCCGCTGTTCACACCAGCGATTGTGTCTTTGATGGCGGTCACGAATGGCTTCGAGAGACCTGTGTAATCGTCTGCGTTGAGGTCGAAGTTCTTGAGCGGAACAGCCCAGTATCCTGGCCACGTTTTGTTCATTTCTTTCGCGAAGCTGTCTGTCATCATGTAGTCGATGACTGCAGCGGCGCCGTCCTTGTTGGGGGATGACGCATTGATCGAAAGCGACGCCGTTGTGCCGAGCGTGTAGTACGGGGTCGGCAGATCCTTGTTTATGGTCGGAAATGGCATGTATCCGAGGTCCGCAGTGTTGCCGGTAGCGTCATTGAAGTAGTTCGACGCGAACTGGAAAGCGAGACTCGGGCCGATAAAGAACGGAGACTTGTCTTGACTGAGAAGCTTCATCGACTGATCGAAATTGAGAGTCGAGTAGTCCTTGCCGCCAAGATAGCCAGCGTTGTAGAAGTCGGACGAATCCTGAACTGCCTTGACAAGTGAAGGGTCGGTCCATGGGATCGTACCCTGCAGCGCGTCGTACATCGTCTTTCCGCCGGCCACCTGCGACATGAAAAGCGAGACGTAGTTCTGGTTCACAGGCTTCCAGCCTTGATTACCTGTGACGGATGAGTAGAGACCGGCAGCTGCGGCCTTGTTCATGTCATCCACGAACTCGTCGTAGTTCGTCGGTACTCCCACGCCCAAGGTGGCGAGTACCTTGGTGTTGTAAAAGACACCGATGTCTTCGATGGAGTTGGGAAGCGAGTACAGCTTGCCATCCACAGTGCCCGACTCGTACATCGAGTCAAGGATGCGATCCTTCCATCCATACTTCTCGGCGTAAGGCGTCATGTCGGCCAGTTTGCCTTGCGCGGCATAGGCGGAAGCGAATGCTGGGCCCGAGCCGTAGACGATATCTGGACCCTTGTTCGCACTGAGGGCTACCTGGATGTTCTTGTCGACCGCGTTGTCGAAATTGACGACTAGTTCGTACTTGTCCTGTGACGCATTGAACCCATCAACGAGCACGTCTTGCATGGTCTGTTGTTGTGCGGGCGGAGCTCCCCAGAACCACAGTTCGAGCTTCTGTTTGCCGCCGCTAGCCCCGCCGGCGCTGCATCCGCTGACGGTCAGAGCGATGGCGGCAGCGATACTGACCGCCGTTATCGCTAGTCTTTTTCTCTTCATGCTGTGTACTCCTCGTCAAATAGCTGGATATGTTGTATGGAGGTTATAACCACGTGATTACAGAGTCAATGCCTACGTGTTACAAGTAGATTTCAGAAGTCCGGTACCGGCTTCCGCGTCTTTATCCAAGGCGGCCAGCTCGACGATCCCGTTCAGCGCAATATCCATCCCTGAGGCATGACCAGCGCCCGCGATGAATTGTTTGCCGGCGATTACGTTGTCCGCCACCGAACAGACTGAGCCGCCGCGCTTGCCAAAGAGAGCTGCGAGCGTGACTATCGCTGCGGATTCTCGGTCGCCGTTCAATACCCCGGCTCGAGCCCACGTCTCCAGGATGTCGGCGTGCCAGGGTTGGAAATAGCCGCCCACTGACGGACGACCGACGCCGACGAAGTCGCTGTCGCTGGACCGCGTGACGCCGATGTGGTACGGCTGACCGAGGCCGCTCGCGGCGCGGGCCATGGCGATGACGACGTCGTACGACGCCACTGCGGGGTAAGACGCCGGTATATATGCCCTCGTCATTCCCTCATCACGGACGACCCCGGAAGCGATCACCACATCGCCTGGGTTCACCTTGGGGTGATAGCCGCCGGACCCGCCGACGCGCACGAAGGTGTCGGCATGAGTGAATTCCAATAGCTCGTGCATGATCAGCTCGGCCTCGGGTGAGCCGCTCCCGCCGGACACGACCGTCAACGGGACACCCTGATAAGTGCCCGACCATGTTGTGAACATCCCTGATTTCCCGATCTGCTCCGGATTGTCGAGCCGACGGGAAAGCTGAGTTGCCGGATCGTCGTCGTACGCGCAGAGTGGATCTCTTACGGTGAGAAGCACGTACCGGCCGACCTTGTCTGGGTCGAGCTGCGACAAGGCCGGCTTGCCGTTGACGAGCAGTCCTCGGCGTGGGACGTTGTCGGCGAATTTGTAGGAGTCGTACGGCTGATACGGATTCCAATTTGTTGACATCGTTGTCTTCTCCATTTCTTTCGATAGATCAGTGCGTTAGTCCAGGATCGGGACTACGGAGACTTTGGTTGCTGCGTGTTGGACTGCGGAGCGAATCGCAGTTGTCACTTTCGGCGATCCGGGATTGGCTACGACGACGCTTGCGGCGGCAGCAGCAACGGTTCCGGCGGCGGCATGGTCGCCGGTCTGGGCAAAGCTCGTGAGAAACGCGCCGGAGTAGGCGTTACCGCCGCCAGTCGGGTCTGCGGCGTGGGTGGGGGCGGTGCCGATCCTGACGGGGCGGCCACCACCGAGCACGATGGATCCTCGTGCGCCCAGACGCAGCAGCACCATCACAGATGCTCCCCGGAGGGCGGCAACCACGTCGGGCAGCGCATTCACGGCAAGTAACGAGAAGGCCTCGGCCTCGTTGATAGAGAGCACGTCGACTAAGGGCAATCGTTCGAGGACTGCGTCTCGGTTCTCTGGGCGGCACGCCTCGGCCGATATCTCCCACAGTATGGGACTGGAGAATTTACCGCGAAACTCATCGATGCGTTCCCAATAAGTTGTGTCTAGATCATGAAACAGATAGGCGCCCCCGAGATCCTCGAAGTGCACAGGAATATTGACGGGAAGCGGTGTGTAGGAGTTGAAATGGTCCAACCCGAACATCGGAGTCTCTTCGCGCTCCCCATCGGCAAAATAGTGAATACGGGTGCGGGGCGAGTGGGCTCCCGCATCGAATAGTCCTTTCGAACTGATTTCCCGATCGCCGCACCATTCGACGAGTGTCGCCCGGTCGTGGGTGCCGATGCCGGAAACCAATAAGGCCGTTCCTGAATCGCCAGCGAGGCTCGCCCCGACAGCGGCGAAGGCGCCTGCTCCTCCGACGTTCGCGACCACGGGCCCACCATTTGCCGGGTGGATTTCGTCGATCACGATATGCGAGAGCACGGCAATCGTTGACATCAACTCTCCTTGCGGTCATTATGTTGTTATGTTTACAGTACCCATTTCCAGATTCTGCGCAAGTTGAAAGGCAATTCATGAAGGTCTTGATCGACACGGACCCCGGCATGGACGACGCGATGGCAATTTCGTTGGCTCACAAGTCATCCGCGATCTCCATCGTCGCTCTCACCGCCGTGACCGGAAACTTGCCAAGCGATCGCACGGCGGCGAACGTTCTGCGGGTGCTCGATATGCTCGGCGCCCCACAGATGCCGGTTGCGCAAGGTCGCATACTGCCCATCGGCGGCGACTACCCGTCGGACCCCTTCTCGCACGGGTCCGACGGCCTGGCCGAGTCCAGTTTCCCGTTATCAAGACGCGCCCTCGACCCGCGCGGTGCAGCGCAACTCATCGTCGACACTGTCAACGCCAACGCCGGAGAGATCACCATTTGCGGCCTTGGCCCTCTCACCAACATCGCCGATGCTCTCGCGATTGACCCAAGCCTGCCGTCCAAGGTGACCAAACTCGCGATCATCGGCGGTTCATTTGGCGTTACTCCATACTCGTGGTCGCAGGCAACTGGCGATAATCCCACCAGCGAATGGAACATGTTTGTCGACCCAGAGGCTGCGCATATTGTTTTCAACGCAGGCTTCCAACTCCTCGCCGTTGGCCTCGATGTCGCGACTCATCCGTCAATCAATTTCCGTCCTGCTGATCTCGAGCGGCTGAGCCAGTCAGACACAGCGGAAGCCAAGTTCGCTCTTCGAGTCGTCAACTTCGTGCAAAGTCGCGGTTACCAGAGTTACTGTTCGCTCATCGACAGCGCCGCAATAGGTGCCGTCATCAACCCGAGCCTGGTGACGACAGAAACTGTGCGTTGTGATGTTGCGACTGAAGGAAAACTGACCCGCGGTATGACCGTCGTGGACCGCCGAAATCACCACCGATGGGAAGACCTACCTCAAATTGAGATCGCGATCGATTTCGATTACGACAGCTTCCTGACGCTCGTCACCGACGAACTCAGCAGATGACCGCCCGCTTAAACCCTCGTGCGTGCTCCGGCACGATCCGGTCTAGCGTGTCACGGGTGTGGCGGGCGTGAGGCCGCCGAGCTCTCCGCGGTGGGGCAGGCCTTCCCAGTCTCCCGGCACGAGGCAGGCGTAGGCGCCCACCGTCACACCGGTCGCAAGGCGGGCCTCCGCCGGCTCGTCACGGAGGTATTCGGAGAGGTAGCCGGCCACGAAGGCGTCGCCGGCACCGACAGTATCGATCGGCTCGATCGGGACGGCCGCCCGGCGATACTCCTCCCCGCCGATGACCGCGACCGCGCCGAGAGGTCCAAGCTTCACAACGGCCTCACTCGCGCCGAGGTCGATAAGACCATGAGCGAGACCCATTGGAGAATCGTCACGGCCGATCGCGATCGCCACCTCGTCGTCACCGCCGAACACGAGGTCGGCCTGCGGGATCATCCGCCGATACGCCCGGCCGGCCTCCTCAGGGGTCCACAGCTTTCCCCGATAGTTGAGATCGAGCGACACGGTCACACCGGATTCCCGTGCGACGCGCATAGCCTCGTCAGTCAGGTCGGCCATCCGTGGCGACAGCGCGGGTGAGATCCCGGTGATGTGCAGAATGCCGGCCTGACGAATCAGATCGAAGTCGATGTCGTCGACGCCGAGCTTTGATCCGGCGGAATGAGCACGGTAGTACCAGATGCGCGTCTCGGCGGACGTTCTGCGCTCCTTCACCATGAGAGCGGTGGGTGAGTCGTCGTCACGGATGCCGATGACACGCACGCCTTCGGCACGGATCTCCCGCACGACGAGGTCGCCGAACGGATCCTGACCCACCTTCCCGATCCACGTGACCCGCTCGCCCAGCCGGCTGAGCCCGATAGCCACATTGCTCTCCGCCCCGCCGATGCCGAGTGTCAGCCCACTGCTGTGCTGGAGCGGACCGAACGCGTCGGCACTCACAAGTGCCATGGTCTCGCCGAAGGTGACCACTCCACGTGGAGCGGTGCGGGTGTCGTTCGTCATCGAGCTTCCTGTTCCACGATCGCTACGACGCGGCGGCATCGATTTGCGAGCGCCTCGAGCGAGCCGCCCTTCAGCGCATCTCCGATCAAGGGACCGCCGAGGCTCACCGCTGCCGCACCCGCCTGCAGCCACGCCGGTATGTCATCGAGGGCCACTCCCCCAGACGGAATGAACTCGATGCCGGGGAACGGCCCGCGCAGATGCGTGCCGTACTGCGCCCCCACAGTTTCGGCGGGGAATATCTTCACGGCGGCTGCTCCGGCCTGCCATGCCGCGAACACCTCGGTCGGAGTCAGCGCGCCGGGGTAGACCGGAATGCCGGCCTCGACGGCGACCCGGATCACTGCGGTGTCGAGGACGGGCGTCACGAGGTAGTGGGCGCCCGCATCGATCGCGCACAGCGCTTCGTCGACCGTGGTGACAGTGCCGACGCCGATCTCGGCATCGGTGAAGCGCTCGAGTAACGACGAAAGATGCTCGAGCGTGCCCGGCGTCGTGAGTGTCAGTTCGATCGAGCGAATGCCGTTCTCGACGAGCACGTCGACGACAGCGTCGTAGGCACAGGGATCGTTCGCGCGCAGCACGGCGATCACGGGGCGTTCGCGAAGAACGCTCGACACGGATGCTCGTGTGGGAACGGGCGCTGGGGTTGTTGTCACGAGGACTCCTTCAGGACTGCTGGGCGGGCGGATCGCGCATGAAACGGAATGACTAAAGTTGAAAGAGCCCCTCGGCACGAACCTGGAAGGCGACGCTCATCCCGTACATCGAAGAGGTAACCGTGATGGTGCGAGGTCACGGGCTACGGTCTCAGCGCCACGACGACGTCGATCTCGACGAGGATGCCCGCCAGCGTCGAGCCGACGGTCGTGCGCACGGGATACGGCGCGGCGAAGAACTCACGGTAGGCGCCGTTGAACGCCGCGAAGTCGCGATCGAGGTGCTGGAGGTGCACGGTTGACTTCACCACGTCATCCATCGATGCTCCGTGCGCCTCGAGCACTGAGCGGATGTTTCGCAGCACCTGCCGCGTCTGCTCCTCTACGCCGTCGGCCATCGCGCCCGTGTTCGGATCTTGCGGTCCGAAACCCGCGGTGTAGAGGAATCCGTTCGCGACTATCCCCTGGCTGTACGGGCCCACCGGCGACGGCGCGTTTCTGGTCGAGATTTCTTTCTTGGACATGGGAGCTCCTCAGTGATCAGCAGTCGGGGGGTGAGTGGTCGTGGGTGCGGCGAAGGCCACGTTGTTGACAGCCCGGCGTACCCGGTTGAAGGCCGGGCTCGAGCGCGTGGGATGCACGCGGTTGGTGAGCAGAACGGAGTACCGGCCCGCCTCGGGGTCGACCCAGATCGACGTGCCGGTGAATCCGGTGTGACCGAAGCCGTTCGGCCCCACGAGGTCGCCCGCGGGTGAGCCGACGGGATCGACGCCCTGCCAGCCGAGTGTGCGCCGCAACCGCAGGTGGTCGGTGCGCGGAGCGATCATCACACGATAAGACGACGAAGAGAGCAGACGGCCGCCATGCCCCGCCCCCCGAGCGCAGAGTGCTTGGCCAAGGGCCTCGAGATCGGCCAACGTCGCGAACAGTCCCGCGTGCCCTGCAGGACGACCGAGCACAACCGCGTTCTCATCGTGCACCTCGCCCTGCACCATGCGGCCGCGCCACGGGTCGTCTTCAGTGGCTACCGCCTCGGCGCGCCGGTTCTCGGGCAGTCCGAAACCAGTATCGGTCGTACCGGCGGGTTCGAGCACCCGGCATCGAACGAGGTCGTCCAGAGGCATGCCGGAGGCCGCTTCTGCAATGAGCCCCAGCACGATGAAGCCCTGCGACGAGTAGACGACCTCGGTTCCGGCCGGAGCGAGCAACGGCAGAGTGCGGATCGCACGGAGAAGCCCGTCGCTCGTCGGATTCCACTGGAAGAGCGGGATCTGCCCCGGAATCCCCGACGTGTGGGTGAGCAGATCCCGCACAGCGATCCCCGCCTTGTCGGTGTCGCGGTAGTCGGCCAGATGGTCGCCGATCGTGTCGTCGAGCGTGAGCTCTCCCGATTCCACGAGAGACATCACGGCCATCGCGACGATCGGCTTGGTGACCGACGCGAGGTCCCAGAGGCTGCTCTCCGCGACATCCGGGCAACCGGCGCCATCCGCGTCATCCCAGGCCAGGGTGCCTAGCATGCCACGGCCCCATGGCCCTTTGGCGTCGCCGTACGACCAGGCTGCGGCCGAGAAGACGCGCTCCCGCCGGGCGGCGCCCAGGATTGCTGCAATCCGATCCATCATTGAAGATCCTTCGTGCTGTGTTTTCGGCCGGTGGAAAGCGATCTCACGCCGCCGCGGGTGCGACCCGCTCCTGGGCGCGCGCGAGCTCGGTGATGCTGTCCACCGGAAAGAAGCAGGCCGCGTCATGGCCGGGCGTGCCCTGGGACGCCAGCGGCGGCCGAGCTTCGGCACACGCGTCTTGTGCGAGCGGGCAGCGCGTGCGGAAGCGGCATCCGGAGGGCGGATTCGCCGGCGACGGCGGATCTCCAGCGAGCACCACACGGCTCGACCGGTGCCCGGCGACGGGCACCGCAGACAGGAGCGCCTGGGTATACGGATGACGCGGATTGCGGAACAGTTCCTCGGTCTCTGCGATCTCGACAATCTGCCCGAGATACATCACGGCGATTCGATCTGCGATCTGCCGCATCACCGAGAGATCGTGCGAGACGAACAGATAGCTCAGCCCGCGATCGGTCTGGAGGCTCTGGAGCAGATGAAGAATCTGGGCCTGCACAGAGACATCGAGCGCGCTGACGGGCTCGTCGCAGATCACGAGCCGCGGTTCGAGAGCGAGTGCCCGGGCGATGCCGATACGTTGGCGCTGACCGCCCGAGAACTCGTGCGGGTAGCGATCCTGCACCGCAGGATCGAGCCCCACCGAGTCCAACAGCTTGCTGACGGCATCGCGGGCGGCTTTTCCTCGTCCTCGTCCCTTCGGCAGAAGGCCGTGCGTTGCAAACGGCTCTGCCAAGATGTCGCGCACCCGCATTCTCGGGTTCAGGCTCGCATAGGGATCCTGCAGCACTACCTGCAGTTCCCTCCGTACCGAGAGCAGCTGCCGCCGCGAAAGCGTGGTGAGTTCCCGGCCGTCGAACGTGATGCTCCCCGAGGTAGCCTGGGCGAGCTGGAGGATGACACGGGTCAGTGTGGTCTTTCCGCAGCCCGACTCGCCCACGAGACCCAGGGTCTCGCCGGGCGCGATGTCGAGCGACACGTCGTCGACGGCGAGCACCGGCATCGGAGACGCGCCGCCGTGCGCGGGAAACTGCTTCGTGACGTTTCGGAGCGAGAGCAGAGGCGCCGGGGTCGGCGTTTCGGTCATGAGATCTGCCTTTCGGTCGACGCCGCCGCCGCGGTCAGTGCGTCTTCGCGGTCGGTGAGCGAGTGTGCGGCGGCGGAAAGCTCGGCGGGCGACAGGATGCACGCGGCCTCGTGCTCCGGAGCCTTGAACTCGAGGGGTGGAACGATGCTCGAACACTCGGGTTTCGCGAGAAAGCAGCGCGGCTGAAACGGGCATCCGGGCGGAAGCGCCAAAAGATTGGGCGGCGAACCGGGGATGGGATCGAGCGCGGCGCCTTTCGGACGATCGGCTCGCGGCGCCGATTGCAGGAGCAGCATCGTGTAGGGCATCTTCGGCTCGTCGAAGAGGGCCTGCGCGGTCGCCTTCTCGACCGGGCGGCCGGCGTACATGACCAACACGTCGTCGGCCTTCTCGGCTACCAGCGCGAGATCGTGGGTGATGAGCACGATTCCCATGTCGAAGCGGTGCTTCAGGTCGTCGAGCAGCTCCATGATCTGGGCCTGCACGGTGACGTCGAGAGCGGTCGTCGGCTCATCGGCGATGAGCACCTTCGGCCGGCAGGCGAGTGCCATCGCGATCATCACGCGCTGCCGCATCCCACCCGAGAACTGGTGCGGATACTGCCGCGCGCGCTCCTCGGGATTGGCGATGCCGACCTCGCGCAGCGCCTGAACGGCGCGGGCCTTCGCGTCGGTGCGGCTGAGCTTCTCGTGCCGCGCGACCGCCTCGACGATCTGCGATCCGACCGTGCGCACGGGGTTGAGGCTCGTCATCGGGTCTTGGAAGATCATGGCGATCCCTCTGCCCCGGATGCCCTGCAGCTCGCGGTCGTTCATCGTCAGCAGATCCCGCCCGTCGAAGAGAATCTCCCCTCCCGTGTAGACGCACGGCGGCTCCGGGTTCAGGCGCAAGGTCGAGAGCGCCGTCGCGGTCTTGCCGCTGCCGGACTCCCCGACCACGGCGAGCGTCTTGCCCTGCTCCACCTGGAAGCTCACGTCGTTGACGGCGCGCACGACTCCGGTGTCGAGCCGGAACTCCGCCTTCAGGTTCTTTACTTCGAGGATCGCCATCAGCGCACCGGCCGTTCAGTCGAGAGCATGTCGCGGATGATCAGCTCGTAGATCGACGCCGCATCCACCACCTGCTGGGCGAGCACGTACTCGTTAGGTCCATGCGCCTGCGCGAGACTGCCCGGGCCGCAGATCACGGTGGGAATGCCTGCACCGACGAGCTTGCTCATGTCGCAGCCGGCGTTGAAGCCGACCTGCGTCGCATCCGTGTCTCTCACCGCGGCGGTCGCGCGCAAGGCGCTCTGCACGATCAGGTTGCCCGGTTCGGTCTGCGACGGCACGGTGGAGACGACCACGCGTGGTTCCTCGATTCGCAAGCCGGGGCGCTCATCGGCGAGCTCTGCAAGCAGGGCACGCAGCTCCTCGTCGCAGCCCGCGTGGGTCTCGCCCGGGATCATCCGGCGGTCGACGAGCAGCACTGCTTCATCGGGAACGGTGTTCTGCAATTCTCCTCCGGAGAGCTTCGTCACGGTCATCGTGGCCGGGCCGAGTGCGGGATGCGGCTGTTCCGCAAGCCGGATCGTCTCTCGCTCCGAGGCCGCGACGAACGCAGCGGCATCGGCGACGGCGTTGTGGCCGAGCCACGGCGACGCACTGTGCGCCGCCGTTCCGTGAAAGGTGAGTTCGCGCATGTAGGTGCCCTTGTGGGCGTACGCGACCTCGAGATCGGTCGGCTCGCCGACCACCGCGGCGTCTGCGGTGAAGCCGTCGGCGACGAGCCGCAGGCTGCCGAGGCCGCCGGCCTCTTCGGCGACGACAGCGGTGAGCACGATCTCGCCCCGGAGTCCGGCCGGATCGGCGGCGACCCGTTCGAACGCGGCGAGCATGGCAACGAGGCTGCCTTTTGCGTCGACCGCTCCGCGCCCGTAAATACGGTCGCCTACAGAGGTAGCGGTGTACGGCGGAGTCTTCCAGACCTGAGTGGAGGGATCGACGACATCCATGTGACGGTTGAAGACCAGACGCGGCCCGTCGCTGAACCGCAGTGTCACGATCACATTGTCGGCACCTGGCCACACTTCTTGCTTTGCGACGTCTGCACCGATCTCTCGGCCCCATTCCTCCACCCAGCGCGCCACATCGGTGGCGTCTCCGGGCGGCGTCGGGCTCTCGAGGGCGATGCAGTCGGCGAGCTGCGCCAGGATCTCGGCATCAGATGTGCACCTCATCGCGGGCTCGTCGCCGAATGGATGGCCGGGGCAGCGAACACGGGGGCACCGATGATGCGGGTCCATTCTGCGGCATCGGCGCGCACGTCTCCCCTGGGTGGGCGGGCGACCTTCAGCACCGCTCCTGGCTGCTTCAGCGCGGTGCCGGTGATGACGGCCACCACGGTGTCGTGCTCGGCGAGCCAGCCTGCCTCGCGCCCGTTCAGCAAGGCGGCGACCGATACCGCGGCCGACGGCTCTGCGGCCACCGCGGCAGAGCCGAGCAGCGTCATCGCCTCGGCGATTTCCTCCTCCGTCACCGCAACGGCCCGGCCGCCCGACTCGCGGATCGCGCGCAGAATGCGGCGGCCGCCGTGGATCATGTCGTCTCCGGCGATGCTCTGGGCCATCGTGGCTGAGGCGTCTCCGGTACGCACGGTCGCTTCGCGCCCGTTCTCATAGGCGTCGACGAGCGGCGCGCAGACCGCGGGCTGCACGCCGACCATGCGTGGCACACGATCGATCAGCCCGAGCGAGCGGAGCTCGTTGAAACCCTTCCACGCGCCCCACAGCCCGCCCCCGGTTCCCACCGGGTGCACCATCACATCGGGCACTGCCCAGTCGAGGGCCTCACAGATCTCGTAGGCATAGACCTTCATCGCCTCGTGGCGGATCGGGTTCACGAAGTTCACAAACGAGTGCTGCCCGGCACGCGCGAGAGCATCGAGCGCATCGAAGATCTCGGCGCTGGAGTCGTAGTGCAGGCGGTACACCGCGGCACCGTACATGCTGATCATGGCAACCTTGGTGTCATTCGCCGCCGCTTCGACGAAGACCGTCGCGTCGAGGCCGGCACGGCTGCAGTACGCGGCGAACGAGGCTCCTGCGTTGCCCGAGCTGTACGTGAAGCCGCGCTCTGCGCCGAGCCCGCGTGCGAAGCTCACCGCGAGCGCGAATCCGCGGTCTTTGAAGCTGCCGGTGGGCATGAGCCCGTCATTCTTCACCAAGAGGCCGGGAATACCCAGCCGCGCACCGAGCTCCTCCATTGCCATGAGCGGGGTGTCGCCCTCGCCGAGGCTGACCTCGGTCGCACCTTCGGGAAGCGGCAGCAGGTCGCGCCATCGCCACATCCCCTGCTGCCGGTTCGCGGCGGCGTGCGACGCCAGGTTCGGGGATGCGCCCGCGAGGTCGTACTGCACCTCGAGCAGACCACCGCAAACTGGGCAGAGGTTCACGAGCGTGGTGAGTGCGGTGACGGTGTTGCAGTCGTCGCAGAGCAGGTGGGTCGCGAGGCTCATCGGTATGCTTTCGGATCGGCGAAGTCGCGGAGCATGTCGCCCGTGACGTTGATCGAGAGGGTGGTGAGAACGATCGCGAGGCCGCTGAACACTGCGATCCACCAGGCGGTCGCGATGTAGAGCTGCCCTTCGGCGAGCATGCCGCCCCAGGTCGGGATGGTGGGCGGCACGCCGAGCCCGAGGTAGCTCAGCGATGCCTCGGCCACGATCATGGCGGCCACCTGCAGGGTGCCGATGGTCGCAAGCGGCGCGAGGATGTTGGGGCGGATGTGCCGGAACATGATCTGCACGTCATTGTCGCCGATGGCGCGCGCCGCCGTCACAAAGTCCCGGCTGCGCAGGGAGAGCACTTCCGAGCGGATCACGCGAGCGTACGACATCCAGCCGTTCAGGCCCAGCACGACGATGACCACCCAGAGACTCGGCGCCAGCACGACCACCACGACGAGAGCCAGGAGGATGGTCGGGAACGCCAGCTGGATATCGGCCAGTCGCATGAACAACGCGTCGATCTTGCCCCGGTAGAAGCCGCAGACCACGCCGATGACCGTTCCGATGACGCCCGAAAGCACCGTGGCGGCGACGCCGACGAGTAGTGACACCCGCGTGCCGTAGATGATGCGGCTGAGCACATCACGGCCGAGATCGTCGGTGCCGAGAATGTGCCCGGGCAGGGCGCCGGGCACCCAGATCGGCGGCTTGAGCCGGTGGATGAGGTCTTGTGCTGCCGGGTCGAAGGGCGAGATCAGCGGCGCGAAAATGCCGACGAGCACGACAAGCACGAGGATGCCGAGGGCGATCTGCGCCACCACGTTCTTGCGCAGCGCCTTGAGGAAGCTGCGCCAGCCGCTCTGCTGGCGGGGGGCGGTGCTCGGCAACGCGATGGTGGTCTCTGTCTCGTCGGGCGTACCCGCGACAACACTGTCAATGGTCATCAGCTCAACCTCACTCGCGGATCAAGGAATGCGTATGCGATGTCGACGACCAGGTTCGCCACGACGAAGATCACCGAGAGGAACAGAACGATCGCCTGCATCAGCGGGAAGTCTCGGTTGGTGATCGCCTCCACCGTCAGTCGCCCCACACCTGGCCATGAAAAGACCTGCTCCGTGAGGATCGCGCCGCCCAGAAGGCTGCCGATCTCCAGACCGATGATGGTGATGACCGGAAGCGCAGCGTTCTGCAGGCCATGGTCGCGGATCACCTGCCACCGCGAAAGCCCTTTCGAGCGTGCGGTGCGAATGTAGTCCTCGCCGAGCTGGTCGATCAGTGATGATCGAAGCAATCGGGCGATCATCGCCATGGAGTAGAGCCCCAGCGTGATGGCCGGCAGTATCAGGTGGTTGAAGCCGCCCATCCCGCCCGCCGGAAGCCAGTGCAGGTTCACAGCGAACACGAGGATGAGGATGATGCCCACGAAGAACGCGGGTGTCGACTGCCCCACCAGCACGGTCGCGACCACGGAACTGTCTGCCGCACTACCGCGCTTCACCGCCGCGATGATGCCGGCCGGAATGGCGACGATGAGCGCGAACACCATGGCTCCGGATGCCAGCTCGATAGTGGCGGGCAACCGGTCGAGGATCAGGTCGAAGGCCGGCTGATGAAAGAAGAGGGATTGCCCGAAGTCGCCGTGCAGAATTCCGCCGAGGTAACTGAGGTACTGAATGATCAGCGGCTGGTTGAGTCCGAGCTGAGCGCGTAGCGCATTCTCCTGGTCGAGCGTCGCCGTCGGCGGGAGCATCGCCTGCACCGGGTCTCCGGTGAGACGCACCAGAAAAAAAGTGATCGTCGCGACGCAGAAGAGCACGAGTATCGTCTGCCCGATTCGGCGGAGGATGAACTGCTGCAGCTCTCCGCCGGCGAGCCGGGCGCCCAGCCGCCGGCGAACGCCGGCGGCTGGGGCCTGGGTGGTTACTGTCGTCGCCACGAGATCAGCCGAAGGTCGCGCTCGACATCGAAAGGATGCCCGTCACCGGCATCGTCCACTTCACGTTGCTCTTCATCGCGTACGTGTTGTTGATGTCGAACAGGTAGACGAACGGCGCCTGGTCTTTCAGTAGCGACTGGAGCTGCGAGAACGCCTGCACGCGGGCGGTGTCGTCGGTATCGGTCTCGCCGGCGACCACGAGCTGGTCGGCCTGGGGGTTGTTCCAGCGGCTTGACCGGCGGTCAGACTTGACGATCGACTGCAGGAAGCTGACCGAGTCGAGCGTCCAGCCCGAGTTCGCCACCAAGTACATCCCGCCATCCAGGCGCTTGTTCAACGCGATGATGTCAGACTTCGCAGTCTGCGCGTCGACGACGTTCACCTGGGCGTTGACACCGACCTGGCTGAGCTGACCCGCAAGCGCCTGCGCCAGCGCCGAGTCGGCGTTCGAAGCCGTGAGCGTCGTCGAGAAGCCGTTGGGGTAACCCGCGCTCGCCAGCAGCTGCTTCGCCTTGGCGGGGTCGAACGAGAACGGCTTCACCGAGGAGTCGAATCCGTACACCGACGATGGGATGAGCGTCGGCGTCTGCTCGGCCGCTCCGGCCATCACAGTGCTGATGATCGTGGGAACATCGACGGCGTAGTTCAGAGCGTTGCGAACATCCGCGTTGGCCAGCGGACCGCTGGTGATCGTGTCGAGGTTGATGCTGTAGGTGCGGATGCCGGGCGTGCTTTCGACCGTCGTGTCGGGATTGGTGCCCAGCTGGTTCGCCGCATCCTTGGTGATGCCGGTCACGATGTCGACCTCGCCGGACTGCAGCGCAGCGAGCGCCGAGGCAGGATCGGGCATCACCTTGAAGACGAGGTTCTGCACGGCCGGCTTGGTTCCCCAGTAGTCGGGGTTCGCTTTCAGCACGATCTCGTCGGCTTGCTTGCGCGAAACGAATTCGTACGGACCGGATCCAACGGGGTCCGCTGCAAACGCGGCGGCGCCCTCCTGCTGGAACAGCTTCGGCGGCAGCACGACGCCACCGAAAAGCGATACCTTCGCAGGGATCACGGGGTCAGGCGCCTTCATCTCGAAGTTGACGGTGTGGTCGTCGACGACGACAGCATCCTTCACGTTCACGAGCTCGACGATCGGCGACTTCGTCGCGGGATCGAGAAGACGGTTGATGCTGAACGCGACAGCGTTGGCGTCGAGCGGTTCGCCATTCGTGAACGTCACGCCGTCGCGGATCGTGAACTGCCACGTCAAAGGGTTGATCTGCGCCCACTTCGTCGCCAGTCCCGGCTGAAGCGAGTTGTCAGAACCGCGAACGGTGAGAGTGTCGAAGATGTTGTCTGCGACGCTCATCGAGGTGAGGTCACCTTGCAGCTGAGGATCCAGCGACACGACGTCGGATGCGATCGAGACGGTGAGGGTATCGCTGCCGCCGGACGATGAATCCGACGACGACCCTGAGCAGGCGGCGAGAACGGAACCGACGACCAGCATTGCAGTTGCAGCGCCGGCGACCCGTGCCAATCGAGCACGATTCGTACTCCACGATTTCATAAACTGCTACTTTCTCTAGTGGGAAGGGGTGGAGCGAAACGATGTCGTTGAGCGGATATCTCGAAAATCATTCCACCATGTGTAACGCCATTCGGTATTGTGGAATACTAACCACATCAGAACGAACCTGTCCACACAAGGGGCATAAAACATGAACTCGATCGAGAAATCCCTCGCCGTGATGCGGGCACTCAGCGCACCAGGCGGTCCGCACCGACTCGCCGACCTGGCAGAGCGGTCGGGGCTCAATCGTCCGAGCGTCCATCGCATCCTCCAGATCCTCGTCGAGGGCAATTACGCCCGCGCCACCGGCGACGGCTGGTACGCTGCGGGCCTCGCCATGCGCGCCCTGGCCGGCGGAGGGGATGCCGACGACATCGCAGCAAACGCCGAGTCGATCCTGTATGAGCTTCAGAAGTCCACCGGGCACACCGTGCACTTCGCCGTGAGAGCTGGCGACGCTGCCGTGTATCTCGCGAAGGTCGAGGGAGACAAGCCCTACCAGATGGCGTCGCGGGTCGGTATGCAGATCATGCTTCACTGCACATCGATCGGAAAGGCCATCCTGGCCGCGCTTCCCTCGTCGGAGGTCGACGGGGTGCTCGAGCGCACCGTGGAGATGCAGGTGGCGAGTCACAAGGTGCCAGACCCCGCAGAACTGCATGCCGAGCTCGACGCGATCGCCCGGCGCGGCTATTCCATCGACGACGAGGAGAACGAGCCGAACGTGCGCTGCGTCGGTGCGGCGGTACGGGATGCCAGCGGAAGCGTGATCGGCGGCATCAGCATCTCGGGGCTGGCGATGATGCTCGATCTCGAGCAGCTGAACGCGCTCGG
The DNA here is from genome assembly GCA_025463745.1 of Subtercola sp. Classification (GTDB taxonomy): domain Bacteria; phylum Actinomycetota; class Actinomycetes; order Actinomycetales; family Microbacteriaceae; genus Subtercola. Next base: position 23,841 of record JAODBB010000006.1, read on the forward strand.
TCCCCTCGTCTCCGCCGCAGCAGCCGAGGTCTCTCAGCGTGCAGGCTACATCGACCTCAACCGGGCCCTCGCATAGTGATCCCCACAGCCCCCGGATCGGAGTTCGCCGTGCGGATCATCGATCCGGACAACCCCGCAGCGACCACCGGCATCCTCACGATCGACGCGCGCGGCGCCGCATCCGTGCGCCCGGCGGAGACGTCAGACCGCAGGCAGCCCATCGCCTGCATCAGTCCGGGCTGGGTGGACCTCCACGCCCACGTGTACGACGGCACCAC
>JAODBB010000025.1 GCA_025463745.1 Subtercola sp.
AGAAGGTGGCTCTTCGCCCGCTGGCCGTCTTTGGCGACCCACTGAAGCTCACGCTTCAGCTGGGGCGTCATGCCTTCGGTGTTCGCCAGCTTGTCTTCGGCGAACAGACCCGCCTCGATGCGCATGGCGAGCTCGACCTCTTCGGCCGCGTTCAGCAGTGCGACCTTACCGATCTGCTTCAAATAGTCTTTGACCGGGTCGGCGGTGGCGCCGGTGATCGCACTGGAGTAAACCGGCACGTCATCGTCGTCGTCGACGAGCGAGAGCACAAGTGCTCCCGTGGGCAGGTCTTCGGCAACGGTACTCTTCTTCGAGTCGTCGTCGGAGTCTGAATCGTCTTCGGTGGTAGCGGCATCGTCGCCATCGGGAACAGCGACAACGACGAGCACGTCTTCTGCCTCGTCGTCGACCACTACTTCTTCGAGGTCGATTGCCTCTTCGTCGTCACCCTCGAGCTCGGCTGTCGCTTTGCTTGCGGTGGCCTTGCCCTTGGCGGCGGTTTTGGTGGCTGGGCCCTTTGCGGCGGTTTTGGATGCTGCGGTGGAGGGCACGGTGGATTTGGGCGTCGAGGCGCTCGCCTTTTTGGCGGGAGCCTTCGTGGATGGGGCGGTTGAGACTGCGGCCGGAGCCTTGGTGGTGGCCATACGATCACCTTTCACACCGGTTGAGATAACGAAGATCGGCGAAACTGCCACCACCCCCACGCCAAGGTCAACCGGAGTTGTTTTTTGACATTACTAAGACCCATGTCAAGTGGCAGGATTTTGCGTGATCATATTGCTGACCACCCCACCACAAGAACGGGTCTCTATCTACAATTATTGCACGGTTTACGCGGAGAGGCTGACCGACGCCTTCAGTGTTCGCCACTGCTTTGTCAAGTCTTTCTTCGCTGCCATGCTGCACTGAGTGCAACCCATAAGGGGGCTACCGATATTCCCTCGTCTTCTTCGAGTTGCCTGCGAGCCCGGCGGCGGGCGCCCAGCAAGAAGATCACTCCCGTTCCGACGATGACGTACTGAATGCAGAACGCCACTCTGAACGCGCCCAGGTCGTACAGGTTCACGCTCCAGCCCAGGTTGTGTTCGGCATCGAGCAGAACGCCGATCAAGAACATCATGATGAAGCTGGCCGTGAAGCCGCCGACGTTGACGACTCCGTTCGCGGAGCCCAGCGTGTGCGGCGGATTGAAGGTGCGCGCGAAGTCGAACCCGATCAGCGAACCAGGCCCGCCGACGCCCAGGGCGACAACGAGAATGACGATCAGCCAGAGCGGCGGGGCCGTGGGCCACAGCAGTACAACGCTCCAGACGATCGCGAGCATCACGACGATCGCCAGCACGAGATTCGATCGGCGAGTAGGAAAGCGAGCGGTCAATACGCCGAGAATCGGCCCCGCGATCAGGCCGGTGACCACCATCACCACGAGCAGGCTCGAGGCGAGGCCGGTGCTGAAACCCAGGGCCGACACCATGAACGGAAACCCCCAGAACAGGCTGAACACGGTGCCCGATGACTGCGTCACGAAGTGCGACCAGAACCCGAGTTGTGTGCCGGGGCGCCTCAGGGTCGGCCCGAGCCGCCCGAACACCGTTCGAAACGTGGGCGCCGGCGGCGCTACCACCGAGGCCGGGCGGTCGCGCAAGGCGATCACGCTCAGCATGAACGCCAAGAACGCGACGGATGCCGCCGAGGTGAACGCCGCCGACCATCCAGCCGAGTGCAGTACATATGCGAACGGCACGGCCGACAGAATCTGCCCGAGGGCGCCGATATTGCCCATCCACTGCGAGAGCTGCGGCACCATACGGCCGGAGAACCACGAATTGACGAGCCGGATGACCGAGATGAAGATCGCCGAGTCTCCCGCGCCCACCAGGATTCGGCCCAGAATGGCGGTGCCGATGTCGGGTGAGAACGCCAAAATCAACTGGCCGACCACCATCACCCCGGTGCCCACGACGACGAGCCAGCGCGGGCCGACCTTGTCGATCAGTACACCGTTCGGAATCTGCAGGGCGGCGTACACGATCAGCTGCACCACGGCGAGACTCGACAGAACCGCAGCTGACGTCTCGAAGCGATCGGCCGCGGAAACGCCCGCCACACCGAGCGTGGAACGCTGCAGAACGGCTGCGATGTAGGCGAGTGCGGCGATGCCGAAGATGAGCCAGGAGCGCCGCGAATTCATTGCCTTAAGTCTATGGTGTGCATCCGCACGGCCCTGCGCGGCCGCACCCCTCAGCAGCCGCCCCTCAGCGGTTGCAGAACAGGCGGCCTACGACCCTACAGCCCTCCGAAGCCCGGCGACGAGTCGTCACCGCGACGCTTGATGGCGAGAAAGTTTTCGAGCTCGGCCGCGATCTCGTCGGCCGAGGGCAACTCACCGTCTTCGTCGGTGAGCGGCGAACGCAGGCCCGCGTTCTGCATGTAGCTGTCGTGGCGCTCTTCGAGCGTGCCGACCAGCTTCTCGAGTTCGGAGTTGGAGTTGACCTGCTGGTCGATCTTCGTCAAGAACTCCCGGCCCTCTTCACGAAGCTTGTCGGTCGGGAAGATCAGGCCGGTTGCGGCGCTGATGCATTCGAGTGCCGCCACGGCCGCCGAGGGATACTCGGTGTCGGCCAGGTAGTGCGGAATCAACAGCACGAAGCCCGCTACCGGGTGCCCGAGCTGCTGCAGGCGATACTCGACGAGGTGCAGGGCATTCGACGGCACCTGGGTGTGCGGGCGCCAGACCGACATGGCGTCGGTCAGCTCGATGCGATTGCCGCTGACGGTGACGCCGATGGCGCGGGTATGCGGCACCGGCATGGGGATCGCGTGCACCCAGGTCGTGGTCTTGACCTGAAAGCGGTCGATGAGCTGCAAGACGGCGGCAGTGAACTGCTCCCACTTGAAGTCGGGCTCGAAGCCGTGCAGCAACAAGAACTGCTGGCCGAGCTCGTCGTTCACGAGGTACAGGCGCAGGGTCTGCGGCTGGTAGTCGGTGAGGTGGTCTTGGTCGAAGTAGATGATCGGCCGCCGTGCGCGGTAGTCGAGCAGTGCATCGGCATCGAATTCGGCGACGACGCGGTTGTTCAGGGTGTCGAGAACGTATTCGCCGAACTGGCTCACGGCCGCTCCGGCGTCGGTGAAGCCGGTCAGCGCGGCGACGAGCGGCAGACCGTCGGGTATTTGGGCGACCTCGTCTGCCAATTCGTACAACTGCGCCGGATCTTTCATGGTTTCCACTCTAATCTGACCACTGCGCCCGTGAAGCTCGTTGGCTCAAGCCCTGAGCGAACGGGCCGAAACAAACGCGCCAGAGCCGAGGTGGCTCGTCGGTGCCATCTGCGGCTCGCTACCATTAACGTCATGAGTCTCCCCGATATTTCCGTGACCGATACCGCCGCCTCAGAGCTCGACACCGATGTACTCGTTCTGGGGGCGACGAGAGCGGATGATCGGGTGGCACTTCTTGCTCCGAGCGGCCTGTCGGCAGAGGCCGTCGCCGCACTCGAGGGCATGTTCGAGGGGCTCGGGTTCGGTGCTAAGAAAGACGAAGTAGTGCGGGTGCCAGCGGTAACGGGCATCCGGTCTCGCATCGTGGTGCTGGTGGGGCTCGGCACGTCAGGCGCCTCCCCCGAAGCGCTGCGGTACGCCGCAGGGGCCGCCACGCGCCGTGTTCGAGGCCAGCAGAGCTTCGGGTTCGGGCTGCCCGCCGAGAGCGCCGCCGATGTTCGCGCCATTCTCGAGGGAGCAGCGATGGGCGCCTACAGCTACACGGCGTACCGAGTGAAGTCGCTGGATGCCCGGCAAGCCGGTGCCGCCTCGATCACCCTTTCGACCGCGGTATCGTCGTCTGGCGCGCAGCTGATCGCCGCTGTCGACGCCGCTCGTGAAGCCGCTCGCGCCGTTGCGCTCGTGCGCGACCTCGTGAATGAGGCGCCGCTCGACCTCTATCCGGCGACGCTCGTCGACCGGGCGGTGGCTGCGGCCGACGGGCTTCCGGTGACGCTGAAGGTGTGGGATCAGAAAGACCTCGAGGAAGGCGGCTTCGGCGGCATACTCGGGGTCGGGCAGGGTTCGACGCGTGGGCCGCGACTGGTGAAGGTTTCGTACGAGCCGAGCGGTGCATCCCGACACCTCGCTCTGGTCGGCAAGGGCATCACCTTCGATTCGGGCGGACTCTCGCTGAAGCCGCCGGCATCGATGATCGGCATGAAGAACGATATGACGGGCGCGGCGACCGTGTTGGCCGTCACGCTGGCCGTCGCTGCGCTGGCGCTGCCCGTTCGCGTGACGGCGTGGCTGTGTGTCGCCGAGAACATGCCGTCGGGTTCGGCTATTCGCCCGGGCGACGTGCTCAGCATCTACGGCGGCCGCACCGTCGAGGTGCTCAATACGGATGCGGAAGGGCGCCTGGTTCTGGCCGACGGATTGGCGGCCGCGAGCGAGGAGCACCCCGATGCCATCATCGACGTCGCGACGCTGACCGGCGCGCAGGTCACGGCTCTCGGCAATCGGTACGTGGGAACAATGGGAGACGACGAGCTGGTGGCGAGCGTCGTGGCCTCGGCGAAGGCGGTCGGCGAAACTCTCTGGCCGATGCCGTTGCCCGCCGAACTCCGCCCGTTGCTGAATTCAGACATCGCCGACCTGCAGAATATGAAGCCCGGCAACACCGCGGGCGGCATGCTCATCGCTGCCATCTTCTTGCGTGAGTTCGTCGGCGAGAAGGCCGACGGATCGGGCGCGATACCCTGGGCGCACCTCGACATCGCAGGCCCCGCCGTCAACGGCGGAGAAGGGTACGGCTTCACCGCAAAGGGCCCCACCGGCGTCACTGTGCGTACGCTGCTCGATGTGGCGGAGAAGCTAGCAGGCGAGTGACTCGTAGTAGGCTCTGATGGGCGAAAAAATATCTCGCCATCAAGACACCTGCGATAAGCGGGCCGACTGATGATCGTTATGCGCAATGCTCATTCTCAGCACATTTCTCATGCACCACGTTCATGCACCAAAGGAGTCTCGTAGTGTCGGAACAGAATTTTGACCTCGTCGTTCTGGGCGGCGGAAGCGGCGGATATGCCGCTGCGCTTCGCGCAAGCCAGCTGGGGTTCAGCGTCGCGCTGGTCGAGAAAGACAAACTCGGCGGTACCTGCCTGCACCGTGGCTGCATTCCGACCAAGGCCCTGCTGCACTCCGCCGAGGTCGCCGATGTGTCGCGCGAATCGGGTAAGTACGGCGTGAAGACCACGTTCGAGGGCATCGACCTCGCGGGCGTCACCGCCTACCGCGAGGGCATCGTCTCGAGCAAGTACAAGGGTCTCGAAGGCCTGATCAACGCACGCAAGATCACGGTCGTTCGCGGCGAGGGCACGCTGGTCGGCCCGAAGACGGTGCAGGTCGGCGACGACACGTTCGTGGGCAAGAACATCATTCTCGCGACCGGTTCGTACTCCCGCTCGCTGCCCGGCCTCGAAATCGGTGGCCGTGTCATCACCAGCGAGGCCGCGCTGGCCCTCGACTACATTCCCAAGAAGGTCGCCATTCTCGGCGGCGGTGTCATCGGTGTGGAGTTCGCGAGCGTGTGGAAGTCGTTCGGCGCCGACGTGTCGATCATCGAGGCTCTGCCCCACCTGGTTCCGAACGAAGAAGAATCGGTCAGCAAGCAGTTCGAGCGTGCGTACCGTAAGCGCGGCATCGAATTCTCGGTCGGGGTTCGCTTTCAGGGCGTGACTCAGGATGATCATGGTGTTGTCGTGACGCTCGAGAACGGCAGCGTGATCGAGGCCGAGTTGCTGCTCGTCGCAGTCGGCCGTGGCCCCTCCACCGCCGGGCTCGGTTTCGAAGAGCAGGGCGTCACCGTCGACCGCGGGTTCGTCATCACGAACGAGCGCCTCGAGACGAGCCTGCCGGGCGTCTACGCCGTGGGCGACATCGTGCCCGGCCTTCAGCTGGCGCACCGTGGGTTTCAGCAGGGCATCTTCGTGGCCGAAGAAATCGCCGGGCTCGCACCGCAGATCGTCGAAGACGTCAACATCCCGAAGGTCACCTACTCCGACCCCGAGGTCGCATCCGTCGGTTACACCGAGGCGAAGGCCAAAGAGAAGTTCGGTGCCGACAAGGTCTCGTCGTACGACTACAACCTGGCCGGTAACGGCAAGAGCCACATCATCGGAACTTCCGGTTCGGTGAAGGTCGTTCGGGTGAACGACGGGCCTGTCGTCGGAATCCACATGATCGGCGCCCGGGTCGGCGAGCTCATCGGCGAAGGCCAGCTCATCGTCAACTGGGAGGCGTACCCCGAAGACGTCGCCTCGCTCATCCACGCCCACCCGACTCAGAACGAGGCTCTCGGCGAGGCGCACCTCGCGCTGGCCGGCAAGCCGTTGCACGCGTTGTAGGCCCTGCACTCTGCGGCCTGCCGTTGCAGACGCGCGGTTCTGGCTGACGACCGCGGCGCTGGCCAGAGATCTGCTGTGCTGCGTAAAGACCTAAAGTAGATATCAACAACTGAACTGTTTCTGAAGAGGAGACACACTGATGAGCGAATCCGTCAACCTTCCAGCACTCGGCGAGAGTGTAACCGAGGGAACGGTGACCCGCTGGCTCAAGAA
>JAODBB010000028.1 GCA_025463745.1 Subtercola sp.
CTCAACCAGATCGTCGAGACACTCGACAAGTCGATCGGGCCAGATCGGCGCATCCATACGACCTACGTGCAGACCGGCAGCTCGACCGGGCGCATTTCGTCGACCGACCCGAACCTGCAGAACATTCCGGTGCGCACGGAGGAGGGGCGGCGCATCCGCAAGGCCTTCATGGTGGGGGAGTCGTACGAGACGCTGCTGACCACCGACTACTCGCAGATCGAGATGCGCATCATGGCCCACCTCTCCGAAGACGAAGGGCTGATCACGGCTTTCCAGTCGGGGGAAGACCTGCACCGGTTCGTCGGCGCCCGCATCTTCGGTGTGGAGCCTTCCGATGTCACGCCGGCCATGCGCTCGAAGGTCAAAGCCATGTCGTACGGGCTCGCCTACGGGCTCTCGGCATTCGGACTGTCGAAGCAGCTCCGCATCCCGACGGCCGAGGCGAAACAGCTGATGAGCGACTACTTCGAGCGCTTCGGAGCCGTGCGCGACTACCTGCGCAACGTGGTGGTGCAGGCCCGCGAAGACGGCTACACCGAGACGATCTTCGGCCGGCGGCGACTGTTTCCCGACCTTTCGAGCCCGAACCGGGTGCTGCGCGACAACGCCGAGCGTCAGGCGCTGAATGCTCCGATTCAGGGCACGGCGGCCGACATCCTCAAGATCGCGATGGTGAACATCTCTGCCGACCTCGACTCGCACGGGCTGCAGTCGCGCATGTTGCTGCAGGTGCACGACGAGCTCGTCTTCGACGTGTATCCGGGCGAATGGGATGCCCTGGCCGCCATCGTCACCGCCCGCATGTCGACGGCCGCAGAGCTGAAGGTGCCGCTCGACGTGCAGCTCGGTCGCGGCCAGAACTGGAACGAGGCGGCGCACTAGCTATGCTATGAGTCGGGGGTAGAAGATGTGAAGCACTTCTCGAGACTGGTCTCTGGCGCGGTTGCCTGTGTTGTTGTGGCAGGAGCGACGTTCGTCGCCGCGGATGAGGCGACTGCCGCGCCGGTACCGGCGCACAGCGCGGCGGTGACACAAAGCGTGGCCGCCAGCGTCTCGCCCGCAGGCGCCTTCGTCATCGCCCTCTACACGGACTTCTTGAATCGACAGCCGTCGCCGAGCGACATCTCCTACTGGTCGGCGAAGCTGTCTCAGGGGTCACCGCGCAGCGTCATCGCCGATGGGTTCGCCGACAGCGATGAGTTCCGCATGATCCGAATGACCCACGCCTACCAGACGGTTCTAGGGCGTGGTGTCGATCCCTCGGGCGCCGCGTCGTGGCTCGACGCGATGCACCGCGGCTTGATCACCACCGACGGAATCGAGAAGGCTCTCTATGATTCCGACGAGTTCTATAACGATGCGGCAGCTCGCAATCACGCCAATCCGAATGACGGTGCGCTCATCGACGATCTGTATGCGAGCATCCTCGGCCGTGAGGTTTCCGGCACGGAAGGGTTCGATTGGCTCAATGCTGAGTTCGGCGCAGAATTTCGACAGAATCCCATGAACCCGTCGGCCGCGTATGGGCGTCAGTGGTTGATCGACCAGGTTTACGACTCGACCGAGGCGTCCCGGGGTCGGGTTGCCATCATCTATAACCAGTTCCTCGGTCGGGCGGCCGACGAAGGCGGGCTTGAGAGCTGGGCGTCGTTCGATCTGGCCTACGGGGATGCTGCCGTTCGGGCCGGGTTCACCACGAGCGACGAGTACTACCAGCGCGCGAGCGTACGTTTCTCCTGAGCGTTTCACCCGATTGCCCGTGAGCGCCGTGCGCTGCGGGGCCGTCAGCGAAAGTCGCGGGAGCGGGTGGGGGCGCCTAGCGGCAGCAGCTCGAAGCGGTCGGCGATGAGGTTCAGAATGCCCTCGGGTGAACGTTCGATGATGCCGCGCACGATCATCGCGGGCGCCTCACGAGCCACCCGGCGGTAGCGGCTCCACACGCCCACACTGCAGATCACGTTGAGGATGCCCGTCTCGTCTTCAAGGTTCACGAACGTCATTCCGCTGGCGGTCGCCGGGCGCTGGCGGTGCGTCACCACCCCGCCGACCTCGATGCGCCGCCCGTTCTCTGTGGTCGACAGTTTCTCGATCGAGAGAGCACCCCGGGCATCCAGCAGCTCGCGCGAATGGGCGACCGGATGATCGTCAGGTGAAATGCCCGTGCTCCAGAGGTCGTAGATCACCTGCTCGGTGGGGCTGAGCATCGGAAGCAGCGGCGGCTGAACACTGACGAACGTGCCGGGCAGGTAGGCGGCCTTGTCTTGTGCGGCGTTGCCCGCCTCCCAGAGGGCCTCACGGCGGGTCAACTTCAGGCTGGTGAATGCCCCCGACGACGCGAGAGCTTCCATCTGCACAGTATCGAGATCGTTACGCCGGGCGACATCGGCCATGCTGAGATAGCGGCCACCACGTTCGCGTTCGGCGACGATGCGCTCGGCGACCTTTTTGCCGATCGACTTGATCTCGGCGAGGCCCAGCCGCACGTCGAGGTTTCCGTCGCGCCGGTGCTGCGCGTGATCGGGCGGCACCTCGCGGTCGAACACCTTGCTCGGCGTCGGCTGCTCGAACACCACGCACGCGGGCATTCCCGTCGCCGGCGTGCTCCCCTGGAACGTGCCGCTCTGGAATGCACCGCCACCATCCGTTTTCGCTCCAGCCGGCGTCGCTACCGCACTTTCGTCGGAGCAGAGCGAAATCGCACCCATATCTGCCGAGGATTCGCTCTGCTCCGACGAAAGTCGAGTGCCAGCAGTGCCCGCGTCACGCGAGGGGCTGACCGAATCGCGCGGCTCGAGCCCCGCCAGCACGCCCGAGCGCTGGATGTCGGGGCGGTGCACCACGACACCGTGCCGCCGGGCATCCGCCACCAGGGTTTGCGGAGAGTAGAAGCCCATGGGCTGGGCACGCAGCAGCGACGCCAGAAACGCCGCGGGATAGTGCAGCTTGAACCACGAGCTCGCGTACACGAGCAGGGCGAAGCTGTTCGAGTGGCTCTCGGCGAACCCGAAGTTCGCGAACGCCTCGATCTTCTGGTAGATCTGCTCGGCCACGTCGGGCTCGATACCGTTCGACGCCATGCCCGCGAAGAGCTTCTCGCGCAGCGACGAGATCTTCTCTATGCCACGCTTAGACCCCATGGCCCGGCGCAGCAGGTCGGCGTCTTCGGGCGTGCAGTCGCCTACGGCAACGGCCATCTGCATGAGTTGCTCTTGAAAGAGCGGTACTCCCAGGGTGCGCTCCAACGGCTCCTCGAGCTTCGGGTGCAGATACGTGACAGGCTCGAGCCCGAGCTTGCGCCGAATGTACGGATGCACGGCCCCACCCTGGATCGGCCCCGGGCGAATGAGCGCGATCTCCACCACCAGGTCGTAGAACTTGCGCGGCTGCAATCGGGGGAGCGTGCCCATCTGTGCGCGGCTCTCTACCTGGAACACACCGATCGAATCGGCGCGGCAGAGCATGTCATACACACCTTGCTCTTCTTTCGGAATGTTCTTGAGGTTCCAGTCTTCGCCGAGGTGTTCGCGCACCAGGTCGAGCGTGTGCTGCAACGCCGAGAGCATACCGAGGCCGAGCAGATCGAACTTCACGAGGCCCATCCAAGCGCAATCGTCTTTGTCCCATTGCAGAACGGTTCGATCATCCATTCGCCCGTTCTCGATGGGGCAGACCTCGCCGACGGGCCTGTCGGTCAGCACCATGCCTCCCGAATGAATGCCCATGTGCCGCGGAAACTTCAGCACCTGCTCGGTCAGCCCCACCACCTCAGGCGGAATGTCGTGGTCTTGGGTGGCGATCTCAGGCCCCCACCGCTCGATCTGCTTCGACCAGGCATCTTGCTGCCCCGGGCTGTGCCCGAGCGCCTTTGCCATGTCTCGTACCGCGAACTTCGGCCGGTAGGTGATGACATTCGCCACCTGCGCGGCGTTGCGGCGCCCGTACTTTCTGTAAACGTACTGGATGACCTCCTCCCGTCTGTCTGAATCGAAATCCACATCGATGTCGGGTTCTTCGTCGCGCATGCTCGACAAAAACCGTTGAAAGGGCAACTTGAAGAAGATCGAGTCGACAGCAGTGATGTCGAGAATGAAGCAGACCGCCGAATTCGCGGCAGAACCGCGGCCCTGGCAGAGGATGCCCTGTTCACGGGCGTATTTCACGATGTCCCAGACGATCAGGAAATAGCCGGGAAAATCCTTCTGCTCGATGACCTCGAGTTCGCTCTGAATACGCGCCCGATCTGAATCTGTCGCGTGGGGGTAGTGGCTCGCCATGCCCTCCTCCACCAACTGCCGCAGGTACGACATCGGGGTGTGCCCCTCCGGCACCTCCTGCCGAGGCAACCGCGGTTTCGCCGTTCGCAGCTGAAACGACAGGTCGTCGGCCACCTCGACGGTGCGTTCGACGGCCCCCGGGTACCGATTGAACTTCGCGGCCATCTCCGCCCCCGAGCGCAGATGCGAGCCCGCGGATGCCGGCAACCACCCCTCCAGGTCATCAAGACTCCGGCGTGCCCGAACAGCCGCGAGAGCCTGCCCGACCGGAAACTGTTTCGGTGTGGCGTAGTGCACGTTGCCCGTCGCGACGGTGAGCACCTTCTGCCGGGCGGCCAGCTCGGCGAGGGCGTCATTGATGTCACTGTCGAGTGGATTGCCATGGTCGAACAGCTCGACGAGCACATTTTCACGACCGAAAAGCGCCACGAGCCGGTCGAGCTCGCGGGCGGCACCGGGCAGGCCTTCGGCTGCGAGGGCCTGCCGCACCGGGCCTTTGCGACAGCCGGTCAGCACCATCCACGCGACGCTGCCAGAGCCAGAGCCCGGGCCAGAATCCGCGCCTGAGCCTGAACCGCTGGTGCGACCGCTACCGCCGTCAGCCATCAATCCATCGAAGAGACCGGCGCTGCTACGCGACCCGGCGCCGCGCAGCTGACCGGCATCGCTGCCGTCGGCACCGCTGCCGCCACGCGCCTGATCGGCGAGCATTTCGAGGTCGAAGATCGGGCGCCCCTTCTCGGCATCAGTAGCGAGCTGCGCCGCGGTTATCGCTCCCGCGAGCCGGTGATACCCCTGTTGCTTGCGCGCCAGCACCACCAGGTGCGACCCTTCGGGGTCGGCCATTCCGTTCTGCGGCTTACTCAGCCCGAACGACAGCTCGGCGCCGAATACGGTGGAGACCTGCGGGTACGCTTCGGCCGCCTCGGCCAGGTGCACCACCCCGTAGAAGCCGTCATGGTCGGTGAGGGCGAGCCCGTGCATCCGGAGCCGGGCAGCCTCTTCGAGCAGGTCTTCGGGCGATGATGCGCCGTCGAGAAAGCTGAAGTTCGAGTGGGCATGCAACTCGGCGAACGGCACCACCGGGCCGTCGTCGTAGTCGAGTTCGGCGCCGGGATGTTCGGGCGGCACGTACGGCAAACGTTTACGCGAGTAGGCCGGGCCGTCTCCGCCGTCTTTGGCCGCGTCACCGCCGGGGCGGCGGTCGGAGAGCTTGCGTTCGAGCTCCGACCACGGAATCGGCGGGTTATTGAAGCCCATCGCGCACCTCGCACAGAGCACATCGATCGTCAGTCATAGCGCGCCTCCGCCCACCACTCGTGGTTGTGCAGGGCGAGCAACCATGCGGTTCCGTCGGCGTCGACCACCTGGAATCGGTGGAACGACCGGGCTTTCTCCTGATCCCACCACCGTTCATGCACCGCCCATGGGCCGGCCCAGGCGGTCAGCGGATGCAACCGCGCAACCGGAGCACCCGCCTCCGCCAGAAACAGCAACGGTGGCCCCGACAGTGCGCCTCGCTCGGTGACTTCCACCGTGGCGCCACCCGCCGCCCGTACGGTCACACCCTGCGGGCGCTCGAACACCGTCGATGGCGCCGGCAGCGGAACCGCGCCCGGCCACGGCGGAGCGATCGTGGGCTGCGCCGCAACCGGGTCACCCCACGGCACCAGAACCTGCCGCTCGGCCACCCCGCGCCCGCCGCCGATGCTCGCCGTCACCACGCCCTCATGGCCCAGCAGGCTCTGTACCCGCGACAACCCGTGATGCACTCGGTCATCGGGTGTGCTGCCCCACAATCCCGTCTCGTAGTTAACGATCGAATCGAGTTCTTCTGGCACCACCCGCACCTTCGTGATGGCCGAACGCAGTGCCCCGTTGCCGGCACCCGTGCGACCCTGCACCTGCCACCGAATGCGGTCGACCACATCACTGGCGCTGAACCAGCGCGGATGCCCCCAACTCCTCTCGTGCATGCCGCCTGCCTCGGTGTGCAATTCGACTCGGATGCCCGTGCAGACCAGCAACGCCTGGGTGAGTTCGGCCACGAACCCCTCGGCCGCCGTTCGAAAGGCGAACGTGATCTGGTCGACCAGTTCGAGCGGGGGCTCGAACGACATCTCGATGTCACGCAGCCGAGGCGGCAGACGCGGAGTCACTCGCCGCACATCGGTTCCGCTCGCCAAGCCGTGAGCATGCACCCCGGTCTCACCGAACCGGGCTCGCACATCGCGAAAGTCGAGACCGGCGAAGTCGCCCAGCGTGGTCAGGCCGAGGCGGCGCAGCAGCGTGGCCAGCGGCAGGTCGCCGATGGTTTCGATGGGGTGGGGTGCGAGAAAGGCCGGTGAGCCGCCCGGTGGAACGATGCGGATGATCGGGGCCGCTGTGCGTGGGTGCGCCGTCATCCGCGTGGCCTGCTCGGCAGCGAACCGCCCATCGGCGATGGCGATGCGGGCGTTGATCACATCTGCGGAATCTGGGTGAGTATCGCTTCGCAACGTCTGAAGCGATGCAAGCGTATTGAGCAGCATTCGGGCGGCCTGCTCTTCGCCGCCGTAATACCGACTGGGGCCTCGCGAACGCAAAGCGCAGGTGCCTGGCCGCAATACTTGCACACCGGGCATGATCGCCTCGATGGCTGAGACCACCGGTTCGAAGCTGCGGTGATCGAGTGCCGAGTCATAGTCGAACACCAGCAACTCAGGGCACTTCGCCTGCGCTTCGCGAATGCGGAGCCCCCGGCGCACTCCCTCTGCCCGGGCAGCCGCCGAGCAGGCGAACACCAGTTCGCGGTCGACCAGGGCGATGGGGGAGTCGGGCGAGATCTCTTCGGCGAGCGCGTGTGCCCGAACCGGCCAGTCGGGTATCCAGACGACCAGCGTGCGCGTCACCGAGCTGTTTGCGCCCACCCGTACCGTACTCATACGGCTGCTCACCGTTTCGATGCTCACCGGTTCACCCCACCAGCATCTCTCGCTCGAACTCCGGCAACGCCGTGACCTCGCTCGCTGCCGGCATACCGCGCACAGCACCAGCATCCCGCACAGCACCAGCACCTCGCACAGCACCGGCATCCGGCGCAGCACCGGCACCCAGAACAACACCGGCACCAACACCGGCACCCCGCGCAGCACCGGCATCCCGCGCAGCAGGGGCCGGCTGACCGACACCCTCGCTCACCTCACGGATCTGCTCGGCCGCATCGGGCAACCACAGCCGTGCCTGACGCTTATGGCCCATGAACCCCTTACCCGTGGAGTTCACCACGACCTGCCTGCTCGCCAGATGCCCGTGGCCCTGCCCGATGCCGCCCCACGTGCTCTCGGTGATACGCAATGTGACCTCGCTCTGCGCCCACTCGCCGAGCACGATCAGCGTCGCCTCTCGCTGCCGGATGCGCGCTGCCAGCCGAGCCGCAACAGCATCGCTGAGACGCGGGGGAGTCGCCATGACCACCACCGTGACCACGTCGATGATGGCCGAGGCGACCGCCAGCCACTGCTCACCCGGATGAGGAATCAGCACAAGCCGCTCAAGATCGATGCCGGAGTGCGCGGCAGCTTCGGCACCGAAGTCAGGAAGCCCCACCACACCACACCACGCACCCGCCGCTGACGGACCGGCCATCATCGCCATGACCAGCGCCTGCGAGCCTTCGACCGAGTACGCAGCGCCGGCTTTCAGCGCACCCCCGGGCAGCAGAGAGGTCAGCGCAGGCTGGGTTTGGAGGCTGCGCGTCTCCAGCTTCGTGCTCTGCATCTGCCTGATACGCTCCTGAAGTTCGCGCACCGAAGTGGCCGCGGGAGCGGCTTCGGCGAGAAGAACTGCTGGTTCAGACACCACCCCATATTCGAACATATGTTCGAACAAGTCAATCGAAGAAGCATCTTTCCCGGCCACGACGGCGTGTCGCCATGGCGGAGGGGTGCTCTCAACCCCAGAACGCCTGGAAACACATCGTTGCATCACGTAGCGTTGCTTCATGACTTTCGATTCCGAAGCACGCGAGACCCGTCGTGCCGAGCACGACGCCGCGGCACACCACTCGAAAAAGGGCCTCTCCGATCGTGATCAAACCGCGCTCGACCGCGTCTACGATCCGGCCAGCGAAGACGAAACCGAAGCGCTGCAGAACGAGAGCATCGCCGAAAGCGCGGCCATCGACGGCGATATCGATCAGGCCGACATCATCGTTCTGCCAGGAACCGGGGGGCCCGACGACGATGGCGACGTCGAGGTCGACCCCGCCGAACTGAACCTGAGCGGAGACTCGATCCCCGGGCATCCGAAGCCCGCCTCACACCCGCACTGAGCCTCACACCGGCACCGGTCTCGCCCCGGCAGGCCTGTGAGCCGCCACGCCGCTCACTATGAACATTCAGTGAACGCCATAAGAGGACCAGAAGAAGTTTCAGAGAACTGGCGATCCAGCCGATCTTTCGCGCAGTAATTTGACGTGTGCCCACTTAGGGGCACGGTCTGTTCTGTCCGAAAGATGCCTGTCGTGACCCTTACCACCCCCACAGAACCGCGCCGCGCGTGGATCGTCTTCGGCATAGCCATTCTCACCATCGCCGCGCTGATCACCCTCATCGCGACTGCCCTGTCGCAGGGCGCAGGTGGGCACGCAGCCGAAGCAACGGCCTCAGCACAGGTCATCGCCGTCAACGCCGGATTCGACGATTGCGGCGCCGGCTGGGCTGACTCTCACGGCGGTTCGCTGAGTTTCGCCGTTTCGAACACCACCATCGCGGGTGAAGAGGTGTACCTGCAGAGTGCTGACACACAGGCGGTTTACGGCGAAGTCGAAGGCCTCGGCACCAACGCCATCAGAACGCTCGATGTGGTGCTGGGCGACGGCCACTACCGGTTCGTGTGCATTCCGGCCGAGAGCGACCCGATTCAGGGGCCCGTGGTGTCGATCACCGATGCGAGCGTTCAGGATGCTCTGACCCCCGGCATCCAGATCGTGACCGTCGGCGACCTGCTGCCCGCGGCAAAGGCGTACCAGAGCTGGATCACGAGCCGGCTGCCGGTACTCGCAGCCGACGCACGGGCACTGGATGCGGCAGTCACCAGCGGCGATCTGATGACAGCGCGAGCCGCGTGGCTCACGACACACCTCGAATACGAATCCCTCGGTGCCGCCTACGGAGCGTTCGGCGACGCCGACGGGGCGATCAACGGCATGCCCGCGGCCGGGCTGACCGCATTGGCCGACCCCGACCTGACGGGCCTGCACAAGATCGAGGCTCAGCTCTGGGGCGGGCAGCCCGCAGCAGACATCGCCCCCGTCACCGCCCAGCTGGTCACCGATGTCGACACCCTCGGCACCACATTCCAGACGGCGCGGGTCAACGCGCTCGACGTCGGTCTGCGCAGCCACGAGATCCTCGAGAATGCCATCGAATTCGAGCTGACCGGATCGGCCGATGCCGGCTCGCATACCGGACTCGCCACCATCGGCGCCAACATCGCCGGAACCCGCGAAGCGCTGCTACCGCTGGAGAGCATCCTGTCGTCTCGTTATCCCGACCTGCCTACGGCAGAAGCCTGGCTCGATCGTTCAGCGGCGCTGATCGCCTCCTACCAGCACCCCGACGGCTCCTGGACGGCGCTCGGCGATCTCACGCAGGCGCAACGCGAGACTCTGAACTCGACCCTCGACCAGACTGTGGAGCTTCTCGCTCCGGTCGCCGCCATCTGCGACCCGAGGACGCGTGCATCATGACCGAACATTCTCTGAACCACCGCTCGTCGCCGGAGCACGACACGTCGGCGGATCACGGCTCATCGCCGAGCCACCGCTCTGCGCCGCACACTCGCTCTGCGCCGAACCCTCGCGCCTCACTGGGTCGTCGCTCCTTTCTCGGCGGGCTGATCGGCGCCGGCGTGGCAGCTCCGCTGGCGATAGCAGCGACGGCCACAGCCGGGGCAGACGCCGCGACGGCCGCGACGGGCGCAACGACCGCAACCGCCGCACAGCCCGCTTCCGCCGCCGCCTCGTACCCGTTCGAGGGAACACACCAGCAGGGCATCCTGACGCCGCCGCAGGCAGCAGCATCGTTCATCAGCTTCGACGTCACCGCGGCCAGCCCGGCCGACCTGCAGGCCCTGATGAAGACCCTCACCGACAGGGCGCGATTTCTCACCACCGGTGGCGCACCCGCGACGGTCGGAATCAGCGCCCCGTCGGCCGATTCGGGCGTCGTCGGCCCGTCGATCGAGCCCGACGGCCTCACAATCACGGTCTCGGTGGGCGCCTCGCTGTTCGACAGCCGCTACGGCCTCGCCTCTCTCAAGCCCGCGAAGCTACGCGTCATGGAGGATTTCGCCAACGATGCCCTGCAACGCGAGGTCTGCGACGGTGACCTGCTCATTCAGATCTGTGCGAATCACGCCGACACCGTGACCCACGCCCTGCGCGACATCACGCGAGCGACCCGGGGCGCCATGCAGATCCGCTGGCGCACCGAAGGGTTCGTTTCGCCGCCGCGTCCGAGCGGCACACCGCGCAACCTGATGGGGTTCAAAGACGGCACAGGCAACCCCGACGTACGCGACGCCGACGACATGAACGCACTGGTCTGGGTGGCCGCCGACGGCAGCGAACCCGCGTGGGCCTCCGGTGGCACCTATCACATCGTGCGACAGATCCGGATGCTCGTGGAGTTCTGGGATCGTGTCAATCTGCGCGAGCAAGAGAACATGATCGGTCGCGCCCGCGATACAGGTGCGCCTCTCACCGGGGCGGCCGAAACCGATACGCCCGACTATCAACTCGACCCGAGTGGTGACGCGATTCAGCTCGGCGCGCATATTCGGCTCGCCAATCCGCGCACCGACGACACCGCACAGTCACGAATGCTGCGCCGCGGCTACAACTACAACTCGGGTCTCGATGCCAACGGCAACCTCGACATGGGCCTGGTCTTCACGACGTTCAACCAAGACCTCGAACGCCAGTTCGTGACCGTGCAGAAGCGACTCGCCGATGAGGCTCTCGTCGACTACATCTCGCCGTTCGGTGGCGGCTACTTTTTTGCTCTGCCCGGCGTCACCGGCGCCTCGGACTGGCTCGGCCGCACGCTTCTCACCTAGCGTGCACCACGACTTTCTCTGACCGTGTTCGATTCCCTCACCCGCACCAACCCTATAGAAATGAGATGCAATGCCTAGCGTCAAACGCACTCGAGCGAAACTGGCGACCACCGCCGTCGCCGCTCTCGCCGGCGTGGCCTGTCTCGTGTTGAGCGCAACCTCAGCATCGGCGGCCGGCACGGTCGACAATTCGGCCGCGACCACCACACCGATCAAACACGTCGTGGTCATCTACGACGAAAACATTTCGTTCGATCACTACTTCGGCACGTACCCGAATGCGACGAACGCAGACGGCACGCCGTTCACGGCCGCCGCCGGCACCCCCATTCCGAACAACTATGTCTCGCACCCCGAGCTGCTGACGAACAACCCGAACACCTTCAACCCGCAGCGTCTCAACGCCTCTCAGGCATTGACCTGCGACCAGAGCCATTCATACGGCTCAGAGCAGAAGGCCTATGACAACGGCAAGATGGATCAGTTCGTCCAGTCGGTCGAGACCTCGAGCTGCAGCCCGAGCACGCTCTACGGCACCGATGGAATCGACATGGACTACTACGACGGCAACACCGTCACCGGCATGTGGAACCTCGCCCAGAACTACTCCATGAGCGACAACAGCTTCAGCACGGGTTTCGGCCCGTCGACGCCCGGCGCCCTCAACCTGGTTTCGGGTAATACCGGCAACGTGCTCGACGTCAACTCGGTGACCGGGGTGCCGACCACCGGCGTTCTGCGCACCATGACGAGCGACACCGACCCGTACTACGACGACTGCGCCGACACCAACCACACCAAGACCGGTGCACTCGCTCAGCTGCAGGGCAAGAACATCGGCGACCTGCTCGGCGCGAAAGGCGTGAGCTGGGGCTGGTTCGAAGACGGGTTCGCCCCGTCGACATCTGCGGCCGACAGCCCTACCGGGTATGCGATCTGCGGCAACACGGTGCCGATCACCGCCGAAGGTGCGAATCTCCCGATCCCCGCCTACTCGGCTCACCACGAGCCCTTCGAGTACTACGCCTCAACATCGAACCCGCACCACCTTCCGCCGGCATCGCCTGCTGAAATCGGTCACGACGGCCAGGCCAACCACAACTACGACGTGAGCAACTTCTACACCGCACTCAGCAGCAACACGCTGCCCGCAGTGTCGTTCGTCAAGGCCGCCACGGCGCAAGACGGTCACCCCGGCAGCTCGAACCCGGTCGACGAGCAGATCTCGCTCGTCAAAGAGATCAACGCCATTCAGCAGTCAGCGTCATGGCCGAGCACCGCGATCGTCGTCGCCTATGACGACTCCGACGGCTGGTACGACCACGTCGCCTCACCGATTCTGAACGGCTCGGCTGACACCGGCTCGAACTCGGCCATCTGCACCACGGCCACCGTGCTCGACTCCGATGGCATCTCGAACCGCTGCGGCCCTGGGCCGCGCCAGCCGCTGCTCGTCATCTCGCCCTTCGCCAAGCAGAACTACATCGACAGCACGCCCACCGAGCAGACGTCGATCACGCAGTTCATCGAAGACAACTGGTCGACCGGCACCATCGGCGGCGGATCGTTCGACGCTCGCGCCGGCACCCTCGACAACATGTTCGATTTCGCCAACCCCCAGCAGCGCGAAGTGCTTCTCGCGTCTGATGGCTCGGTGAGCAGTATCGTTCCGGTTGCCGTTCCGGTGCCCGGTGATGGCTCGACTCCGACGCCGAGCACGACCCCGAGCCCGACCTCGGGCGCGGCAACGCCGACGCCGACCACCACGGCCGTGGCAGCAGCGGGTTCACTTGCCGCAACAGGCATGCAGATCGCCCTGCCCATCACGGGTGCCGTGCTTCTCCTCGGCGCCGGTATCGCGCTCTGGGTGATGCGCCGCAGCAAGCACGCCTGATCTCGCCGTGTCGCTGGCCCATCCCTTCCACTTCGATGAGGGGGGCGGGCCAGCGGTGTGTCGGCGGCCAGGCATAAGCTGAATGGATGACCGACTCCACCAGCTCTGAAAGCTCAGCCCCGGGCATCCAGCCTGCGGCCGCGCAGCGCACACCGACCCCCATCGATGCCATCGCCGAGCGCTGGGTCGACACTCTGGTGCGCCTCGAGCCCTCGGTCGGCACCTACATCGGGCGCAACGATGCCAACGACCGCTACGGCGACTACTCACCAGAGGGCCACGAGCAGCTTCTAGGCGAGGTGCGTCACACTCTGCGCGAACTCGAGAGCGAAACCCCGGTCGACGACGTCGACGCCGTCACCCTCGCCGATCTCAGCAGTTCGCTTCGGCTCACCATCGAGAGCTCCCAGGCCAAATTGCAGCTGCGCGATCTGAATGTCATCGCGTCGCCCTCGCAGGAGATCCGCGAGGTGTACGACCTCATGCCCACCGAGACCGTCGACGACTGGGAGATCGTCGGCACCCGTCTCTCGAACGTGGGGGTCGCCATCGACGGCTACATCGACACTCTGCGCGAAGGAATGCGGGCGGGCATCACCCCGGCCAAAAGGCAGGTTCGCGAGGTGCTGGTACAGGCCAGAAAAAACATCGGCGAAGACGGTTTCTTCTGGGATCTGACGCGCCAGGCCATCAACCCCGACTCCGCCGCGGGGCCCTCCGCCTCCTCATCCGGCGCTCCGGATGCCCTGCCCTCCTCACTCGTCCGCAGGCTCGGTCACGGGGCCGACGTCGCTTCCGCGGCCTACGATCGCCTCGCCGACTTCCTCGAACATGAGCTGTTGCCCGCCGCCACCGAACACGACGCTGTCGGTCGCGACATGTACGCCCTCGAATCGCGCAAATTCCTCGGCGCCACCGTCGACCTCGACGAGACCTACGAGTGGGGTGTCGACGAACTGGCCCGAATGGTGTCGGAGCAAGAGGCCATCGCCCGTGAGATCCTTCCGGGCGCAACGGTTCTCGAAGCCATCGCCCACCTCGACGCCGACCGCTCGCGCAAGCTGCACGGCACCGCGGCTCTCAAAGAGTGGATGCAGGCCACCGCAGACCGCGCCGTCGCCGAGCTCGCAGGCGACCAGTTCGACATTCCCGACGAGATCAAGACCCTCGAATGTCTCATCGCCCCCACCAACGAGGGCGGCATCTACTACACCGGCCCCACCGACGATTTCTCGCGCCCCGGCCGCATGTGGTGGTCGGTGCCCGAAGGCGTCACCGAGTTCGACACCTGGCGCGAGCTGACCACCGTCTTTCACGAGGGGGTGCCCGGCCACCA
The DNA here is from genome assembly GCA_025463745.1 of Subtercola sp. Classification (GTDB taxonomy): domain Bacteria; phylum Actinomycetota; class Actinomycetes; order Actinomycetales; family Microbacteriaceae; genus Subtercola. Next base: position 14,606 of record JAODBB010000028.1, read on the forward strand.
TCTGCAGATCGGCCAGGCTGTGGTGAATCGGGGCAAGCTCAACACCTGGCGCCGTCAGCTGGCCGGCACCTCCGGCCACGCCGAGGGCTGGGCCCTCTACGCCGAGCGCCTCATGCAAGAACTCGGTTACCTCGACGACCCCGCCGATCGTCTCGGCATGCTCGACGGCCAGCGCTTGCGAGCCGCCCGTGTCGTGCTCGACATCGGTGTGCACCTCGGCAAGCCCCGCCCGGGCGGCTCCGGCGTGTGGGATGCGGCGTACGCCCTCGAATTCCTGCGCTCGAACGTCAACATGAACGACGGCTTCGTGCGTTTCGAGGTCAACCGCTACCTCGGCTGGCCCGGCCAGGCCCCCTCCTACAAGGTCGGCCAGCGCATCTGGGAGCAGCTGCGCGCCGACTACCGCGCCGCCCAGGGCGCCTCCTTCGACATGCGTGAGTTCCACCGCCGCGCCCTCGACCTCGGCGGTGTCGGCCTCGATACCCTTGTGGCTGCCCTCCAGAACTGAGTGCTCATTTCTCCTCTCTCTCCGTATGAGGCCGCGCTCGGCGACCTGCTGACCGGGCTCCACCCCCGGCTGCGTGCGTACTTCGGCGCCATTCCGGCCGGGTGCGTCGGCGTCGGGTCGGGGGTGTTTGACATCGTCGGTTCCCCGCGACGGTGGGTACGACTGCTGCTTCGTGTGCTCGAGGCAGAAAACATCGCCTTCGCGGTCTGGCAGACGAATGTGCCGTTCAGGGTAGAGAACCGTCCGGTCATCGACCCGCTCGGTCGGGTCGCAGTCACCGCACGTCGCACCTTCGATTTCGGCGGTTCCGCTGGAACCAAGACAATGCTCGACGCCATCACCGCCACCGAACACGGGTTGGTCGACTACCTCGGCCGCCATCGAAGGCTGGCCGCCCACTTGATCGCGAACATCCCCGACGGCGAGCTGCACCTTACCTCCACTTCGCTCCGGCTGCACTTAGGGCGCGCGCATTTCGCTATTCCCCGTGTCATAGCACCCCGCGTACAGCTCACTGAACGTTTTGATGAAGCGGATGGCCGGCAGCACGTCTCGGTGCGCATCGTCGCTCCCGTGATTGGTACCGTGTACGAGTACGGGGGATCGTTCACGTACGACATCCTTCCCGACCAGGAGCCACCGTCATGACCCAGCGCGTCGTCATCGCCGGTGGATCCGGTTTCATCGGCCAGTATCTCGCCGCTGCCTATCGCACGGCCGGAGCCGAAGTCAGTTCAATCGGCCGCCAAGGTAGTGCATCCGATGCGCACTGGGGCGACCTTCCCGCCATTCGTCAGCTGGTCGACGGCGCAGATCTCCTCATCAACCTCGCCGGCAAGAGCGTGAACTGTCGCTACTCCGAGGCGAACCGCGCCGAGATTCTGCGCTCTCGCGTCGACACCACTGCTGCACTCTCTGATGCTGTTCAGGCTGCCTCGGCACCTCCGCCACTGTGGATCAACTCCTCAACGGCAACCATCTACCGTCACGCCGACGACCGCCCGATGGCCGAGTCGACCGGCGAGATCGGCGCCGGGTTCTCGGTCGGCATCGCAACCGCGTGGGAGAAGACGTTTTTCGCCGCGGAGCTTCCGGGTACCCGCCGGGTCGCCCTTCGCATGGCCATCGTGCTCGGCGACGGCAGCGCGCTCGCTCCACTCATCAGGCTGGCTCGCGCCGGCCTCGGTGGTCCGCAACTCGACGGCCGCTGGTTTTCGACCCGTGCCCGCCGTGCCGCCGGTACCTTTCACGAATACCGTCGGCGTACGTCGAGTGGCCGACAGAAGTTCAGCTGGGTCCACATCGAAGACGTGCTGCAGATCATCCGCTTTCTCGAATCGCACGACAGACTCGAGGGCGTCATCAACGCGTCGTCACCGAACCCCACTGACAATCGCTCGTTCATGAGCACTCTGCGCCGAGTTCTCGGTGTGCGTTTCGGTCTCGCCCCCAGCCGATGGATGCTCGAACTGGGCTCTATGGCCATCAGAACCGAAACCGAGCTCGTCTTGAAGAGCCGTTGGGTTGTGCCCGAACGTCTCGTTGACGCGGGCTACACGTTCCGTTTCCCTACTCTGGAGCCGGCCCTTCGTAACATTGTCGGTACCCGCAGAATAAGGTCGTCACTATGAGCATCGACCATCTCGACCAGTCCAGCACAGCGAGCACTGACAATACCCTCCGCGAACAGACCATCGGCGAAGCCTGGCTCGCCGTCGCCCGCCTCATTCTCGAGAACGGCCGGCCTGAACACTACGACGGGCTGCCGATTCTCGAGGTCGAGAACGCCACACTCGTCGTCTCCCGGCCCGACGCCGACGACGCTCTCATTGCGCGGTTCGGCGATCAGGCCCGCCTCGCCTGGATGCGCGCCAATTTCGTCGACCACCAGCGCGTCGAAGCTCTCGGCGGCGCCCGTAGTTACGCAAGCCGGTTCTTCGACTACGCCCAGACCGGCCGCGACCAGATCGCCTGGGTCATCGATCGCCTGCGCACAGACCCCACGAGCCGCTCGGCCACGATCACCACGTTCGAACCGCTCATCGACACCACGTACATCCCGTGCGTGAGCCTGCTCGACTTCTGGCTTCGCCGCGGGCCCGGCGGCGACCAGGCGGTCGAACTTGTCGTCTACGCGCACAGCATCGACTTCGGCGCCAAGGGCTATGGCAACCTCACCGAATTGGCGATCATCCAGCGTCAGGTGGCGGATGCCCTGCAGCGCCCCGCCGGAGCCTTACGTTTCATCGTGAAATCCGCCCATGTCTATGACACTGAACGGGCAGAGATGCAGGCCGTTCTGGCTGCCGCCGCGGCATCCTGAACGCAGGTTGCTGCGGTCTGATCGCAGGGGCTAAGATTGATTGGCGCAATTTGCGTCGACTCATCCATCGCCGTGCGATGAAGAATCTCCCATACCAATTCGAGAGCTTCGTTCTGCACGGCCCGATATATGTCCATACTGGAGCAACTACTACATGACAATCGTAACGACCGACAGGGCACCCAAGCAGGTCGCCGTCAACGACATCGGGTCTGCTGAAGACTTTCTTGCCGCGGTCGAGAAGACACTGAAGT